>CBDUXY010000180.1:0-5630 GCA_965371305.1 uncultured bacterium
TTTTTAGATGCGTTAAGGTTCTATAGGTTCAGGTCACGGTTTGCACCCAAACACTCCACTCAATTCCCAAGAAGCCATGTAGGGTGGGCTGTGCCCACCAAATAGATACCGGTGTTGCACACCTAAACACCCGGCTCAATTCCCAAGCAACACGGCTACCCAGCGCGTGTCTTCGTTGCTGTCAAGGGCGATCTTCACTATCATGGTTAGCGGTACGGCAAGCAGCATCCCTACAGGGCCGAACACCCAGCCCCAGAATATAAGAGAGATGAATACGACGAGTGTTGAGAGGCCAAGTTCTTTACCCATTATCTTGGGCTCGATAAAGTTACCGACCGCCATGTTGACTACAAGGTACCCGATGGCGGTCAGGCCGGCACTTAAAGGTCCGAGTTGTATAAGGGCAAGCAGGACTGCCGGGACGGCAGCGATAATAGAGCCGATTGCCGGTATGTAGTTCAGGAGAAAGGCAAGCAACCCCCACAGCAGAGGATAATCTACGCCAAGGATAAAGAGCCAGATGGTGATGATAATACCGGTTGCAAGGCTAACAAGGGTTTTAATGGCGATGTAATGCTGTACGTTTGAGACGAACTTGTCGAAGTACCCGAGCGAAACTTCGGGCGTGTCGAATGCCTGGCGTATCTTGGCCGGAAAACCCGATGCCTCAAGCAAGATAAAGATGAGCAGCAGCATTATCATAAACCCTTTGGTCAAGACACTTTTGAACTCGTTGAGCATGACGGCGACAAGCTTCATGGCGACGCCTGGGTCGAAAGTCTCTACTATGCCCTGGTCGGGCAGGTTTATGCCGGCCCTGTGGAACAGGGCGAGCAAGAGCCGGGCCTTTTCCTGTAGCCTTGCCTGGTAGACAGGCAGGTCTCTTGTAAAGTCGTTTACGGAAGTGCCGATCAAGGCAACGATTATAAGCCCTATTACAAGCACTGTTAAGGCAATAATGAAGATAGCAAGGCCGGTTGGGACGCGCTTTTGCTTAAGCCAGAAAAGAGGGCGCGCGCATATGACCGCGATGAATACGGCAAGCAAAAAAGGCACAAGAAACGTTGCAGCCTCGCGAAGCCCGGCTATTACTATGACAAGGGCCGCCAGTATGAACAGCACTCGCGCTCCGTCTTTTTTTATGTCGCTTTTTAATATGTTACGCATTGGTTAATTGTCGGTTGTGTCTACACAGTGAACGCCGTGCGTTAATAACTCTGTTCCGTCAGCTAAAAAAGCCAGTTAATGTATTTGCCCACCGCAGGTGCTTGCGCACTTCAAATGGTAGAATGTTTACTTTTGTTTTTTAGTTCCGCAAGTTCTAAAGCCTTTTGCTGTATTCGCCCACCGCAGGTGTAACTATATGCAAATATTTGATTTTTTTCAAGAAGTATTATACCCCGGTTATTTCCTCCGTGCCCTGGCGGCAGGGGTTGGTTTTTTTTGCTGCATGTGAAGGGCGTTTTTGTGTCGAGAAAGTGCCGTACCGTGCTTGTTTCTTCACGGCCTATTATCAAAATCGCGAGTTTGTGCCGTTATTTGGGGGCTTGGCGTGTGTGCGATTTTTCTCTTGACAGCCACTACATATTGTGTTTGAATGTTGGTCATACTACTACATGGTGTTTTTTCTATTATTATTAAGCATTTAAGGGCATATCGGAATGCAAAAAGGAGGCCGGGGAAATATGGAGGGCAATATAACGGACAGTGCAGGGAAGGTTGCAGTTAAAAGCAGCCCGGATTTAACCATTTCACGGCCTGCAGCGCAGTCGGAGATCTCTGAAAACGCACGAAGGGTGCTTGAAAAAAGGTATCTGAAGAAAGACAAGAACGGAGAGGCCGTAGAGACCCCGGAGGGAATGCTCTGGAGGGTGAGCCTTAATATCTCGCAGGCGGACAAGAACTACGATAAAGACGCCGACATAGACGGTCTCGCAAACGAGTTTTACAAAATGATGGCTTCGCTTGAGTTCCTCCCAAACTCTCCGACCCTTATGAACGCGGGCCGGGATCTGCAGCAGCTTTCAGCCTGTTTCGTGCTGCCTGTGGAAGACTCCATGGAAAGTATTTTCGAGACCCTTAAACATACGGCACTTATACATAAATCAGGCGGGGGCACGGGTTTTTCTTTCAGCTCGCTGCGGCCCTCCGGAGACGTTGTAGGTTCGACCTCCGGCATATCTTCGGGCCCTATTTCTTTTATGAGCGTATTTGACAGCGCAACCGAGGCCATAAAGCAGGGCGGCACAAGGCGCGGCGCAAACATGGGAATATTAAGAGTGGATCATCCGGATATTGAAAAGTTCATATCGTGCAAGGAAGACAATACGCACCTGAATAATTTCAATATCTCCGTTGCCGTTACAGAGGAGTTCATGGAGGCCGTGGGAAAGGGCGAGGACTATACCCTTAAAAGCCCACGCACCGGCGAGGTGCTCGGCTCGACAAATGCAAAGGAACTTTTTGAAAAATTAACCGGAAAGGCCTGGCAAAACGGCGAGCCCGGCATAGTGTTCATAGACAGGATAAACAATGAAAATCCAACCCCTCACATCGGTGAGATAGAGTCCACAAATCCGTGCGGAGAGCAGCCGCTGCTGCCTTACGAATCGTGCAACCTGGGCTCCATTAACCTGAGCCGCATGATAAAACACGCAAGCGGCAACGGCTCGGGCGGGTACGAAGTCGATTGGGAAAGGCTTGGCGGCGTTACGGAAAAAGCGGTTCATTTTCTCGATAACGTCATAGACATGAACAAGTACCCGATTGAAGAAATATCAGAGATGACGCGGGGAAACAGAAAAATAGGCCTTGGCGTTATGGGTTTCGCAGATATGCTAATAAGGCTTGGTGTCCCTTATAATTCAGAGGCCGCCTTGGACGTTGCCGATAAGGTTATGAGTTTTATTCAGGAAAAAGGCAGGGAGACCTCAAACCGCCTTGCTGCCGAGCGCGGGGCTTTTCCTAATTTTTCAGGCTCTATCTTTGATACGGGTGAAAAAAACAACGAAACCAGAAACGCGACCGTAACGACTATCGCCCCTACCGGGACCATCTCCATCATAGGCAACTGTTCATCTGGCATCGAGCCGCTTTTTGCCCTTGCCTATACAAGGACCGTTATGGAGGGTACCGAGCTGCTTGAGGTTAACTCGCTTTTTGAAGATATAATGCGCGAGAGGGGTTTTTACGGCCCTAACATAATGAAAAAGGTTGCAAAGACAGGCGGGCTTCACGACATAGATGAGATACCGGAAGACATTAAGAAAGTGTTTGTCACGTCGCACGATATTAGCCCTGAGTGGCACATACGGATGCAGGCCGTGTTCCAGAAGTATACGGACAATGCCGTGTCCAAGACAGTCAACTTCCCGAAAGAGGCTACCGTTGAGGAAGTAAGGGACGTGTACGAGCTTGCCTATAAACTTAACTGTAAGGGCGTTACCGTATACCGCGACGGCTCGCGCGAAGGTCAGGTCCTGACGCGCGGCAGTGATACGGCGAAGGCCGAGAGCGCGGAAGTAATTCCAGAGCCAGTCGCTGCGAAGGCGCGCCCAAGGGGCGAGGTCGCCTTTGGAGTAACAAAGAAGATGAAGACCGGATGCGGCAATCTCTACGTTACGATTAACGAAGACCCGGAAGGTAAGCCGTGCGAGATATTTACCCAGATGGGTAAGGCCGGAGGGTGCGCAACGTCTCAGTGCGAGGCAACAGGGCGTATGGCCTCACTTGCCCTTCAGGGCGGCATAGCGCCAGAGGAGATTGCCAAGCAGATGCGCGGCATCAGTTGCCATCTGCCGGTTGGGTTTGGAAACAGTAAGGTGCTTTCCTGCGCCGATGCGATGGCCCAGGCCATGGAGTGGTATTTGAGGTTTAAGGTTACGACCGGGAACCGCTCGATCCTGCACGGTTCAGCAGGGGTGCGCGAGGCAGGCGCGAACACTGGACACGAAGAACTTTCCTTCACTCTTGCGGCAGACGTGTTTAAGCGCGGGGCGTGCCCGGATTGCGGCGGCACTGTAGAACACGCAGACGGCTGTGTGGTATGTCGCGGATGTGGGTATACCGAGTGCGGTTGATTTACAGAGCGTCATAACTGCCCAGACCTTTGTTGCTTCCTCGGCTCGTCGTTGCAGTGTACTTTTAGTACGCCTCACTCCTCGCCATCGTCGCGCCTTGGTCTGCTTTGTTCTGACGTTCTGTGTGTGTATTGATTTTTACGGGAGTGGCAGAAAATAATTCAAAAAAGGCAGACCCTTAAAAGGTCTGCCTTTTTTATTGAAAACTATCAGAGGCATTAGATATTAGAATAGATGTTTTAGCAATGCCAATGGAGGTAATGAAATGAATACAAAAAATAAGGAAGTATATCTCTACGATGAATTAAATTTGGCGTGTAAATTAATAAAATCTGGTTTTGGTAACCTGCAAGAGATAGACATGGTAAATGATTTCTATCATTTGCCACAACAATTACTTGCAAGTGGCATTGAACGATTCATGAAATGCTATATATGCCTAGTTTATGAAGCTAGAGAAGGTAAATTTCCAGACACACAATTTCTAAAAGATATTGGGCATGATTTGTCTAACCTAAAAGAAACGATTTGTAATGATTATTTTAATCAGAGTAGAATCCTTCTAGCTAAAGAGGATTATTTTTTTCTTGTAAATGATGAAAATTTGAGTGAAATTATTCATATTCTTTCAGAGTTCGGAAAATTCGCTCGTTATTATAATCTTGATGTGGTTACAGGACGTAATAAGCTTCCTATTGACCCTAAGGAGGAGTGGGTAGCTTTGGAAAATAATATTGAAGATTCTGCACCTTATTTTGCATCAAGCGATACAGAAGCACTTTACCGCGACTATTATCCACGAGTAAACAGTCAAATTATTGCAAAACTGGAGAGATTTATTAGAGCAATAGCAATGCAGTTTACTCATGGAGAACATGGAGGTAAGTTGCGACAGAATTCTATTGTATTCACATCGTTTGCTGTATTAACAGACAGAGACTTAGGCACAACGGATTACAGACGTTCTGTCAAAATACTCCAGACAAAAAAAGATAAATGGTCAAAACGAACAGAAAAGAAAGTCCTAAAGAGTTGCTGGCCAACAGAGAAGATTTACAAATCACAATATACTGGCGAATGGCCTTTCAGGTCGGATTCTGTAATTATTGAATGTAGGGATAAGATGTTTTGTGTAGTTAATATTTTGGGTTATGATTTTGCCCTAAACGGGTCTGCAAAGAGCAAGTACAAATACCCTTTTCCTCACGAAGCCGGATTAGCAATTTTAGGGAAGTCTATAGGACCTTTTATGGATATGGCATTTGAATTAGGTAAGCAATAGGTTAGGACAAATCTGATGTTTCGGTGCGTCCCCGCGCCGAAACATCAAACCCCCTCACCCAGCCCTCTCCCCAAGGGGAGAGGGAATTAAAGATAAGATTGCTTCGTCGGCTCCGCCTCCTCGCAATGACAAGACACCCTTCTTTCGCAGGGATATTAACAATACCTCCCCTCCCTTGTTGGGAGGGGACAGAGGGGAGGGTGAAAAAATACTGGATTCCCGTGTTAGCGGGAATGACAGAAAAAAAAGAAATACAAAGGACAGACCTT
>CBDUXY010000181.1:0-5573 GCA_965371305.1 uncultured bacterium
ATATTTGCTCGTGAAGACGAGGCAAGCCCGCTTGTAGTTGACGCTGCTTTTTACAGGGCGAGTTTACAAAGCACTTCCATGGCGCACAACTCCTTCAACCTGCTCTCTTTGCTGTAAAAGTCCGGCGCTGCTTGTTGTGTGTGTGTTTGCGTGTCATGCCTGAAAATGAAAACAAGCTGTTTTTGCAACACACACACAATCCCTGCTATTGTTGGTTTTGCCCTTTTATTCCATGGCCTCTAATAAGTTGTGTGCCTTGTCTTGCGCCATGTCGTTGCTTAAGATGAACTTGGCAGCGGCCTTGTTAAGGGACTCCGCCTGTCTTGACATCTCTTCGCTTGAAGCAGCAAGCTGGGAGGCGGAGGCCGCGTTTTGCTGTACCATCTCGCGTAGTTTTTCCATACCCCTTTCACTGCCATAGGTAGTGCCTGTGGAGCTTATCTCCTGCGTGACCTGGTTAAGCTGGCCGACTGCCGTGGATATTTCTTCGCAAGCGCCTGCTTGCTGTGCCGTGGCCGAACCAATCTCTGTCGAGTACTTTGTGACTTCGGTAACTGACGTCTCGATTTCCTGGAGAGCTTTTACGACCTCCTTTGACAGTTCAAGCGCACCGTCAACCACCTTGACGTTTTTCTCGACGTCCTTGACCGCCCCCGCGGTTTCTTTCTGAATGTCGTAGATAAGTTCGGATATTTCTTTTGTGCTTTTTGCCGAGCGTTCGGCAAGTTTCCTGACTTCATCCGCAACAACGGCAAATCCCATACCGTGCTCTCCGGCCCTGGCAGCCTCGATTGCCGCGTTAAGGGCCAAAAGGTTTGTCTGCTCCGCTATGTCGTCTATGACCTCGACGATATTTCCTATGTTATCTGTTTTTTCACCAAGCATCTTCATAGTCCAGGCCGAGGCGTTAATCACCTCCGTGATGTTAGTGACCCCTGCCGTGGAATGGTCGACCGCTTCCTTGCCCGTGTTAACCACCTCTGCGCTGTTGGTGGAGATGTCAACAAGTTTTTTGGAGTTTTCGGCTATGCTCTGGACCGATATGACGAGTTCTTCGATTGAATTGGCCACGTTCTGCGTGTTAGCGCTCATCTCGTGAACGCCTGAGGTGATCTGCTCGACAACGGCAGAGGCGCTCTCGTTGTTGCGGCTCGATTCCTCGCTTGTTGCGGCCACTTCGGCCGAAGCCGTTGCTATCTGTTCGGCCCCGTTCCTTACTTGCCCTATGATGTCGCGCAGCCCCTCTATCATGTTCTTAAAGGAGTTGCCAAGCACGTCTCTCTCGGAGTTTGGGACAACGTCTTTTCTGAGGTCGCCTTTGGCAATGGCCTCGGCAGTGTGGGCCATGTCTTTCAAGTATGTGGTCATGTTCTTAAAGGCGTTGCCAAGCACGTCAAGTTCGCTCTTTGGCTGAACATCGACGTTAAGGTCTCCCCGTTTAATAGAGTTTGCCGTATCTGCCATACCCGTGAGATATGCGGTCATGTTTTTAAAGGAGTTGCCGAGCACGTCGCGTTCGCTTTTTGGCGTAACCTCGACGGACAGGTCTCCCTGCTCGATTGAGTCTGCGGTGCCGGCCATGCCCTGGAGGTACTCGGTCATGTTCTTAAAGGCGTTGCCAAGCACGTCGCGTTCGCTCTTTGGCGTGACCTCTACGTTAAGGTCGCCCTGCTCTATGGAGTTTGCCGTCTCGGCCATGTCTTTTAAGTATATTGTCATGTTCTTAAAGGCGTTACCGAGCACGTCTTTTTCGCTTTTTAGCGTAACCTCGACGGACAGGTCTCCCTGCTCAATTGAGTCCGCGGTGCCGGCGACGCCCTGGAGGTACTCGGTCATGTTCTTAAAGGCATTGCCAAGCACGTCTTTTTCGCCCTTCGGCGTAACCTCGACCGAGAGGTCTCCGCGCTCAATTGCGTCGGCGCTTCCGGCAATATCTTTGAGGTAATCGACCATCTCGCCAAACGCCTTTGCCATGATACCGATCTCGTCCTGGCTGTCTGACTGTACGGTTACGTCAAGGTCACCCTGTGAGATCTGCTCGGCAGCCCCTGCCATCGCACTTATTGGCCTTGCTATGGAGCGCGCAACCACAAGCCCGATAATAAAAACTATGACCGCCATTATGATAACAACGGTTACACTTGTTTTCCTTAGCTCGCTGATTGGTTTAAATGCCTCTGCTTCATCTATCTCTGCAAGAATGGCCCAGTTAACGTCCTCGATGTGAAGCTGTGTGTAAGCGCTCAAGACAGGTACGCCTCGATAGTCTTTAATTATTCTTGAGTCGGTTTTGCCTGCCAGGGCTTCTTTAGCGCCTGTTGATTTAACGTCCTGAAGTAAAATGGAAGTTTCTGTCCTGTCTATTTGCTCTATTGCCTTTTTATCCATGCCGGCGTCCCTAAGAGCGGTTAAGTATTTTTCTTTGTCTTCGATAAGAAAGCGTGAATCGTTTCTTATCTTAAAGTCTGCCCCAACTATATAGGTCTCTCCTGTCAGGCCAAGACCGACGTCTTTCCAGCGCTCGCCGCTTGTCATAACGGAGTTTATCTTGTCAATCGGCATCTGAAAGATGAGAACCCCGATGAGCTTAGCTCCGTCGTAGATGGGGGAGCTTATGAAGGAGGCCGCAGCGTTGTAGCTTGGGGCGTAAGGGGCGAAGTCTTCGAGTTTTGCTTCGCCTTTTTTCTTTGAAAGGGCGTCGTTAAAGACCCGGGCGAAGTTGGTGTCGTTGTAAGGACCGGTCTTTAAGCTGGTTGCGTAATCAAGCTCTTTAAAGACCGAATACACAATATGACCTGTTTTCGGCTCTACAAGGAATATGTCGTAGTAGCCGAATTTACTTAGAAAATCTCTTATAACCGGATGGTACTTTGCGTGTGCCCGGCTGTAGGAGCTGCCGTCGTTTGCAGCCACGAGATTGTCTTTGCTCCCAAGCTGGTTTGGGTTGGAAGAGATGTAAAGGTTCTGTAGTATAATGGATGAGTTGTGCGTTGGTATGAGGCTGTCCGTGTTTATGGTCTCGCCGGTCTTGTTTTTGAATTCGCCGAGAAAGTCGCCTGAGTAGTAGCCGGATACTGATTGTTTGAACTTTTTTATGTCAGAGCCACTTGCGTTAAGCTCCTTGCCGATTGCAAAAAACGACCGGTTGAACTCCTCCATTGCCTCCACCACCATGCCGTTGCCCGCCATTGTGCTTACCTGACCGCGGATGGTCTCGAAGTAGTTTTCTATTTCGGCCTTTTTTGTTTCTCTTATGGATATAAGTTGGTTGAAACCCTGTTGGCTCAGGGTTTTGCTGGATTTCTGGTCAGTCAAAAACCACAGTATAATGATTGGTATTAGTCCGACAATTAAAAACAGTATTACAAGTTTTGCATTGAGTTTCAGGCTCTTAAACATTGTTCTGCCCCCCTTGATGTTGATACCGTATGCACTAATGCCTTAAATGTGTTGCATTAACGGTTAGGGGGTTAAGGTGAGTTTACATCTAAAATGCTTTCGGATAACTCGGAACTTAGCGTCGTTGCTATGTTCATTTTCATGGCGCCCTCCTGCCTGTCTGTGATGCTTTTTGTAAATGTACAAATTATAAAGACCGGTCTTGCTATCCGCCGCTTTGAAACTTGCTTGCGCGGTAGTTTTTTTGACCTTTTCCGTGGCCTTTAATATCCAAAAATGCTTCGCACCTCTACTTTGAGGTTGTTTCGAAGAATTTGCTCTGTTGTGGTGCAGGGCAACAGATCATGAATGTTCGGTTGTTAGTTTTCTATTACCATAATTTTTTTGTGTCGTTGGCCTCCTTGAAGTATGTCGAGTTAATAAGGTAGAGTTCAGATTCCATAATCGCTTTAAAACATAACTGCTATCTGGGTTGTTAAGACGTCTCTGTCTTCACCGGTGTCGTAGCTGCCGCGGAGGTATTCGGCCGAGACCGATACGTTCTCAAACAGGGCGTATGATACGGCCCCGCCAAATTGCTCTTCCGGAAAGTCCGGGAAGTCGTTATTGCCTTCGTATTTTATTGCCGCTTCAATTTGTTTACCTATGGCCACTGCCGCTTCTATGTTAAAGGTCTCGGGGCGTTCTTTTGTTGCGGCGTTCATATCCTGGTCAAGGTCTGCCGGTGCAAGCTTGTCGGTTGCGGCGAGATATTCTCCGTCTATTGTGATATGACCAAGTGTCAAATTAATGAATACGCTAACTCCTTCCACTTCGTCCGTGACAGGAGTGCCTGCCGTGGTAGGGCCGGTAATGTCGCCGTTCGTGTCTGCAATGTCAGAGATATACGAGGCCCCGAATTGAAGGCTCCCCTTGATGGGTGTTATGGTAAGAGAGGCAACGTAGTTGTCTATTTGGTCGTTATTACCTGCCTGGTCAACGTCTCCGTTAAAGGCGCCAACTGAGAATTCAAATTTGTCTGCTGCGTAGCTTATGACCACGGCACTCTGGCGTGTTTCACCAAGCTCAAGTGTTTGCGGGTCTGAGATGAAATGACTGTTGAACACACCGAACGGGACGTAGAGTTTTCCGGCCGTAATGGAAAGACCATATGGTGATGTAATGGTTATAAAACCCTCGTCAACGTCCATCGGCTCTGTGTCGTCTTCTTCCCACAGCAGTAGTACGCGTCCTGTGACGTGCTTGTGTATGTCTGCGTCAAGGCCAAGTTCTACGGTTGCAAGGGTAATGTCGGAGGTGTCTCCATCCCGGCCGTTATTTTCAACAAACGCCTCTATTTCGATAAGTGCGCCAAGGCTTAGTTTTTCGGAGAGTTTATTGGTAAAGTCGGGACGCTTTTTTTCTTTAAGACTGTGGTAGAGTTCGGCCTGGTTTTTTTCGAGTTCCTCAACGCGTTTGTCAATGGTTTTATCCGGGGTTTTGTCTGAGTGTTGACCGTCCTGTGCAGTGGCCTGCGCAGGCAGCAAAAGCAGGCATAAAAGCAGGGAAAACATTAATACCGGTAAGCCCCCTCCGGGCTTTTTAATAATGTTTAACTCAAAATTCATCCTTTTTTCTCTTGAAGCTTTTCATATTTTCATAGCTGCCAGAAAATTTTTAAACAATATCATGTTGTCTGGAACAGCATGGTATTGCCCGAGCTTAAAAGCCCGGGTGTTAAGTAACCGCCCGACGAAGCGGCTGTGCTCTCTTTTATTAAGGTTAGTCATTTATTGTTTTTATCGGGTTTGTATCGTATTTATCCGGTTCAGCGCGATTGTTTGCACTGGAATACAATTCTGAGTTGTCGGTCTTGAGTATGAATTTTGTCGTAACGTTGTTAAGCGCTTCTGCCTGCCTGGACATCTCCTCGCTTGAAGCTGCAAGCTGCGAAGCGCTTGCGGCGTTTTGTTGCACCATCTCACGAAGTTTTTCTATGCCCTTTTCGTTAGCAATGGTTGACTCGTTTGAGCTTATCTCGTTGGCTATGCTGTGCAGTTTGGTTACCGAGGCTGATATCTCCTCACACCCGCTTGCCTGTTCGCTGGTAGAGGCCCCTATTTCCTGAGAATACCTTGTGACCTCGGAGACGGAGTCGTCGATCTTTTTAAGCGCAGCCACGACCTGGTCTGAGA
>CBDUXY010000182.1:0-5515 GCA_965371305.1 uncultured bacterium
GTGCCGGTAAGCAGACCGTTTTGAGCGTTGTACGTAATACCGAGCGCGCCTGCGGTTAAGAGCAACCCGTCGTTGTCGTAAGTAAAGCCGACAGCGTTGGCGCCGTTAACAGATCTGCTCGTAACCTGGAAGTTATTGTTGTACGTGTACTCGACCGAGCCTGAGACAGGCCCTGTAACGACCTCGGACGTCATGAGAGAGCCGTCGTAGCCAAACTGTGTCAACACCCCGCCCGGTGCGTTAATCGACGTTAGAAGCCCTGTCTCAAGGCCGTAGGTGTAGTCCACAACACCGCGCGGCATGGTGACGGTGTCAAGACGGCCTCCCGCGTCGTAAGCCATTGCTATGGTCTGCGCGTCAGGACGTGTAACCAGCACAGGTTGCTTGTCACGGTTGTAAACAATAGTCGTTGAATCAGAACCAAGACCAACGTCCGGCGCAGTGTAATTTTCCCCAAGGTCAACAGGCGTATAATTAAACGTATGCCCGGGACGGCCTGGCGGGGTGATGGAGGTGACGTTGCCGTGTGCGTCGTAAGTAAAGTTAATCTCTCTTAAGTCAGGGAGTGTCTTTTTAGTAACGCGCCCTGCCTGGTCGTATTCAAAACCCGTTGTTCTAAGGAGTGGGTCGGTAATTTGCTCTACATATCCGTCCGTATTGAACGTGAAACCAACAGAGCGCTGGTCTGTTCCTGTACCAGACGTCGCGCTTGACATGCGACCCTTCGTGTCGTAAACAAAACTTGCAGGTTCAAGACCCGGAACCTGGGCGTTTGTTACGCGGCCCTTTGTGTCTATAATAACAGAAGACTGGCGGCCCTCAGGCGTAGTGTTCACCACCGAAGCCGTTGCAGCGTCGTAAACGCTCCTGAAAGTACGTCCATTAACAGTAACCGTATTGGTCGCACCAGTAAGGCTCAGGATATCTCCGGGGTCTGAGAGAGTTGCCGCGCGGCTTGTCGAAACAACCGAAGACAGACCAGACGGCGTGGTGACAGTCACGGCCCTTATGTACGGGGCTTCAAGACCAAACCTTGGATCAGGCCTCTCGTAAGTAACAACCCTGGTGCCGTCCGGAGTAGTTACGGTTGTGCTTCCGTCAGGGCTGTAAAGCACGCCTGTTGAAAGTCCGCTTGGGCCGGTGTTGACCCGCCAGGTTGAGTTATTAAGCAGGGCCTCCGTGTAATACGAGCTTGTGCGCCCTTCGGCAGAGGTCATGTCAACCGTATGGCTCCTGACCGTCTCCGTCCTGACCAGGTCCCAGAAACCACCGCCCGGGCTTTCGTCGCGTATGAGCCTTCCGTCGGCGTCGTATGTATAGGTGTGCAGCCCGTTTCTTGCGTCAATCTGTGAGGTCATAAGCCCGCCGGTCGTATACACAAACGATTTTGTCTCGGCATTCGGGTTGGTAACGGAGGCAAGGTAACCGGACGCGTCAAGAGTAACCGTCGTCCTCTGGCCGTGAGGGCCGGTTATGGCGATCAGGTCGCCGCCGCCACTGCGCTCAATTGTCGTTGTATTGTCGTCGCCGTCGATTATGGCCGTAAGCAGGCCGCCCGTGTTATACGCAAAGTCGTAGACCACTGCACCTGTCGTAGTGTTAACCGTGCTAAGATGTCTGCCAACCGGGTTAAACTTATATAAGAGACTGCCGTCCTCGGACGGTACAAGGATGTCCGTATAGGAAAAACCAGGGAATGGATGCGCTATCTTATGAATACTGCAATCACTCCAGTCTACTATGTAGAGGTTCCCGTCCGAATCGACCTTGGCGCTTTGGACACTGCCAAAGTCGGCATTAAGAGCAGCGCCGTTATCGCCCTTGTACCATGTAGGCCAGCCCGGAAGACCCGTGCCTGCAATGGTATTAAGAATACCGCTCGTATCAATCATTCGTACAACTTTATTGCCACCATCAGATATAAACAGATTACCCTCGCTGTCAAGGTCTATACCTGATAAATTATTAAACATGACATTTCTGTCAATAGCAGGAGTGCCGTCACCGGCGTAACCTTTATATCCGCTACCCGAAACAAGTGTTTTGACCCCGTCAGCGCTGAACTTGTAGATAGCGTTATAACCTGCCGCAATAAAGAGAGTGCCTTGATCATCTACAACCAGTCCTCCGCCAGGATACCCGAAATTATGAGGGAGACTACTGATTATACCGTCAGGACTTACTTTACGAATTTCTCTGGAATAACCAAATATGTATAGATTACCCCAGTTGTCCACAGCAACATGGTCAGGAAGAGCTATTTGTGCATTAATCGCAAGACCGCCGTTACCTGTAACACCTCTAATTCCGGTACCGGCTACGGTCGTTATAATACCGTCCGTATCAACCTTGCGTATAACGTTTTTGGCTCTCTCTGCAAAATAAAGGTTACCCTGACTATCTAAATCCAATCCCCTGGGCTGAAATAGTTGGGCACTTGTTGCAGGTCCACCGTCACCGCTAAATCCAGCAGTGCCGGTGCCGGCTACTGTGGTAATAATACCGTCCGGACTTATCTTGCGAATTTTGCTCCCCTGAGACATATAAATGCTGCCGTCCGGAGCAAGCGTTATGCCAAAGAGGCCACCAAGCCTTGCTTCGGTTGCAGGTATGCCGTCTGCATCACTACCACCGTCGGAACAGCTATTACCCGGCTTGCCTGCTATAGTGGTTACTACCTTGGTTACGTCCGACACTGCGCGTTCTTCACCGGTGCCCAGATAAAGCACCTTGCCAACCGGATCGTAAAAGTGGTGGTTGTCAAGCGTCCACCCACCAAGCTCCATGGCCTTTGCATCAAAAGTACCGAGTTTAGTCTCAATGTCCTGCCAGATTGTGACGTACCGTATAGAATCAAACGCTGATACGGTAAGGCCACCGGAACCACCAAAACTCTTGCCTGCACCATAAAAACCTGTATTATACACGGCAGGGTATACGTAACCTATGCGTATTTTAACGGGGTGCCTGCCCTGTAGGATACGGCCATACGCGTCTTTACCGTCCCATGTGTAAACAAAAGGCGTATAAGGATCCGGGGGATTCGAAGCATCTGGTAATTCCGGAAAATTAAATAATTCTCGCCTACCGGCAACATAAACTTCAACAACTACCTGAGCAAGCGACGTTGGAATCGTATCATTGGTTAGCTGAATCTTAAAAGTCCATTCACTCTTTTTTCCGGTTACCCTGTCGCTCTTGTATATCATGGCATGTTCTGTCCCGCTAACACCCAGCGCCTCGCCAAGAGTTTGTCTCTGGGCCTCGATGACTGACGCGCATTTCTTGGAATCTTTCAGGTCGAGAGTTTCTTTATTAAAAAAACACTTGGGACTATCTGCATCTTCATGTATCCCATATGGCCAGTTCCAGTCCATTATTGTAAAATGATCCATGGATACGCGCCACAGGCTCTGCCCTGGAGTATACAAAAGTGCAAGCTGCTCACGCTCGTCATCGGTTATACCCATGGCACTCAGGGCCGCAGCGCCCGCCGCAGTGCCGCTTCCATTCAAATCAAGTTCGGCAAGACCTGCATTAATACTTAAAATCTCAATTACAACGCCGTCATACATTGGCACCCATACGGCCTTTTCATAATCATAATACCCTGCAGGCACCGCAATGCCTGTATCAAAGCCAAGGAAATTCTCAAGATAAGATATTACAGGCTGGCTAAAAATGACTGTCTTAGAACCTGCTGCGACAGCTTCATCCACACTGAACTCCACTGCATAAGTATAGGCGCTTGCAGGCGGCAGGTCGGCGGGCATGGCGTAGGGGCCGTTTGCGCCTACGGTAAACTCTGTGGTACGAACACTAAGCGTACTAAGCGGTTGTATTGTTCCGTCCGGCATCACCATATCGGCAGTCGTACCGTAAGGAAACATAAGAGTTGCCTGACGTGTACCTGATTCGTCCGTGCTGACGCTGCCCCTGTGAACCTGTATTGGCTCGGTAAAGTCTATTACAGTTACGTTTTGATCGTACTGGAGCAACACAACATCTTCTACCCATGAATAATCCTGCCACGTAGTGACAACATTACGCTGGGCCGAAATATAATTGTCAAGCGAATATACAACTATAAGCTGGCTTCCGCCGTTAACAACCATATCGAACATACCGTCGGCGCGGCTAATAGTACTGCCATATTCAGGATGGTCGAGGATAGAGATAGTAACACCCTGAAGCGGAACGTTATCCTTGTCAAAAACCATACCGCGCAACACGGACACGCGTCTTAGCTCTATAGTGCCCGGCACAACACCTATCTGAATAGGGTTAGCTCCCGTATAAAGGAATGCCGTTGAATCTACTAACGCCGTCGCTACGGTAAGATCAAGCTCAGGCGCAACCGTAGCCGGGTCAGGAGGAAGTCCGGCTGTGGCAAGGTCAATCGTTACGTCAACACCAAAACTACTGTTACCAGCAGCGTCCGTGCTTGTAATGGAAAGCACGTCGCCGTTCGATGCCGCTATATCAGCAGAAAAACTTCCGTCCGCCGCTGCTGTCGTTGTAACAGAACCGCCTGCTGTTGTGTTAGTGACTGTAATGGTAGTGTTTGCTTCGACACTTGCCGCCGCGCCGCTAACGTTCACAGTGCCGCTTACGACTTCGGTTATGCTGACAAGACCCAAATCAACAGTGTTAGGACCGACGCTGTCAAGGGTTATAGATATGCTTAATTGTGAAGTATTACCTACAATATCTGTTGCTTCAAACAGGAAGATATTAGCCCCCTCAACGAGCGTTACAGGACCGTGACTGAAAGCATTCGCCCCGTCAAGAGTTACAGGAATTGAGTTTATAGTCAAAGCACCGGGTTCGTTCAAAGAACCGACCAAAGTCTGGCTGGACTGGTTCGTAACTTGTCCGTCCGTATGTGACGTTACGGTTATCACGGGTGCCGTCACATCGGAGACGTAGGTAATCACAATGGAAACGCTACCGGTGTTGCCTGCCGCGTCGGTTGCCGAAACCGTAATAGTATTCGCGCCTTCTGTAAGCGTCAATGCGACGCTAAAATCGTTGCCAACAACACCTGCTGCATTGCCGTTTACCGTAACAGATGCAGAAGCGTCGTCAACCGTTCCGCCTATGGTGACAGACGGATCAAATAAGGTGTCGCCGTCAGCATGCGAGGTTATAACAACAACTGGAGCGGTCTTGTCTATCGTGAAGTTAACAGATACATTACTACTGTTACCAGCAAGGTCGCTTGCGGTCACAGCAAGGGTGTAAGCGCCGTCAGCCGTTACGGCAGTACCACTTGTATACGACGAACCGTTAAGGGTTATAGTCTGTGTATCAAGATTTGTGTCAGTTACGGATATGATAGGAGTAACGTCAAAATTCGTAAGCTGACCATCGGTTACGCCGGTAATGCTTATTACGGATGCGGTCTTGTCGATTGTAAAACTAATTGATGCATTGGCACTATTGCCCGCCATGTCGGTCGCGGTCACAGCCAGGGTATAGACCCCATCGGCTGTAATAACAGTACCGCTCGCGT
>CBDUXY010000183.1:0-5469 GCA_965371305.1 uncultured bacterium
ACTTAGCTGGTGATCCCGCATGGCGGGTTTAAGCCTGCTATGTGTATCTAATTTTTCGGAGCTTGCTAATTAGCACAAGCAGACTCCGGCTGAACTTAGCTGGTGATCTCACATGTGGGTTTAAGCCCATCATTATTTTTAGCGCTGGGTAGTTCCTATGAAATCATTAGATAGAAAATTATTTCGTGATTTATGGATAATGAGGGGGCAGGCAATTGCAATAGCCCTTGTCATAGCCTCGGGTATTGCAACGTTTATAATGAGTCTGTCGACGCTGGATTCGCTTGAACATACACGGGCGACTTTTTATCGCGACTACCGGTTTGCAGAGGTCTTTTGTTCGCTCAAACGTGCGCCCGAGAGTCTCAGAGAACGTATAGCCGAAATTCCCGGCGTTTTAGTGGTAGACACCAGGGTAGTTGCCGCGGCAAGCCTTGATATTAGCGGTTTTGACGACCCTGTGACAGGGCTTTTGATCTCTACGCCCTCTTTTTCTGCTGTTGTCGATGGTGATGATAATGGCGCCGCCGAGCCTTTACTGAATAATCTTTATATGAGAAAAGGCCGCCTCCCCGCCCCTGGGCGGGACAGCGAGGTCGTTGTGAGCGAATCCTTTGCGCTCGCACACGGCCTGAACCCGGGCGACGAGCTTTCGGCTACCATTAACGGTCGCAGAAGAAAGCTTGTTATTGTTGGCATAGCGCTTTCGCCCGAGCATATTTTTCAGATCTCTCCTGGTTCCATATTCCCCGACTTCAAGCGTTACGGCATTGTGTGGATGTCCAGGACGCCTCTTGCAACTGCCTATGACATGGACGGGGCGTTTAACAATCTCGCTTTAACTCTCCACGCAGGCGCAAACCTTACAGACGTCCTGTACGGGCTTGACGCCCTGCTTGACCCTTACGGAGGGCGCGGGGCTTACGGCAGGAAAGATCAGCTCTCGCATCATTACCTCTCCGAAGAGATTCGCGGGCTTGCCCAGATGGCAACTATTTTTCCAATCATATTCTTAGGTGTTGCCGCGTTTTTGTTGAATGTGGTAGTTGGTCGTATTGTTACTACCCAACGCGAACAGATTGCTATTTTAAAGGCCTTTGGTTATACGAACGCCTCTATTGCCCTGCACTATTTAAAGTTAATAGCAATGGTCGTAATTGTTGGTATAGTTGCTGGCTTTATCGCCGGCCTGTGGCTTGGCAAGGGTTTGAGCGAGATGTATATGGAATTTTACCGTTTTCCGTTCCTCATCTATGTGCTAAGGCCAAGTGTTGTATTGTATGCAATAGGGATAAGCGCCTTTTCTGCGTTTTTAGGCACAGTGTTTGCCCTTAGAAGGGCAGCTCTTTTGCCTCCTGCCGAGGCAATGCGTCCGGAGCCGCCTGTTAATTACAAGGAGACCTTTATCGAGCGAATGGGGCTTAAGAGGTTTTTCTTTCAGCCAACACGCATGATCATTCGCCATATCGAGCGCAGGCCGGTTAAGTCACTTCTCTCTGTGATTGGCATTGCCCTTTCCTGCGCCATACTTATGATGGGGAATTTCTGGGGCGACTCGATTGACTATATGGTGGACGTGCAGTTTGGCATGTCAGAGAGAGAAGACCTGGTTGTCAGTTTTACAGAGCCTGCTTCGAAAAGTGCATTGTATGAGTTTCAGAGTATGCCGGGGGTCGAGTACGTCGAGCCGTTCAGGGCAGTTCCGGTAAGGCTGCGATTCGAGCACAGGAGCCACCGTACGGTCGTTCAGGGGTTTTTGAACGGGGCAGACTTGCGGCGCGTGATAGGTGAGGACCTGAAACCCATAACCATGCCGGCCGAGGGTATTTTACTCACTGATTATCTGGGCAAGATGCTTGGAGTAAGAGAGGGGGATATGCTCACCGTATCGGCGCTTGAGGGGAGCCGTCCTGTTACGGAGATAGAAGTCGCAGGTTTTGTAAAGCAGTATATGGGGGTGTCTGCCTATATGGAGCTTTCTGCTCTAAATCGTCTTATGGATGAGGGAGGCGCGCTTAGCGGAGTAAATCTGGCGATCGACCCTGATTACCAAAAAGAGATATATGCTATGATAAAAGAGATGCCGCGCGTTGCCGGGAGCAGCGCAAGACGCGACGCCCTCAGGAGCTTTCGCGAGACCATGGCTGAGCAGATCCTCGTTTTTACTCTTATCAACACCCTGCTTGCAGCAGTCATTGCCTTTGGCGTTGTTTATAATACGGCGCGTATTGCTCTTTCCGAACGCTCAAGAGAGCTTGCAAGTCTTCGCGTGCTTGGCTTTACAAGAGCGGAAATTTCATATATCCTTTTAGGTGAACTTGCGGTAATAGTGCTTGCCGCAATTCCGGTTGGATTTTTAATCGGCTGGGGGCTTTGCGTGTTGATGGCGGTTAGTTTTCAGTCGGACCTGTATCGTATCCCCCTGGTGGTCGAGGGCAGCACTTACGCTTTTTCCGCTCTGGTGGTGATTGTGTCCGGGTGTGTGTCGGCGCTTATAGTAAGGCGAAGGCTTGATAAGCTTGACCTGGTGGCGGTCTTAAAAACAAGGGAATAAAACAGAGAACACACTATGAAGTTAAACAGACGTACGGTTATTATAATATTAATTGCAGTTGTGGTTGTGGCCGCAATCGTGCACGGCTTTATGCCAAAGCCGGTGCCGGTAGAGACGGCAAGTGTTATTGTCGGTGACTTTCGCGTAACCATAGACGAAGAAGGCAAGACTCGGGTGATAGAGCGTTTTGTTGTGTCCGCGCCTGTCACGGGTTTTGCAAGGCGCGCCTTGTTTGACGTAGGCGATGAGGTGAAGAAAGGCCAGACTGTTGTCGTACTTGACCCGCAGCGTTCAAGGGTCCTGGACCCAAGAAGCCGCGCCGAGGCAAAGGCCAGGGTGTCGGCGGCAAAGGCAGGACTCAACGTTGCAGGCGAGAACGCAAAGGCAGCCGAGGCCGAGGCCGACTACGCAAGGTCGGAGCTTGAGAGGATGGAGAAGCTCTTTATAGGGGGTTTTGTACCAAAGGTCAAACTTGACCAGGCACAGGCCGCTTCGCGCAGTTCTACTGCTAATTACCGCGCCGC
Organism: uncultured bacterium; assembly: GCA_965371305.1. Lineage (GTDB taxonomy): Bacteria > Desulfobacterota > GWC2-55-46 > GWC2-55-46 > DRQE01 > CBDUXY01. Next base: position 3,079 of record CBDUXY010000183.1, read on the forward strand.
GCGCAGTGCCGTGAATGTAGCAAAGGGTGAGCTTGAGGCGGCAAAGACAGCGCTTGGGTTTGCCGGTGGAACGGCTTCTGCAAAAACAGGCGGCGCAAAGGTAACGGTCAGAGCGCCGGTGGGCGGCAGGGTTTTAAAGATTTATCAGGAAAGTGAGGGCGCAGTGGTCGAGGGCGCTCCTTTAATTGAGCTTGGGGACCCGGGCTCGCTTGAAGTGGTGGTGGACGTGTTGTCCGAGGATTCGGTCAGGATAAAGAAGGGCACGGCTGTTGTGCTTGAGCGGTGGGGTGGGGACGAGCCGCTTAACGGGCGCGTAAAGTATGTTGAGCCGGCAGGTTTTACTGAAGTTTCCGCTCTTGGCGTAAAGGAGCAGCGAGTGCTCGTGGTGGTGGAGATTACGAGTAAACCCGAGTTGTGGCAACGTCTTGGCGACGGGTTTCGGGTGGAGGCGAGTTTTATCTTATGGCAGGGTGATAGTGTCTTACAGGTTCCGTCGAGCGCGGTGTTCAGGTACAAAGACGGCTTTGCCGTGTTTACCGTTGAAGGCAATAGAGCAAGGCGGCGCGTCATTAAAACCGGCCACCAAAGCGGCCTTCAGACTGAAGTGCTCTCAGGCATAGACAAGGGCGCGGTCGTCATCAAGCACCCTGACGACGAGATAGACGACGGGGTAAAGGTGAAGTTGAGGTAGGGGCAGATTTTTTTTACCGAGGAAGAAATGAATGTAGTTTACAAATTAGATACTGGACATCTACAGAAATTATTATCTGTTATTGTAAAAAGGCTTAGCGCATTAACCAGAAAAAATAAAGTACAACGTTTTAAAATAGGAATTACGAATAATCCTCGACGTAGGTACCTTCGTAAATATGCAAGAATTTATGATGAAATGCTTGTTTTATATCGAACAACTTCAATTAATTACGTTTCGCAATTAGAGGATGAGCTTATTAAGCACAATTGGGAACACACTGACAACAAAATTAGTGGTGGTGGCGGTGACTATGGTGAACCACCTTACTACTTATATGTTGTAAGAAAAAAGATTAAGCACTGATATTTTGTTGCGTGCCAAAAATGAAACATGGAATATTAAGATGAGAAAAAAAGTAGTTCTATTTACTTTTATTTTATTGCTGTTTGCCTCTACTGGTAAGGCTGAAGAGAACAACTTGGCAAAAATTCAAGATATTGCCAAAAAACATGAGTGTACTCCGCTTGGAAACTATCCAAATATATCTACATCCTGGCAGGCTGATATCTCAAACTTGACGGGCAAAAAGGGCGATGTTATTTTTTTATGTGAGCTAAAAAAAGAACCAGGCGTTTTCAGGGTAGTCATTGCCGCTGCGCCTGACCGCAAAATCTGGAAAGGGTGTCAATCGCATGCTGATATACGTGGTGTATACCCACATCCATTGGGCCTTGCTGTCAGCACATCTAATGACTCAAATTATTATAGGGTTGATTTATCTCATTGGCATTATGATGACGGGTCGACAGGTCCAGTTAATGTTATGCCAACAGAACCAATTATTGATACAGGCGACAGTAGCGCCGGTGACCTTTTCTACTGTTTTGAAGGCAAATGGTTAAGAATATTTGTTCACTAAAGCATGTGGATGTCTTAAATGCAGTGACCCCCAAACTAATTGTCTACTTCCCCTCTCGACTCACCTTTAATCCATGTGCATCAAACTTTTTAATAAGTGATACCAGAAATGAAAGAAAGGCGGGGCCAGCAGGCCCGCCTCTTGGCCTGTAATGCGACCCCGCCTTACGGAAGGAGGGTAAATTTGGGTACTTCTTTTTTCTGTTACCCGCATGGCGGGTTTAACACCATGCAGCTTGTAGCTCTGTTTCTACAATACCCCTGCTACTTGACTTAGGCCTGGTAAAACAGGGTGGGAGGGGGTTGGGCCGTAAATTACTTGAATCTCTGTGTAACTCCCCCTCCCGAAAAAAAACAAAAAAACAAAAAAAAGGGCCTGCCGATTTTGATGAAGGCAGGCCTGTAATAAGAACAAGCAAAGCACACTCACTTCGGTGGCCCCTCGACCTGTCAACCAAAACGGTTGATTAAGGCAGGTAACTTTGCGTCCCGCGGTTCCCCACGGTTTGCCCTTATCGGCGAAACATATTAAATTTAAACTATAATAAGTATAACCTATTTTGCTGTTTTTGTCAAGGTGAAATCTTAATGTTGCCGGTTTTGCATGAAATCGTCCTTTTTTGCTCATTTAATGGCTTAAAAAGGCGTTTTTTGTGCTTTTTTGTGTTAAAATTGTCCATAATCAAAGACGGTTTTTTTTATTTTAAAAAAACTGAAAATTTTTCAAAAAAAAGCAAAGGATTTGCTCTTGGCAGTCGTCTAATATACGGAAGAAGAGG
>CBDUXY010000184.1:0-5404 GCA_965371305.1 uncultured bacterium
AACCTGGGACCGACCGGTTATGAGCCGGTGGCTCTTCCAACTGAGCTATGGGCCCATTCTGGTAAACAGCTATCAAAATATAATAATGAAAAACAGTGGTCTTTGTCAAGGCTATTATTCCTGTCAAGGGCAGTAATTGCACATAAATAACCTGGAGCTGCTCATTACAACACAACCAGGTTGATCTACAATATCGGTTAACCATTACATTACATTATCTGTAAAGAGCCGCTTGACTCAAACCTCTCAATGGTATAAAGTCTCCTAAACCAACTCAAAAGGCAAGCCAAACAATATGAGCCAGATAAGCTACGGAATTATAATCGATGCCCCGGCAGAGAAGATATTTGATTTTATTTCAGACGTACCGAGCTTTACAGAATACACGTCTTACGTTAAAGAGATAACCGAACTAACAGAGGGAAAGTATCTATGGCAGGTAAGGGTGCTTAATATCCCCTTGCAGTGGACGAGCGAAGTCACTGAAAACGCGCGTCCTGTTCGTTTTGCATGGAAGTCTGTCAAAGGCGTTTACAGCGAGGGCAGCTACACCCTTACCCCTGCTGACGAAGGTAAAACACGTGTTGATTTTACAATGAAGTACCACCTGACCGACACCATGCTTGACAGGGTCGCCTCGCCCATAATCTCAAAACTCATATCCGACATATATACGGAACTGCTCAGGAACATAAAAAAGAGGCTTGAGGGGCAAGGGCCGGTCGGGACTTAAGCCACGCCTGTACGAACAAATAATCACTCATAAAAAATAACCACTACTGTCTACCTACGGTCTTATTCGGGGGTGGTTTTGTGCGGAGGGGAACCAAGCGCCGTATATTGCACCGTCAAATCACTGCCAAGCACCACCATATGGTTTTCTGTTACTTTTTGCCAGTCAGGGTCGCTGTTGAGCGGTTCCGAGGCTATGACAACCGCGCGCGCGCGCTTCCCATTCACGTCTGTCTCAGGAGCTTCTGTCACGTCTTCACCTTTTCCGGCGCAGGCAAAAGTGCTGCCTACATGGACGTAGAGGGAGGCGGCGGGGCTTATCTCCCTGGTGTCCTGGCTACTGCGGGTGTCCGGGCTTACGTACGGGCTTACATACCTTGACGCCACGGCCGAGCTGCCGTCGGTTATAGCTACGTTAAGAAAAGACCGCGCCTGACCTTCCACACCCGAGGTAAACTCCTCAATCTCAAGTATCGCAGCTTCAAGGGCCAGGGCCATTGCACGGCTGCGCTCCATCTTCTCGCATGGGTTTATCTTTTTATAGTGGTCCATAAAAAGCGCAAATACGTATTCCGAATCGGTTGTGCCTTCAATGGAGCGGAAGGAATCTTCCGAAAGCCTTCCGAGAAGCTCACGCCGCACGGCGTGGAACCCCCTGACAGAGCCGTTATGAACGAAAGAGAAAGGTCCGCTTGTAAAGGGGTGGCAATTTAATCTTGTCACCGGGAAGCCGCCGGTGGCGGCGCGTACGTGCGCGAGTATACAAGGGCTTTTCGTTACTCGCGCAAGATTTTGTAAATTCGTATTGTTCCACGCAGGCGTAATGTCTTTAAACACGGCGGGCTCTTCCGTCATGCGCGGCACATACCAGGCAAGCCCGAACCCGTCGCCGTTAAGCGGCTCACTTCGCTCTTTACTGTGAAAACTCTGATTGATTATTGAGTGTGCAGGGTCGGTAATAAGAGTGCTTACGGTCAGTTCACTGCCAAGATACAGAACAAAACGACACATGCTCGTAACCTCCTGCTTTTTTTTCTTGAACGGTTCGGCGCTGACTACGTCCTAAACCATAACTATAACTATATAGAAGGGACGAGCCATAAAACCTACTTATCCCTTGCGCACCTGAAGCCGACGTTGTTAACTGCCGTGTTCGTTGGATTGTAGCCCACGCGGAAACTCGTTGTTGCAAAGCGGTGGGTAAGCCCCCATGACCCGCCTTTTACTACTTTTGTCTTCTCGTTAAAATCAGTCGTTGTCCACTCCCATACGTTGCCACTCATGTCGTATGCCCCGTAAGGGCTCTTTCCGCCCTCGTATTTTCCAACCGGCGTTGTGCCGACAAGGCCGGTGATGCTCGTGTTCGACACACCCCTTTTAAACTCCATGCCCCAGGGATACGAGCGAGCGTCCGTGCCACGGGCTGCCTTTTCCCACTCTGCTTCGGTCGGCAACCTGCGTCCTACGGACTTGCAATATTCTGTCGCATCTTCAAAGGAAACGAATACTACCGGATGGTCTTTTTCCTTTTTCTTATAGCCGTACACAAGCCAGTTCTTTGGCTCCGCGCGTCCTGTTTCTTTTGTAAACGTCCTGTATTTTTCGTTCGTCACCTCAAACCTGTCTATATAAAAAGGTTCGAGCGTAACTTTCCGAAGTGGCGCTTCGTCGCTCTCGCCGCTGTCGCTGCCCATCCGGAATTCTCCTGCGGCAACAAGGGCCATTTCTTCAGCAGGCGGGGGTTTGTCGCAGCCACTAAGCAACACCAGAGACGCAAGCGCAACTACTGCCAACACCGTACTGGACAATAACGGTGAACGATTTAAGAAAAAACGGCTCACTTGGCAGCTGCCTCCCCGCCTTTTGCGACGCTTGCGTCTTTTGATTCAGCAACGTCTTTTGCGCACCTGAACCCACCGTCAAACCCGGCCCCACCGGGTAGGTAGTTTGCCCTGTTCGAGCTTCTCGAAAACATCCTTGTCATGCCGTAATGCCCGTCCTCGGACGCTGCATTACCTCTCAGCACTTTATACTTTGTGCCGTAAAGCTTGTTTGTAAGTTTGTTGCCAGGGTAGGGTTGATACCAGTCATCCACCCACTCCATGACGTTCCCGGCCATGTCGTACGCCCCGTAATGGCTCTTATCGGTCTCAAAGCTTCCAACCGGCGCGGGAAGACCGTAAAAATTTGCCTTTTCCTTCTCATACTCGTTGCCCCAGGGATATATGTTGCCGTCTGGTCCTCTTGCCGCTTTTTCCCACTCAGCCTCGGTCGGCAGCCTCTTGCCCGACCACTTACAAAAGTTACTTGCGTCAAACCAAGTTATGTTCGTTACCGGATAGCTGCCCCTGCCTTGTGGGAAATTAATTTTTTTTGCGTCCAACACGGAACCTGGTGCCGTACCAATCTTGCCAGGCATCTTCTCGTCCATGTTTTTTATGTCCCCTGTCTTGTCGTCATAAGTGCCGTCCGTCCACGTAACCGGGGCCGGCTGATTTGCCCCGTCAATAAAGCCCTTATAGTCCTTCATGGTCACTTCATATACGTCCATGTAAAAACCCTTTAAAAAAACCTTGCTTTTTGGCGATTCGTCTTCGTAAAAGTTTCCTTTTGTCAGACCGAACTCCTTTCCAAGCCCGGCCTGGTCTTTATCCTCGCTACCCATAGTGAACTCGCCGGAGGCGACATAAACCATGCCGTCAATAGCCGGAGCGGTCTCCTTTGCCCCTGATTTTCCTTTGCCTGACTGCTCTGAACAGGCCGCAAGGGTAAATACCACCAATAGACATAATGTTGCAAGATAAGATAATTTAATGACTTTTGACATTTTTTGCATTTATCCTTCCATATTATTTTATAAGTTCTCCCGCATGGCGGGTTTAATGCCCGGGAAGTGCTGCGCACGGCAGATATAGTGTCAGGACAGTTGGTGGCGCTACCTCTCCTGAACCCCCAAGCTGCTTTCTCAATTTGTGAACACAGGTGCTGTAAAATTTTTCCAACAGATTCCCTTTTAATACCCCATAATATGCTACGAGGTTATTTACTCAGCGTCCGCCGCGCACCGAAAACCGTAGCTGTCGTTTTTGGTCTCAGGCAGGAACAGCGAACGGTTATAGGTCGGCGCTGATATGCCGCAGCCGTAGAACATACAGTCCCACCAGGACCCGCCCTTGAGCATCTTGTAGGTCTCCTCGAACTCCGGGTTTACGTAATCAGAGCCAGGGTGGGGCAGATAATCGTCGTCCACCCACTCCCACACGTTCCCGCTCATATCGTAAAGCCCGTAAGGGTTTTTCCCCTGCTCAAACGACCCGATGGGCATAGTGCCTTCATGCCCTCGGAGCGGGTTGTTCGATTTTGTAAGGTCCCACCTGTCACCCCAGGGGTATATCCTGCCGTCTTCTGTACGCGCCGCCTTTTCCCACTCCCGCTCTCGCGGCAACCTTGCCCCGTGCCGCCACTTGCAAAAGGCGACAGAATCGTACCAGTCAACGTATATTACCGGGTTGTCGCCCTTATTTTTTGGATACGTCCCACTCTCCCAGTCGTTTGGCTGAGGATGGCCTGTTGCCTGCACAAATTCTTTGTAGTCCGCGTTGGGTACTTCGTGTTTGTCAATGTAAAAGGCGTCTATATATACGACGTGCGCGGGTTTTTCATCGCGCAGCCTGTCGTCTGAGCCCATTAAAAACTCACCCTCTCCGACGTATATCATCTCAGCAATCCTTGTTGGCCCGGGGACCTGCTTTGAGGCGTCTGTTTTTATATCATGCCCCTTACCTGTGTGCGACTTTAACGCCTGAGTTTTTTCCACCCGGCTTGAGGCACGGGCAGCATTTACAAGCGACCACTCGGTTGCTTCTTTCTTCAGCGGGTGTCCGGCGCGTCCGTGACACGCAAGACAGGGCTCTAACCTTTGCCTGTCGTCAATATCATACTTGGGATTTTCATGGCACTCAATGCAGGTCTCGGCGTGGGCCGTAGGCACGGAAATGGCCATGCCCATAAAAAGGAATCCCGCAACAAGGCAAATAAGAGCTGTTTTTTTCAAGAATTTATAATCCATCATAAAACCACAATATAGTTTAAGAAATTTAAAAAAATTATCTAAAGTCCGGGTCTACTTTTCTGAGTTTTTCATGCGAGATCACACCCTCGAACTCGCACTTGCAAAGACGCCGGAGGAACTTGACAATTGCGTCAATCTCGTCGTGGTTAAGGGTCTGTTCCCACGAAGGCATTAAGGGAGATTTGGCAAGGCGCGTGCCGCCCTCTTTTATGACCTCGGCAAGTTGTTTGTCGCTCCTGGTGGTCATAAAGGCCGGGTTTGAGTGGTCGCTCGGGTTTATCAGCATGTCGTCGGTGGAGTTCACTCCGTCGCCCTTGCCGTCCGGGCCGTGGCACTGGCCGCACCAGCGAAAGTAAAGCTGCTGGCCATTGATGCCGCTGCCGCCGCTGCTGCTGCCCTCTACCGGTTTTATTTCACTATCAAACACCTTCCCCTGCAACCCTTTAAAGGTCTTTTGCTTATGCTCTGAGCTTTTTTCAGAACCCACGGCTCCTGCGACAAAAACGAATGACGCACAAAAAACCACAAAAGCCACAGCTAATATTTTAAGTTTTTTCTCATTATGTCTCATGAATTAACACCTTACAGAACATGTCAGGG
>CBDUXY010000185.1:0-5398 GCA_965371305.1 uncultured bacterium
GACAGGACTTTAAACTTTTTGTCCGCCCCCCGACCACGACCCAATCACGCCCCTCACTCCCCCTGCCCTCTGGCCCCCTGCCCCCCCCCGGCGTCAAATACTATAATACCAGGAATGAAGCCGGACGGGCGAAACTCCCATAAAATAAAGCAGGAGAAAAATCCAGTTTTTAAGCGTGGTAATTACAATCCCCCCACGCTCCCACCTTCTTGCCGAAGTCAAAACCTTTTCGTCAAGCACGCGAAGCTTACCAAGCCTCTTTAATCTATTAACACAATCAACGTCTTCCATCAAGGGCAGTTTTCTGTACCCACCTGCCCTTTCAAATGCCTCACGCCTTGCAAAGATTGCCTGGTCGCCGTAAATAAGTCCGCATGTCCTGGAGCGAAACCCAACTCCTCGCTCCATCACCCTGTACCAGGGGCCGGCCGAGTCCACCGAAAAAGTAAACCCACCTGCAACAGTCCTTTTGTCTTTCAAACACTCTCTTATGTCGTCAAACCAGCTTCCCGGAAGCCTGCTATCTGCATGAAGAAAGATAAACACGTCGCCGGTTGCCACTGCCGAGGCAGCGTCCATCTGCGCCCCCCTGCCCGTGACCAGGTCCGAGGCAACCGACATAACGCTTGCCCCTGTCATCCGGGCCCTTCTAATCGTATTATCGACGCTCCCGCCGTCGGCAACAATTATTTCAACCGAGCCGGAAGGTGCACCTGCAATCGCCGAACGGATACAACCCTCTATGTCACGCTCCTCGTTCAGCGTCGGTATGATAACGGAAACCTTCAAACGCACCCCTGTTCCAAGCGTAGAATATATCTTTTTATTATAGCCCAAATACAGCTACTTTCAAAGAATAAACAGGTATCAAGTGGTCTTTTTCTGGTGTCAGCACGCTTGAGCTATTTTTCCAGTACCTGCCCTGTCATTGGCACGAACCGAACGTGCATAAGACGCTCCTCAAGGTACTCGGAACCTTCTCTGGTGATGCGGGTGAGTATCTGGTAACCGCTTTCATGCTCAAGCGGCAGGACAAGCCTTCCCCCGTCTTTAAGCTGAGCAAGTAAAGGCTGCGGAATATGGTCTGCCGCCGCCGTAATTATAATAGCGTCAAACGGGGCATACTCGGGCCAGCCCTTGTACCCGTCACCCGCCTTGACCCTGACGGTTGTGTAACCAAGCTCCTTTAGTTTCTTTCCGGCACTCAGGGCAAGCGGCTCTTTTATCTCTATGGAATATACGTGAGGGGTAATTTCGGCAAGCACGGCTGCCTGGTAGCCTGAACCCGTACCTACCTCATAAACACTATCGCCCCTCTTTAAGCCAAGCAGCTCGGTCATGTAGGCTACGATAAAGGGCTGACTAATGGTCTGCCCCTCGGCGATTGGAAGCGGGCGGTCCGCGTAAGCCATGTGGCGCAAATGAGGAGGTACAAACTCATGCCTTGGCACCGCCGCCATTGCCCTTAGCACTACTTCATCCTTAACCCCTCTTTTACGGATGTCGCGCTCTATCATCCTGCGGCGAGCGAGTTCAAACTCAGTTGCGTCCACTGCATTCAAGGCCGGGGGGGGAAAACAAAAAACAAGAAACAGAAACACAAAAGAAACGCGGAGGATTAAACGGTTAAGCGGCTTAACCCTCACAACTCACCCTTCAGGTTTCTTGTCATAAGCTCTCTTACGGCCTCGGCCGGCGGCTTTCCGTCATAAAGCACCTGACACACTCCATGTGTTATCGGCATATCTACGGCATGTTTTAAAGCAAGGTCGCGCACCGCAACAGAGGTCTTAACCCCCTCGGCAACCATGTGCATTTCGTCTGTAATACTTTCAAGGCTCTTGCCCTGGCCAAGCAAGACCCCGACCTTTCTATTTCTCGAAAGCCCGCCCGTACAGGTGAGCACCAGGTCGCCAAGACCGGAGAGACCGTAGAACGTGCCCACTGTACCCCCCATCTTCACGCCAAGGCGCGAGACCTCATGCAGGCCTCTGGTTACGAGCGCAGCCCTGGCATTCGTGCCAAGCCCAAGCCCGTCGGAGATACCGGAGGCTATGGCCATTACGTTTTTAAGCGCGCCGCCAAGCTCAACCCCTCTCATGTCCGGGTTGGTATAGACGCGAAAATAATCGGTTGAGAACGCATGTTGCACTGACTCTGTTTTGTCCATGTCGAGCCCTGCCACACTCACTGCAGCCGGTTTCCCTTCGCTTACTTCTTTTGCAAAACTCGGGCCCGAAAGCACAAGTATGTTCTTTTGCCGCTCTGGCGCGTCCGGGCATAACACGTCTATTAATATTTCAGTTGCTGTCAGGTAAGTCCCCTGCTCAATCCCCTTCGACGCGCTGACTATAAGGGCATCCTTATCAATATAAGGGGCGGCGGTCTTAAAAACATCCCTGATGCCGTGCGAAGGTACGCCGCATACGATGAGTTCGGCGCCATCTAAGGCCTCTCGAAGATCACTCGTTGGCGTTACGTTTGCACTGAGTTTAGTGTCCGGCAGATAAGGTCCATTAATCCCGGTCTCGCTTATCTCTTTAACAAGGGCTGAGTTTCTTGCCCAGAGCCTTACTCGGAAACCCTTTCGTCCAAGCAACTCGGCAAGGGCCGTGCCCCAGCTCCCTGCCCCTATTACTGCAAATGTTTTCATATACCTACCATTGCGTTATTGTCTAACGTCCATGCTCACAGAACTTAATTGCATACAACAAATTTTGCTTTACACCCCAGGCAAAACTACTTCTTCACCCCAGGGCGTCTCTTGATCCTCTCCCTAATATTCACGGCCCTTATCTTAATAACCGCACTGTTCGGGTACTGGTCGGAGAGCTTTTCAAGCACGGAGAGTGCGCTCAAAAGCCTTCCCGACTCTTCCAGGGCCTTTGCCTTTCCAAGCATTGCCTGCATGACAACATCTTCTTTTGAAAATTTCTTTATAACCCTGTCGTAGCTCTCTATGGCGCTTGCAAGTTTGCCCTCAAGATAATAAGTCGTGGCAATCTGTAAATATGCCTTTGGAGCAAGCCTGGTTCCGGGCTTGTTTTTTATAAGTTCCTCAAGCTCTATACGCGCCTGGCGAAGATCTCTCATCTCCATATACTGCATGGCTATGCTGTACCTGTATTTGTCTTCGTTAGTCTTTGCAGCGTTTTGCAACAGCCACGTGTACTCCTCAATGGCCTTTCGCGGCTCCTCTATGTTGGCGTAAAGCTCTGCCCTGTCCTCGCGTGCAAGCATGGCGTGGGGGCTTTCAGGGTAAAGATGCAGGAGCAGGGCGTAAGTGTCGATTGAGTTTTTGGTGTTGCGAAGATGCCGGTTATAGATATGGGCTACCTTGTAGAGACTCTCCGGCGCGCGTTTACTTCCCGGGTACTGCTTTAGAAAAACATTATAAAGGGTCAGGGCTCTGTCGTGTTCGCCGCTTGCAAGGGCCTGCTCAGCCTCCACAAAAGCCACTTCGTCAGGGGCGGGGCCGCAGCCACTGGCCGCAAACAAAACACCCGCTACAAGCATTATCTGTATTACAGGCAAAAAGATTCTACTACAGAATCCCCTGGCTGTCACAAGCGGCGCAAGGGAACTACTCGTCATCATTGTCGTCAACTACCGGGTCATCAACTACCGGGTCGTCAACTGCCGGGCTGTCAACTGCCGGGGTTTCAGCTGCTGCGTTTTCGCCTTCCGCAATTGCGTCTTCAGGAGTTTCGTTATCGGACTTTTCCGCTATGGGAGCAATGCCGGTGATAACCTCGCCCTCGGCAAGCCCCATCACCTTTACACCCTGAGTACTTCTTCCAATCACAGACACCCCGCTCATGGCAATCCTTATAATCTTGCCCTTATTCGTGGTTATCATGATCTCATCCGTGTCCTTTACCTGGGCAATACCAACTACAGGGCCGTTTTTATCCGTGACCTTTATGTTAATTATCCCTTTTCCGCCCCTTGACTGCGACCGGTACTCGGAAAGCTTTGTCCTCTTTCCATACCCCTTCTCCGTAACAGTAAGGATGGTCCTGTCCGGCTCAAGCGCTTCCATGCCGACAACACTATCGCCCTTGGCAAGTCTTATGCCGCGCACCCCTCTTGCGGTCCTGCCCATCTCCCGAACGTCGCTCTCATCGAACCTGATTGCCATACCGTTTTTCGTACCAAGGAATATTCCCCGCTCTCCGTCCGTAAGACAAGCCCCAACTAAGCTGTCGTCGGTGTCAAGGTTCACGGCTATTATACCGCCCGAACGAACGTTGCTGAACGCCATCAAGTCGGACTTTTTAATAGTGCCGCCCTTCGTGCCCATAACGATAAACTTGTCTTTTTCAAATTCAGCAACAGGCAGGAAGGCCGATATGTTTTCACCTGACGAAAGTTTCAGGATGTTCACTATCGCCTTGCCCCTGGCAGCTCTGCCCGCCTGCGGGATGTCGTAGACTTTCAGGATATACGCCTTGCCAAGGTCGGTGAAGAAAAGTATGTAACTGTGGGTCGAGGCGACAAAAAGCCTTGAGACAAAGTCCTCATCACGCGTTGCCATGCCCTGCTTGCCCTTACCGCCGCGTCTTTGAATCCTAAAGAGGCTTGTGGGGTTTCTCTTTATATACCCCCTGTGCGAGATGTTCACCACCATGTCTTCAACGGCTATGACGTCTTCAAGGGTTATCTCTTCGGGGTTTTCAACTATCTCTGTCCTACGGTCGTCGGTATAGCGGTCACGGAGTTCTTTAAGCTCGCCTACGATAACGGTCATAAGCTTCACTTCGCTTGCAAGTATCTCTTCAAAACCCTTGATCAGAGCAAGCACCTCTGCGTACTCGGAAGCGATCTTGTCGCGCTCAAGCCCGGTAAGCCTGTGAAGCCTCATGTCTAAAATGGCCTGGGCCTGAACAGGGCTGAGCTTAAAAGTAACTATAAGACCTTGTTTTGCCTCCCCGGAGTTAGCGGAAGCCCTGATAAGTTTTATAACCTTGTCAAGGTTGTCAATGGCAATCTTAAGCCCCTCTAATATATGCGCCCTTGCCAGCGCTTTCTTGAGTTCGAATACAAAGCGCCTTGTAACGATCTCTTTCCTGAAGCGGATGAACTCAACGAGCAACTCCTTCAAGGTCAGCACCTTTGGCCGGCCGTTAACAATGGCAAGGTTGATTATACCGAACGAGGACTTCATCTGAGTGTGCAGGTAGAGGTTATTGAGCACCACCTCTGCATGTTCGTCGCGTTTAAGCTCTATCACAATCCTCATGCCGTCGCGGTCGGACTCATCCCTTATGTCGGAGATGCCTTCAACTTTTTTTGTCGTCACAAGCTCGGCTATTTTTTCGATAAGCCTTGACTTGTTAACCATGTAGGGTATTTCAGTTACGACGATTCGATAGCGATTGCCACGCATCTCCTCGAT
>CBDUXY010000186.1:0-5394 GCA_965371305.1 uncultured bacterium
TTTTGACAAGTAAAATAAATTTGTGTGTCAGGTGTTGCTTTGCGGCGCCAGGCGCCGGGTGAATCGATTGAACAAAAAAATATTAGTCAGGAAGATATCAGCAAGAGAGCAGAGAGGACAAAGAACAGGAACAAAAAGGTGTGAAAAAAACATGTACGTTTTATGTGGATTCTTTTAAACGTATGGACAGCATGCCTGTCTTACAACGCAACGCGGCAGTTGAAATAAGAAAAAGACAGGGACGGTTTATTTAAAACCGTCCCTGCCGGATTCGAATGACTTAAGTTTTTCTTCGGTAGATGGTTTTATTAGTTGATCTGGCCGAAGATAACAAACAGCAATATAAGAGCGATAACAAAGCTGTATATAGCGAGCGCCTCGATAAGTGCAAGACCAACGATCATCGTGCTTGTGAGCTTACCGGCAATACCAGGGTTTCTGGCGATGCCGTCACAGGCTGCCTTTACGGCCTTACCCTGGGCAAGAGCCGGACTGAACGCTCCAAAGCTAACACAAAGAGCTGCCGCTATGAAAAGGGCTGCAAGAGTAATGGGGCTTGCTCCGCTTCCGGAAGCCGCTGCCGCCGCTTCCGAGCCGCCTGTAGCCGCTGCTTCTGCAAAAGCCATGCTTGAACCCATTAGTACTACGGTAAGTGCCGCGAGCCCTGTTAATATTTTTTTACTGTAACTTTTCAAAATTTACACCTCCTGATTTTTCGGATAAGAAAATATACCGTTTCGATTGTTTAAAGTCAAGTATTTTAAAGCGTTAATTCCGCGTGTTCAAATGACAGATATAATTAATGAGACTCCTCAAGGGCCGAGCCGATATAAGCGGTTGTTAAGATCGAGAATATAAGTGCCTGTACAAGTACTACGAGTACGCCAAGGGCAGTGGTGAAAAGTAGCAGCGGGAACCCCAGGGGCATCAGGAATCCGATCAGAACGAATACGATGAACTCATGGCCCATGATGTTTCCGAAAAGACGCAGGGAGAGAGAGAGCGGCCTTGCTACGAAGTACCCGATAAGTTCGATCGGGAAGAATATCGGAACAAGCCACCATACGTCGCCTGTAAAGTGTTTTATGTACTTAAAGCCCTGTTTCTTTACGCCCAGAATGTGAGGGGCGGTCACGGCTACTATCATAAGGCCGGCAGCGACGTTTATGTCTGATGTCGGCGGCATAAGACCCGGGATAAGACCCAGGACGTTGGATACCAATATGAACATGAAAAAAGTAAGAGGCAGCGACATGTATTGCTTGCTGTGGTTTCCGACCATGTCGACCCACAGGCCGTCAAAACCCTCAATGACTATCTCTATCATGCTCTGGAACTTACCCGGTACAAGACGCAGGCGCGAGCGTATGATCAGAGACATTATGATCAGCCCAACGGCAACATAGATGGTGAAGGCCTGGTAAGCCGGTAAGCCGAATATCGGTACTATAACTTCAGGATGCATTTGAGAGCAGATCTCCTTTTATTGAATAAAGCATAGCCCCGATGGTCGTAAAAAGTGTTGCGGTAAAGGCTATCATAATAGTTACAGGTGAAATCTTAAGCAGTGCTATACAGAGGGTGATCAGCGCCATTACAAGAAAAAATCTCAGGTAGTAGCGGCTCGTTATGTACACCCACGCCTTGTCCGGGCCTTTGCCGATACCTTTTCTAAGTATTTTAAGCGACAGGTAAAGGCTAAGCATGCCGATCATAAAACCTGCCCCGTAACCAATTGCCGAATGGGCGCTGAAAAAAGCGCTAAGCGCGATTCCGGCAAGCCCTGTGACCAGGTTCGCAACCCCTGCCTGAAACGCAATGCTGGAGAGGTACGCGTCACTTTGGAGGTCTATTGTTCCTGTTGTCATACTTCTTTACCGTGTCGAAAAGGTTTTTAAAGCCGGCCACAATGCCTAATAAAAGGCATAAGAGCGTAAGCCAGGGCGCTGTATCAAACTTCTTGTCAAGCAGGTAGCCTACGTACGCCCCGCCGCCTATTGAAACTCCAAGCGTTATGCCAACGGCGCTGAACGCGGCAATGTCCCTGTACCCCTTTTTATCTGCGCCTTTTTTGTCTTCGTCTGTCATACATAATTGCAGTTGTAACTGCGTTGCGGGCTACGGTTACCGTGGGGTTACCATGGGGTTACCGTGGGCTACCGCGAGTTACCGGGACTGAATTAGAGATTTTTAACACAAATAAACAACTGAGTCAATATATAAGAGATAAAAAAAATTAGTTTTAGTTTGAGTTACTCAGGTTATCAGGAAAAGAGGTTTTCTCTTATGATCGACTCACTTCTTTCGGCTCCGACCGAGACTATCTTCACAGGAACTCCCGTGAGTTCCTCGATTCTCTCTATGTAGCGCTTTGCGTTTTCAGGAAGTTTTGCATAGTCTTTAATAGCGCCTGTGCTCTCGCTCCAGCCCGCGTGTGTCTCATAGACAGGTACGCACTTATTTAAAACGCTTGTTTCGGTTGGAAAATAGTTAAGCGTCTTGCCGTTATATTTGTAGGACGTGCAGATGCTGAGTTCTTTTACGTTGTCGAGTACGTCGAGTTTGGTAAGTATAAGACCGTCAAGCCCGTTTACGCGCGCTGCGTGGTTAAGGGCTACCGCGTCGAAGTGCCCGCACCTCCTTGCCCGGCCCGTAGTCGCCCCGTATTCGTCGCCCTTTTCCCTGAGTGTTGAATTTTCTTCTTCGTTTAGCTCGGTTGGGAAGGGGCCTTCGCCGACCCTTGTGGTGTATGCCTTTACAACGCCTATGACTGTGTCGAGCCTTGTCGGGCCAACGCCGCTGCCTGTGGCGGCCTGACCGGCCACCGTGTTGCTTGAAGTAACGAACGGGTACGTGCCGTGGTCTACGTCGAGCAGCGTGCCCTGAGCGCCTTCGAACAGTATTGGTTTTTTTGCCTTCATTGCCTGGTCAAGAAACACCGAGGTGTCGGTGATGTAGCGCGAGAGTTTCCCGGCGTATTCCATGTATTCGTCGTATACGGCCTGTTCGTCGAAAGTCTCTTCACCGAAAATTGTTTCTAAATAGTTATTTTTCTCTTTCAGGTCGGCTTTGAGTTTTGCGCGAAAGTCGTCTTTACGCAGGAGGTCGCCGCACTTTATGCCGCACCTGGCGACTTTATCTCCGTAAGCAGGGCCGATGCCGCGACCCGTGGTGCCAATCTTGCCGGCTCCCCTGAGGCGCTCCTTTGCTACGTCGAGTTTTTTATGGTACGGCATTATCAGGTGAGCGTCCTTGCTTATGAGCATGTCCTCGTGGTTGAAAAGCCCGCGCGCGTCGAGCGCTTCAATCTCAGAGAGCAGCACGCCGGGGTCCACTACCACGCCGTTGCCTATGACGCACTTGGTACCTTTGTTAAGTATGCCTGAGGGGATCAGGTGAAGTATGACCTTGTCTTCGCCCACAAGTACGGTGTGGCCTGCGTTGTTGCCTCCCTGGTAGCGCACCACGACGTCTGCCTGTTCGCTGAGGATGTCAACAATTTTACCTTTACCCTCGTCACCCCATTGGGCGCCTATTATAACTATATTTTTTGCCATTGTTTTTTGATGTTTTTTGATAAAAGTAAAAAAATTTCCTTCAAATTTTCTTTGAAATTTTTCAGTTAATTATGTGCAATTTAAGGTAATTTATATCTGTTGTCGCTATCCAACTCAATAGTTCCGTTTCTTATTCGAGTTTGAAGAACGTTTTGAACATTTCTTCTCCATCTCGGATTACGTGAAAAAGGAGATTGTGGTTTAAAATCATCATCACCCAACTGGCCATGTTGTTGCACGAGTCGATATATTGTGTCTGATGGAACCCATGTCCCTTTTGGCATATGGGTTTTCATTATACCCCAGATTTCCCAACTATTTATCATTCGCAAGTACTCCTGGGTGTTGTTAAAATTTCTAAAAAAAAATCAGCGCGCCGCCAGTATCAGGTTATCCATGTTAAAGGCAAAACCGGTTGAGCTTGCCTTAAAACCGTAACGTTCTATCAAGGTGTCGTACCTGCCGCCGCCAAGTATTGCCTTGCCAACGCCTGTTGCAAAACCCTCGAATATAATACCCGTGTAATAATCGAACCCGCGTACTTCTCCAAGGTCTATTGTTATGTAGTCTTTATAACCTTTGGCAAAGACCGCGTCAAGTACCGAACTTACATATTCAAGCGGCTCGCCGCCTGTCGGTATGGCGCCGGGGCCGGAAAAAAATCCGGCTGCCTTCTCAAGCACCTCTTCTTCTCCGTAAAAAGACGTAAGGGAGAGCAGGAGTTTTTTATTGCCTTCGTCGATTTTTTTACCAACGGAGTTGAGTAGAGCCGCAAGCCCTGTGTTGTCTTTCTTGGCTATCGCGTTTTTAATCTTTTCTTTTTCTTTAGCGCCCACGTTGAGTCTTGCAAGCGCTTCTTTTACGAATCCAACGTGCCCTATGTCTATCTTAAAGTCTTCGATACCGGCCTGCTTCAGGGCCTCTATTGCCATAACCACCATTGAAGCGTCGGCCTCGGGCGAGGCGGACAAAGAGATGTGTTCCGCTCCTATCTGCAAGACCTCTCTAAGGCCTGTGTCGGTTTTTTCCTCGCTCCTGAGCACGTTTGCATTGTAGCAGAGTTTAAGAGGGAGTTCGTAGTCGCGCATACGCGTTGCAACAAGCCTTGCGATCTGCGGTGTGACGTCGGGCCTTATGGCCATTACGCGCCCGCTTAAGGGTTCGACGAACTTGACGATCCCGGTGCCGCTCTCCTGCCCCATGCCAAGCGAAAGCACGTCTGTGTACTCAAGCAGCGGGGTTATTACCCTCTGGAAGCCGCACGAGTTAAACACGGAGAGGATTGAGGACTCAAGCCGCGTTATCTTTTCGGCCTCTTCCGGCAGTATGTCCCGTACTCCCTTTGGAAGGGAAATGGCAGAGCGTGTCTTCATTTTTTTCTTTTCAATTTTTCTAAATTAGTTAACGTTTATGGTTAATATTGTTGGCATTAAAAAAAGCGCAATAAAAGCAACAGCCGAAGGGTATATTACCCTGAGTTGCTACCTTTGTGCAAGCGGTAATGTTTGGCGTATGGCGCTTCCCTGCTTAAATGACTTTCCAGCCTCAATGTGTTGCGTTGCGGCGCGATTGTAAGTTTAACAAAGGTAGGCTGCGTAAAAAAAACCTGATGCCGGCAAAAGCAATCAGGTTTTTTTGATTATTAATTGAATGTATGAAACTTAAGCAGGTGAACCTGTAAACTCACCTGCTTTGCCGATGTTGTTTATTAACTGCGTGGTTGCAAGTTGGTTAATGAGTTTTTATGTATAAAAAACAGCCCCTGGCTGCCATAAACTCACTATCTCTGCCGAAATTGTTTATTGACTGTGTGGCTGCAAGTTGGTTAATGAGTGTT
>CBDUXY010000187.1:0-5279 GCA_965371305.1 uncultured bacterium
TACAGGTACATGGTGTTTGTAAAGGTACTCTTTTGTTTCGGCAACCGTGAACGTGCCGAAGTGGAATATTGAGGCTGCAAGGGCTGCGTCGGCAAG
The DNA here is from genome assembly GCA_965371305.1 of uncultured bacterium. GTDB lineage: Bacteria > Desulfobacterota > GWC2-55-46 > GWC2-55-46 > DRQE01 > CBDUXY01. The sequence continues at coordinate 97 of CBDUXY010000187.1, forward strand.
TCCGTCCGTAAGGGCGTCTTTCAGGTGCTCAAGCGTTCCGGCTCCGCCCGAAGCTATGACCGGAATGGTGATGGCCCTGGAAACCGCACTTGTAAGGGCAATGTCGTAGCCGTCTTTTGTGCCGTCAGCGTCCATGCTTGTCAGCAGCACTTCACCCGCGCCAAGCTCGGTAACGCGCCTGGCCCAGTCTACCGCCGAAAGCCCTGTCGGTCTTCTCCCTCCGTGCGTGTAGACCTCCCAGCCGGTTTCCGACTTTTTTGCGTCTATTGCGACAACTATACACTGGCTCCCAAAGCGCTCTGCCGCCTCACTAACGAACTCCGGCCTGTCAATGGCTGCCGTGTTTATGGAGACTTTATCCGCCCCTGCATGCAGCATATCCCTTATGTCGGCTACGGTCCTTATACCACCGCCGATTGTTACAGGCATAAAAACATTTTCTGCTGTTTTCTCGGCGATGTCGAGGATGGTCTTGCGCTCTTCGTGAGAGGCCGTTATGTCAAGGAACACAAGCTCGTCCGCCCCTTGTTTGTCATAGGCAATTGCGGCCTCGACAGGGTCTCCTGCGTCTCGAAGGTCGACGAAGCTCACGCCTTTTACAACGCGCCCTTCCTTAACGTCAAGGCACGGTATGATTCGTTTGGTAAACATTTTTTCCAGATTACTCCGAAGCTATTTTTATGGCCTCTTTAAGATCCAGCGAGCCTGAGTAAAGTGCCTTGCCTACTATTACTCCTATTGCGCCTGTTCCCTTGAGGTCAGCTATGTCCGACTTTACCGACACGCCGCCTGAAGCAATAACAGGTATGCTGACTGTGTCGACAACCCTCTGTGTTGCCTTGAGATTAGGCCCGGACAGCATCCCGTCGCGCGAGATGTCGGTATATATAATACATGCGGCGCCCGTGTCTTCAAGCTTTTTTGCAAGTTCGAGCGCGTCGGTGTCACTCACCGTCACCCAGCCGTTTATGGCGACTTTCCCGTCTTTTGCGTCTATCCCGATTGCAACACGTCCGGGGTACGTACGAGTAAGCTCTCTTAAAAAGTCCTGGTCATTAATGGCTGCCGTGCCGACTACGATGCGTTTTATTTTGTCGTTTGCCAGGTAGACCTCGGCACTGTGCATGTTGCGTATGCCGCCTCCAATCTGAAGCGGTACGTCCACTGCCCGGGCAATCTTTTGAATAACTTCGCTGTTTACCGGACGCCCCTCACACGCTGCGTCAAGGTCTACGATATGTATGAGGCTCGCTCCCAGCTCCTGCCACTTAAGTGCAGTTTCAACAGGGTCGTTGGAATAAACGGTTTCCGAGTCCATTCGCCCCTGTTCAAGGCGCACGCACCTGCCGTCTTTTAAGTCTATTGCCGGTATAACTATCATTGGTTTAACCCCTGCTGTTATTTACAATTAATCCCGAACTTGAAAAAACAAAAAAAGGTGAGGGAAGCTAATTCATATCCTTGAAGTTCTTAAGCACCCTGAGCCCTACGGTCTGGCTTTTTTCAGGGTGAAACTGACAGGCGGTCACGTTCCCTATTGCAACCGAACTTACGAAAGTTACCCCGTATTTGGTCGTTGTAAGGGCGACCGCCTCGTCGAGCGTGGGTACGACGTAGTACGAGTGTACGAAATAAAAATACGAGCCGTTTTGTACACCTGAGAGAAGCTGTGAGTCTTGTTTTATCTCTATGTCGTTCCACCCCATGTGAGGCACTTTTAGTTTCGAGACAAGGGTGGTATCAAGTTGTTCTGCGTTAGTTTGTACCGGTGCCGTCTGGTGGTCTTTAAAGCGAACTACCTTGCCGGGTATTATGCCAAGCCCCTTGTGCGTACCCTGTTCCGAGCTTTCCTCAAAAAGCAGTTGCAGGCCCAGGCAGATGCCGAGAAATGGTTTGCCCGACTTTGTTGCCTTTACGAGGCTATCGATCAACCCGTATTCCTCCAGGTTTTTCATACACGCGCTAAACGCGCCGACACCCGGAAGTACGACGTGTGTCGCGTCGGCAATCACCTTGGTATCTCTTGTAATCGTTGCCTCGGCACCGACGTGTGCAAAGGCCTTTTCTACGCTTCGCAGATTGCCCATGTCGTAGTCTACTATGGCTATCCTTGCTGCACTCATAGTTTTCCTTTGGTGGACATAACGCCTTTTATACGCTTGTCGCGTTCGATGGCGACCCTCAGGGCGCGCCCAAGGGCCTTGAATATGGCCTCAATTGAGTGGTGCAGGTCCTGACCGTACGCAAGTGTTATGTGCAGGTCTATGCCTGCTGAATTTGAGAGTGCCGTCATGAATTCGCGCGTTATACCCATGTCGAATATCTCAGGTTTCCTCGACGCCTTGCTTACCGTTGCCGAGTCTTTTGTTTTATTAAACTTAAAATACGGACGTCCGCTTATGTCAAGCACAACGGTTGCAAGCGAGTCCATCATAGGCACGTCGGAGCGGCCGTAACGCCTAATGCCGGTCTTTGTGCCAAGGGCCTTTCCGAGGGCTTCGCCGAGCGAGAGTCCAACGTCCTCGACCGTGTGGTGAAAGTCCACCTCAAGGTCTCCGACGGCTTTGATATTCAGATCCATCAGCCCGTGACGAGCCAAGAGGTTCAGCATGTGGTCGAAAAAGGGTATGCCGGTCGATATACCGGCCTTGCCCGTGCCGTCAAGGTTGAGCGAAAGGTTTATGACAGTCTCTGTTGTCTTTCTTTTTATGTTAGCTTTTCTTTTTATAGTTTTTTTAGTTATAGTTCTTTTAGTTATAGTTCTTTTTGGTGCAGCCATCTCCTTAACCTCCTTTGGCGCCCGCATGGCGCCCGCATGGCGGGTTTGATTGCGCAAGTTTATTTATCAGATAAGGTAACCTTATATCGCATGCAATTAATCATACTGACAAATAATCATGGCGCCCGCATGGCGGGTTTGATTGCGCAAGGTTTATTTATCAGATAAGGTAACCTTATATCGCAAGCGATTAATCATACTGACAAATAATCATGGCGCCCGCATGGCGGGTTTAATTCTACGCAGTCTGCTCAGGTGTGTTGATCAACAAATTTTATTTCACTAACTGGTAGTTTGCCAAGTGATATTTTTGAGAAACTAAAAAAAAATCAGTCTTTATATCTCGTCTCAACGCTTTTTGCGTGGGCTTCAAGTCCCTCGATATCGGCAAAACGTTTTATCGACGGCCCGAGCTTTTTAATAGCGTCTTTTGAAAATCCTATAACGCTTGAATATTTTATAAAGTCGTACACACCGAGAGGGGACGAGAAGCGCGCCGTGCCCCCTGTGGGCAGGGTGTGGCTTGGCCCTGCGATGTAGTCTCCCGCGGCCTCGGGCGTATTAAGCCCGAGGAAAATAGCCCCTGCGTTTTTTATGTCATTAAGCAGGTCTTCAGGTTTTTTTACGCATAGCTCAAGGTGTTCCGGGGCGATTTTATTTGAGAGCTTGACCGCCTCTTTAATAGTCTCTGTAATGATGATAGCTCCGTAGTTCTTTAAAGACTCTTTTGCAATTTTCTTTCTCTTTAGTCCTTCTAACTGCCTTTCGATTTCTTTCCTGACGGCTCGCGCCATGCGAAGTGACGTGGTAATGAGCAGCGATGAAGCAAGCTCATCATGCTCGGCCTGAGAGAGTAGGTCTGCGGCAATGTGGCTTGCCTTGCCCGTACCGTCGTTTATGACCAGTATCTCGCTCGGTCCTGCAATCATGTCTATGTCCACCGTGCCGAAGACCTTTTGCTTGGCGCAGGCGACGTACACATTGCCCGGCCCGACGATCTTGTCTACTTTTGGCACTGTTTTTGTGCCGAAGGCAAGGGCTGCAATGGCCTGGGCGCCTCCTATGCGAAAGACCTTCTTTATCCCGGCAACCTTTGCCGCTGCGAGCACGTAGGGGTTTACGTCAAAGCGCTTTCCAACAGGAGAGGGGGGTGTTACCATAACAAGTTCTTTCACTCCTGCAACAAGGGCGGGGATTGAGTTCATGAGTACGGTCGAAGGATAGACAGCTTTACCGCCGGGCACGTAGATGCCGACTTTCTCTATAGGCGTTATTTTCTGTCCAAGCGTTACGCCGTCGTTATCCGCCCTGAACCAGGTGCCAGGGAGCTGCCTCTTGTGATACGCACGAATCCTGTCTCTGGCAAGCTCAAGTACTTTGCGGTCTCTTTTTGATATTAGTTCGTAAGCTTCGTTAATGTCCGAGGCCCTTACCCTGATGCGTCCTGTTACGTCCACATGGTCGAATTTTTTTGTTAGCTTGCAAAGCGCCTTGTCGCCGTGCTCGCGAACGTCGCTGATTATAGAACAAACTTTCTCGTTTACCCCTTCAAGGGTGCTCTCGCCCCTTGTGAGTATTTCTTCCAACAGTTCGCGAAAGTCCTTATCGTCAGTCCTTATTATCTTCATTGTCTGGCTGTTCTTACTTTGTTTTGTCTTCTCTTTTTTCAACGGCCTTTGCAAGTTTTTCCACAAGTTCTTTTATGCGCTTCGGTTTTGTCTTCAGGCTCGCCCTGTTACACACAAGTTTAGACGTTATCTCCATTATGGTCTCTACTTCGACAAGTCCGTTTGCCCGAAGTGTTGAGCCTGTCTCGACCAGGTCAACGATCCTTTCGGACAGGCCAAGTAAAGGGGCAAGCTCAATTGAGCCGTAAAGTTTTATAAGGTCTACCTGTATGCCCTTATCAAGAAAGAAGCGCGTAGTTATGTTCGGATACTTGGTTGCGACTCTGATGCGCGTCCAGTGTGTCGGGTTGTCCGATTTTATAAGCTCTTTTGGCTCGGCAACCGCCATCCTGCACTGCCCGATTCTCATGTCGAGCGGTTCGTACAGGTCTTTGCCCTGTTCTTCAAGCACGTCGCTGCCGGCGATACCTACGTCGGCGGCCCCGTACTCGACGTAGGTCGGCACGTCCTGCGCCCGGATGAGCATGAACTTGTATCCCTCTTCCTTGTTCTCAAACAGCAGCTTTGAGCCAGGGTTGAGCAGCTCACTCGCGTCAATGCCTGCGCCTGAAAGGATGCTCACTGCGTGCTTAAGCACGCGGCCTTTTGGCAGGGCGATTGTTATCAGGTCATTATTTTTCATTTTTAACCCTCTGTATGTCTGCTCCGAGTTTCTTAAGTTTTTGCTCTATGCCGTCGTATCCGCGGTCAAGGTGGTAGATGCGCGAGATCTCGGT
>CBDUXY010000188.1:0-5181 GCA_965371305.1 uncultured bacterium
GCATCTGGGCATCTGCGCGTACCATGAGAAATGGCAGTCTTTTTTCGCTAATCTGAAGTATGTCGTAATCGACGAGATACACTCGTATAGAGGCGTGCTTGGCTCTCACGTGGCTCAGGTGCTCCGGCGCCTGCAAAGAATTTGCAGGCTCTACGGCTCTAACCCGGTATTCGTCGCCTGCTCGGCCACCATAGCTAATCCAACAGAGCTTGCCGCCTCCCTCACAGGGGGCGAGTTCGAGCTTGTCTCGGAAACAGGCGCGCCCCAGGGCAGGAGGTATTTTCTCTTCCTCAATCCCGGGCTTGAACTAAGCCCCTACTCCATTGCGACGAAAATATTCACTCAAGCCGTGCTCTCTGGATTCAAAACAATCGCCTTTACAAAGGCGCGCAAGATTACAGAGCTGATGCACACGTGGGTCGGACAAAACGCGCCCGAATTAAAAGAGCTGGTAAGCTCGTACCGGGCCGGATTCCTGCCCGAAGAACGCCGCGAAATAGAAGAAAAACTTTTCTCCGGCAAACTCTCAGGCGTAATCTCCACAAGCGCGCTTGAGCTTGGCGTGGACATAGGCGGGCTTGACGTGTGCGTGCTCGTAGGCTACCCCGGCACTATAAGTTCGACATGGCAGCGCGCCGGCAGGGTCGGCCGGAAAGGACGCGATTCATTAGTAATAATGATAGCCCTTGAAGACGCGCTTGACCAATACTTCATGCGCCACCCTGACCGGTTTTTTCAAAAGCCGGTAGAGGCGGCAGTGCTTGACATAGAAAATCCGCAAATACTTAAATCACACCTGCTCTGCTCGGTCGCGGAAAATCCGATTCAGGCAACAACTGACGAAGGTATATACAATATAGACACGGTAAAGCCCATACTCAACGAACTCGTAGAGGAGAAAAAAGTCTGGTACTCAAAAGTCAAGGACACCTGGAACCCGCGCACGCGTTATCCCCACAGGGGCGTGTCGATAAGGGGTACAGGGGCCGTGTATCGGATATCCACGGAAGACGGAACGCTGCTTGGCGAGTCAAGCCCGGCCAGGGTGCTTAAGGAACTGCACCCCGGAGCCGTGTACCTGCACCGCGGCATGCAGTACCGGGTCATGAGCCTACACATGGGATACAAAGAGGTCGTGTGCCGCCGCATGAACGTAAACTTTTACACAACCGTCATAGCCGATGAAGATACGGAGATAATCGAAGAAGTAGCAAGCAAAGACATGGGCAATTTTCAGATAAGCATCGGACACCTTCGCATCACGGAAAACGTTTACGGGTACAGGAAAAAGGACATTACCACCAGAAAAATAATCGAAGAATATAGCCTTGACGGTCTGCCGCCTAACATATTCACCACCGTCGGAATATGGATAAAAGTAGACCAGAGAATTTTAGACGAGGCTGCAGAGCTTGGCTACAGCGTCCCGGGAGGTCTTCACGCGCTTGAACACGCGGCAATCGCCGCCCTGCCGCTCTACGCCATGTGCGACAGAACCGACATCGGAGGCGTTAGTTACCCCATGAACCCGGATCTTAAAACCCCTGCTATATTTATATACGACGGTCATGAAGGGGGCGTTGGGCTGACACTTCGCGGATTCGACGTTGTTACGGAATGGTTTAAATCCACGTTAACCCTGATGAAAGAATGCCAGTGCGACGTAGCATGTCCTTCATGCACCCAGGACCCGCACTGCGGCAACAACAACGAACCGCTTGACAAACGCTCGGCTATTTTGATACTTAAAAGTTGGCTTGGTACTTAGATCTTTGATGTTATTACACATGTAATTAGAGAAAAAACATGCACATCGACACCTTAAAAAGATATCTGAAAAACGATAATTTTGAGATATTATTAAGTGCAGAGAAACAAAGGTACACTTATTCCATATCATACGATGACTTAAAAAAAGCAATAAAAGAAGCACGCGACTTCAGATTTAATGAAGAAACACCGGGCACTCTAAGGTGGTTTGTCAGAACAGTAGCAGGTGAGAGTGCAGTAAACGTTACACTTGAGTCCAGACTTATTGAGAGAAACTGTGAAACAAGCTCAGACTTATTAAACACACTCGGCTCGGCAATCAGCAAAGGGTTTGAGGCATTAACAATGCCCTGGATTCCTGAAAACATACCAACAAAAAAACAGGCAGACCTTGAGAAAACTTACCTTTTAAGAATACTTAAAATAAAAAAGTCGGATCCATTGGAAAGTTAAATGGCACACAAATTTGAGTCATGCTCTTTATGCTACAGTAAAATTATCATTCAGAGAACCGAACTGAATTATAAATATAATGGAGTTAATTACACTGTTAGAAATGTTCCGGTAGGCTTGTGCAATCAATGCGGGGAAATGTACCTTGTGGCGCATATGAGCAAATTAATAGAACGCCTTGTAAGAATAGACAAAGAGGCTAACACAACTGACTCAAATCGTATCATTACTATACCCAATAACATAGCAGGTTTTTAACTCACCGCTTTACTTTCTTCAGTACAAAAAACAAATTTTCAACCTACATTAAGTGATTTTGGTGTAATAATAAATATTCCATCAACTACGCCCTTTCTAAAGGAGGCGCTCATGGCCGTAGGACTCGTTGTAATGGTAAGCATATTTTATTTGCTGCTTACCCGGACGTCTCGTAAAAAAGAGTTGGTCTGCGGCGTTTTGCTTCGCTGTTTACGCGGGATGGAACCTGTACACGGTAAAGATGGCCCAGGTGATATTTCCAAGCCTTGCCGAAACAACATTCAGTATACCTATCTTTTTCGGAATAATTTTTGTAGCCGGATTCATCTATTACAAGATTTTGATTATGCTTGAAGACTCCATGTTGCTGTGGATTTTTAAGCTGGTTTTTTATTAGTGTCGCTATGTTAATAGTCCCTGGTATTGCCCTCAGGTTTGCCATATAGTGAATTTTCAGTAGGGATAATCGTCAGCAACAAAAGCACAACAACGGGTGGCTAATTCTTTTAATGCTGATTAAAATTCAGCGTCCAGTCTTTAGTAGTCCTGGTAGACCTGAAGGCAAAAAATGCAATCCAGTTAGGTGGGCGCAATACGCACGCCTACTTCATCTTTCAAAAGGGCACCTATGATATTCGAGTTCATAGTAGTTGTAAGCGTATTCTATATACTAATTACCGGGCGTTTAGTGAAAAAAAACTCCCACGCAGCACTATGCTCTGCGCTTTTTGCCGTTTGGCATCTGTTCACTTTAAAGATTGTTGTACATTCATTTCCATACCTTATTGGAACAGAAATAGTACTACCTGTTTATTTCGCCATCATTTTTATTACTGCGATGATTTATTACAGAATTTTGATCATACTTGAGAACTCAATGCTCCTTTGGCTCGCAAGCTGGTTTATTATAGGTGTTTTCATGTTAATAGTCCCTGGCATTGCCTTTAGACTTGCAGTATGATTTAATGGCAAGCCGCTTCACATTACGGCTCAAGCTGCATGTTATTAATATCGCACTACCCCACGTCCCCTCTACCGAGCCTCTTTAACCACAAGAGCTTCCGCAATCTTAAAGTTACGTGCGGCCTTCTCTCTTTGACCAAGACCCGTCTGAGCCCTTGCAAGCCCCTGGTAAGCCTTTGCAAGGCGAGGTTCCAACTTGATGGTTTTTTGAAAATCTTTTTCAGCTTTTTTAAATTCACCTAGCTCTAAAAAAGCCTCCCCCCTGTTACCATACAAAGTTACGCTATCAGGACTTATCTCGATCCCCTTTGTAAAATCATGCACTGCCTCGTTTAATTCGCCAAGCTTTGCACGAGCAAAACCACGATTATAATACAACAATGCATTAGTCGGACCAATCTCTATAGCATTAGAAAAAGCCTCAGCAGATAATTTGTATTCACTTAACTTTGCGTATGAAACTCCAAGATAGTTATAAGACTTTGCACTCAGGGGGGCGAATTTACTTCCTTTAACAAGATCGGCTATAACATTTTTAAAATTTCCCAGACGAAACTCACACAGGGCTCGATTAAAATACCCGGTAGCATAGTCAGGAGACAATTCAATAGCAATATTCAAGTCTTTAATGGCCTCGGCATAATTACCGCGTCCTATCTCGTACTGAGCCCTGTTGTTATAGACAGGAGCTACGCGGTCATACAGCGATAATTCGTAACTCCATAAGGTCCCGGAGTTCTCCCATATTTGAATCTGGCGCCCTGTCTTGATTACAAGAAAACATAAAATAAAAATACAAATAACAGTTATAAGAGAGCGGTGTATTTTCCCGCTATATCTATTAATCATCATTGCAACAAAAAGTCCAATAACGAGAAACAACGCAATTCCCGGCAGATAAGTATACCTGTCAGCAGCGCTCTGAGCTCCCACCTGAACGATTCCAACAACCGGCAACAACGTAAAAACATAATATGCCCATGCGCTTATGTAGAGCTTTTCCCTTCTTGCAAGAAGCAGACAGATTGCACTAACCACAATAAAAAACAGGACTGCTGCCACGTTCATAAAAGTAAAATAACCTGAAGCAAACTTGGGATAAGGGTAAAAAGGGGCAAGGTTAAAGGGCAGAAAAGTTTTGTAAACATAAAAAACGTAGGCGCGAAACATTACAAATATGCGTGAGACAAGAGGCGCCTTCTCAAACCCGGAAACCGCCCCGCCCAGGCTCTGTGCCCAAAATGCCGCTATAGCAAAAAGGAAGCTCAAGGCAATAAAAGGTATTTTCTCAAACAATACTCCGGGCTCAATGCCCCGGCCTTTACCTTTATGAAGTCTTTCCAGGGGAAAATAATCCAGTATCAAAAGCACCACAGGCAAACTAACGGCCATTGGTTTACTCATAAGAGCGAGAGTAAAAAAAACAAGAGAAACCAAGTATGTGGAATATTTTTTCCATCCGGTATATTTAATATACGAATATATGGCCAATAAAAAGAAAAAGACAAATAAAACGTCTTTTCGCTCAGACACCCAGACAACACTCTCAACGCGAAGCGGATGAATGCCGAAAAGCATGGATGTAACAATTGCACAAACAAGCGCGTACTGCGGACGCTTTTTTTAGACAAGACGCAAAACCACAATAAAAATAAGAAAAGTATTGAGCGAATTCAGAATAATTCGTGTAAGGTGATGGCCAAAAGGGTTCAGGCCCCATATGCTATAATAAACAGC
>CBDUXY010000189.1:0-5159 GCA_965371305.1 uncultured bacterium
GGAGGGGGTCTGGGGGAACCTTTCTACAGAAAGGTTCCCCCAGGAAGTCACCGTCCGTGGCATTTTTTGAACTTCTTACCGCTCCCGCAGTGGCACGGGTCGTTTCTGCCGGGTTTTTTAGTTGCCGTGGCTGGTTTGCGTTCCGGCGTTGCCTGTCTGATTTTTTCTTTTATCTGAGAGATTACTTTATCTGCGGCAAGGCTTATTGTCTCTGAGCCTTCTTTGTAATGTTTTTCGCTTATGTTTTTTTCAAACTCTATTGCGCGGTCGATCTTATCGTTTTCAGGGTCAGGGTCGGAGTCCGTTTCAATTGCCGCGCCGATTATTCGGCAGTGGCCTTTTTCGCCGGGCCCTGCCTGGGCAACTCCAAGCTCGTCGCAGTGCGGCGGGCGTATGTCGCCTTTGAATTTAGACCCGGAGAGTACTGTCGGGTGTATTTCGCAGGTGTTGTCATTTTTGGATAGAAACAGACACCTGAAGGCGAACATGGCGCACAGGTCGATTGTGAGACCAGCGCTTGACGGGCGTATTTTTTCTACTATTACGTTGTATCTTTCAGGGTTGTTAAAGAGTTTTCGCGGCGGGTTTTCCGTTGTGACGTAGCGGGTCTTTATTCGCTCGACGCGCTCTTTAATGCTCGTTGCAAGTGTTTTTTTGAACTGGCTGTAACTGCTCTGAGCAGGCTTTGTAATACCGTATCTGATTACTCCCCACCAGGGGTCACAGCAAACTCCCTTGCAGCGCTCGACGCATACAAGGGAGAGTGTGTGTTTGTCATATTTGCGGGTGTTCATTTTGTAGTAACCGGCGTTTATTCAGTTTTCCGGACTTCTATTGGTCTTAACCTATCTTGTACCACCTGTTGCCGATTTTTATCCAGTAGGGGTTTTGTTTTTTCAGTTGTAATTTTAGAAGCTCGCCAACGTCTTTAATCTTCCCTGGCGGGATCTGGTCTGTAGCATCGACCTTGCCCATGTTGCCCCTGTATGGTCTGACGTTGGTCGGGGTCGGGTTGAACCTGGATATGTTTTCAAGCTCGCCTGTTTCAAGGTCGAACTCAAGTATGATCGAAACGGTGTCGGTCTTGTCTTCGTGCACGCCGCAGCAGCGGTGGACGTACTCGGCGATGGTCTTCATGTCGTCTTCTACCTGGTCGTAATCGCGCGCCACGTCTTGATCCTCGCCTTGCATGGTGAGGACGGGCCTGTTCGGGTCGGTTAGGTCCATCTCCATCTGTATGTGCAGGTCCATGGGCTGAGGTCCCATGTCAACCTCTTCGCGGTTATAGTGTATGACCTTATTTTCGATGTCCTTCTGGCTCGATATGTAGTTAAGCGTGCCTGCGGTTTTCATTGCCTTTTCCCAGGCCTCTTCCAGGCGTAGTTTGTCGACATCAAGCAAGACCTCGCGCGGAGTCACGCCACAAGCTACCAGCCCGGTTCCAAGTACGAGCAGGATTAAATAACCAAAGATTTTTTTCGACATTTCCATAGGACACCTCATTCGGATTTTATGAAAAAATTATATATGCTTTTTTATAAAGCGCGGTGTAATTGTATTATTGCCAGTTATGATATACTGTTAGTAAAGAATTTTCAAGCCTTTATCCTGTTCGGTAGCGGGCTTGGGTGAGGGGGTGTTTCTGTGCGTCCTCGCGCCGAAACTTATCCCATACCACAGTCTTTACAAAAATATCTCTTTTACAGCCTTTTTTATAATCCTGTTAAAGTTTTTATTGACCCTTACATGTCTTTGAATCTTATAAGGCCCGTTCTTTCGTGTCTTGTAGATCAGGAACGTGTCTGTTACGGTCTTGAGTGAATAGGTTGCAAGGTAGGTCAGGGTGTAGTGGTGAGAGGCGTTTGAGCCGAACTTGAACTCCGTATTAAACCCTGTCATAGAGTACTTCTGCAACACTCCAAGCGACTCGCTGTCTTCTTTTAGAAGCTTGGTCCAGCGGGCTTGCGTGTTTGCCTTGCGTCCGGTTTTGTAGAATTCGTCGGAGTACATCAAGGCGGCCCCTTCAAAATCCCCCTCGCTTACTAATTGGTAGTATTCGCCTACAAAGTTAAGTACTTCGTCCGGCACCATCCTCGACATCATTGACGGGGAGCAACCGCAGAGCAAGAGAGTCATAAAAATTGCCAGTATAGTAAGGTGAAGCCTTTTCATAAATAAAATAGTCTTGTGTGTGGGGTGAAAACAAAAAAAATAATCTTGTATTAATAGTCACACGCAGGGGCGTTCTTTTCAAGAAGTTTGTGTGTTTGTGGCGGGCCAGGCGTGAGAGGAAATGCTGCTGCGCAACTTGTAAAGGAGTCATTGCTGTGGGATAATAATAAATTGTATGAATTCTGAAAAATCAACTTAATAGTCATTGCGAGCGTAGCGAAGCAATCTCTTTTTTAAGTGAATTCAAAGAATGTTAGATTGCGTCGTCTGCCATGTTATACAAGGCCTCCTCGCAATGACAGAAAAAGTAGAGGTCGTTGCTTATTTCAAAAAAAGGAAAAAATAAGTTTGAATCCAAGTTAACGTCAAGATCAAGGCTTGCCAAAGAGAGGGGCACGGTCAGGAAAGACCCCGGAGGGAGGCTTCGCATATGCCTTGTGTACCCGAACACCTACCATGTCGGCATGAGCAACCTTGGCTTCCAGACCCTTTACAGGCTTTTTAACGCCATCGGCACGGTTGTCTGTGAACGGTCGTTTTTGCCGGACGACGTGCCCGGGTTTGAGGCGCGGGGTAAGAAATTTGCGTCGCTTGAGTCCGGCACACCGCTTGCCGAGTTCGACCTTGTGGCCTTTTCAATTTCTTTTGAAGAGGATTATATAAACGTTGTGCGTATTTTGGACATGGCGGGGCTGTCCGTGTTGAGCGTTGATAGAGGGCATGAAAGTCCGTTGGTGATGGCAGGCGGGTGTGGGGTGTCGCTTAATCCGGAGCCGGTTGCCGGTGTAATGGATTTTTTCTTCATCGGCGAGGCAGAGGCAGTGGTCGGCGATTTTGTCGAGACACTTTCGGATTTAATAGGCTTGGAAAAAACAGACGTACTTAAAGGGTTAGCCAAAAATATACCCGGCATATACGTTCCGGGTTTTTATGAAGTAGAATACGACGAAAGGCGCTTTAAGTCCATGCGCCCGGTTGTAGACGGCGCACCTTATCCAATCGTCAGGGCAAGGGTCGCGGACGTTGACAATTACGACGTGCCGACGACAAAAGTGCTTACCCCTGATACCGAGTTCTCAGACGTGTCACTCATTGAAGTCGAGCGCGGGTGCCCGAGGGGGTGCCGGTTCTGTACGGCTGGTTTTATTTACCTGCCGCCGCGCTTTCGTAGTGAAGAGCGGGTGACAAAGGCCGTATGCGACGGGCTTGAACATACGGGCCGTGTCGGGCTTGTCGGGGCCGCGGTGTCCGAGTATCCGGGGCTAAAGGGGTTGTTGAAAACTGTACTTGAACGCGGCGGGAAGGCGACCGTGTCGTCGTTAAAGGCGGACGCGCTTGACCCGGAAATGCTCGGCCTGCTTAAGCAGGCCGGTTACAGGACCATCACCATTGCGCCCGAGGCAGGGAGCGAGCGCATGCGGAGGGTAATAAACAAAGACATGACAGACGCAAGTCTGGACCGGACGGTGCGGTGTATAAACTCAGCCGGGTTTCGAAGGCTTAAGCTCTACTATATGGTCGGGCTTCCGAGCGAGACGGACGCGGACGCAGAGGCGATTATAGACGAGGCGGCGCGGCTTAAAAATCTAATGTCAGGCGGGCGAGTGATATTGAGCATAAATCCGTTTGTACCAAAACCCGTGACCCCGTTTCAGTTCGCTGCGTTTGAAGACGTCAGGATTGTTGAAAGACGATACGGTATAATAAAGACCGGTGCAAAAAAGGCAGGCGGTATCGACGTAAAGACCCTGCCCGTAAAAGAGGCGTTTTTTCAGGCCTACCTGGCGCGCGGAGACCGGCGCGTGCTTGAAACCATTATAGAGGCGTCGAAGACCGGGTGGAAGCGCGCGCTTAAAAAAATCATGAAACAGGCCGAGCAGTCGGCCTGCCGGGAGTTTGTTTTGGATGACCCTTTGCCCTGGGATATAATAGATCATGGCATTAAAAAATCTTATTTGTGGAACGAATATCAGCGCGGACTTAAGGGCAAGTCAACACCACCGTGCGACGTAGAGGTGTGTACAAGGTGCGGGATTTGTTGATTTATTATATATTAGAGAAATAGTAGAAGGGTTTTAATTGTCATTGCGATGAGCGCAGCGACGAAGCAATCTCGTGCAGGTAGTAAGTTATATAGTCAGGCCAACCACTAAGAGCTGGTCGGATTTATAAATATCGAAAAAAGCAAAAAGCAAAAAGGAAAAAATGGATAAAATAAACATAACAGACTACCTTTCAAGCGTAATGAAGCCGGCGCGTTACATAGACCACGAAATAAACGCCGTCAGAAAAGACCTCGGAAATGTTTCGCTTAAGTTCGGCCTCGCCTTCCCTGATACCTATGAGATCGGCATGAGCCACCTGGGTATGCAGATACTCTACAGTATCTTAAACGAGCGTGCCGACATTGCCTGCGAGCGTGTGTTTGCCCCGTGGATAGATATGGAGACGTTGCTGCGTGAAAAAGGCGCACCCCTGACCACTCTTGAATCCGAGATCCCGTTAAAGGATTTGGACATACTTGGTTTCTCCGTCCAGTATGAGCTGCTTTATACGAACATCCTGAACATGCTTGAGCTTGGTGGAATTCCGCTTCTGTCGGCAGACAGAAGCAACAACGACCCGCTTGTAATCGGCGGTGGCCCAAGCGTGTTTAATATTGAGCCGATGGCGGATTTTTTCGACTGCATCCTTATCGGAGACGGCGAGCAGGCGGTGCTTGATATAAGCAATATTGTGATTCAGGCCAAAGAGGAAAAAAAATCAAGGCGCGAGTTGCTCGAAGAACTGACAAAAATAAAAGGTATTTATGTGCCGGAGTTTTTTGACGTGTCGTATAATGCGGACGGCACGATAAAGGCTGTCACCCCGCTTCTGGAAGGTTATGACAGAATTGAAAAAAGTCTGATTACGGACTTAAACAAAGCGCCGCTGCCGGAGCGCCCGGTCGTGCCGTCTCTGGAGGCCGTACACGATCGACTTAGTAT
>CBDUXY010000190.1:0-4907 GCA_965371305.1 uncultured bacterium
ATCCCTTGCCCCGGCTTTTATCCTGTTTATGCGTTTCTCTGTTTCTTCGCGAAGCCGCGTGTCGCGGATATCTCTAAGGTGTTTTTCGATGAGTTCATCCCCGCTTGCCCGAACGTCCGGGGCGGCAAAATCCTCAAGATATTCCTTTAAGGTAAGTATGGCGTTTGGCGAGCAAAACGCCTGTATGTCGCCGGGCTTTGCAAGCTCCATAAAGGCCTCGCCGGTTCTGCCGCGCCTGTAACAGGCCGTACAGAAACTCGGCAGTATTGCATTATTAATCGCGTCCTTTATAAACTCTCGGGCTGTGCGATTGTCCGCAAGCCTAAACTGCGAATAGGCCTGAGAATAGCCCTGTGCGCTTTTCTTGTCTTTGCCTTTATCTTTCCTGGCGTAACCGCCCGGAGCCGCCACGGACCCGGCAGATGCCTGAGTAACCCCGACCTTAAAAGCGCGTCCTCGAAATGCCGCCGACTCGCGCGTAGAAAGTATGATACCGGTGTAAGGCAGGGTGAGCCTGATAACGGCTATGATTTTCAGCAGATCGTCGTCACTTACTTTATAACGCGAACTCATAGTCACGCCATCGGCCTGTCTAAGACGCGGCACGGAAACCGTATGAGGACCGACCCCGAACTTTCGTTCAAGGTAAAAAGCATGTTTCAAAATTGAACAGACTTCAAACCGGTAATCATAAAGCCCGAAAAGTACGCCAAGCCCAACGTCGTCTATGCCTGCCTCAAACGCCTGGTCGTGGGCAAAAAACTGCCGCTCGTAATCGGCCTTCGGGCCGGTATGAAGCGCTGCGTAGGTCTCTCTGTGGTAGGTCTCCTGAAAAAGCTGGTACGTGCCGATACCTGCTTTTTTAAGTCTTTTAAAGCCGTGAACACCCGAAGGGGCAATATTAACATTAATACGGCGTATCCAGTTGCTACCAACCTTCACCTTATAGATGGTATCAATTGCCTCTACGACGTAATCGATTGGGTTTAGAGTGTCGTCTTCGCCGCACTCAAGCAGCAAGCGCTTGTGCCCTGCGTTTATAAGTTCTTCTGTTTCTCTTTCTATTTCATCGGTAGATAACCTTGTACGAGGAGCTGTACTCCTTGCGCGAAAGCCGCAGTACTCGCAGTCGTTTACGCAGTAGTTTGAGATATAAAGCGGCGCAAATAAAACAAGCCTCTCGCCGTAGATGTCGCGTCTCACCTTACCGGCCGCGCTTAATATCTCGGCGTTCAGGTCTTTAACAGTGCATAAAAGCAACGCCGCAGCGTCGATTAACGAAAGCCCCTGCTTTTCTTTTGCCCTGAAAAGCACGTCTGAAATAGCAGATCTATCCGTCGCTTGCGTCATTGCTTTTTCAAGTACGCCAGAGATCTCCTGCTCCTTTATTATGTCTTTCGAATTCTGCATAAGATCAGTCGTTCAACCCTCTATCTCAATCCGCATCCTTTTCTCAAGCATTGAGTAGCTTTCTTCATATTTATACAGGCCGTATTTTTCAAACACGCTGTCCTTATCAAAAAACTTGTCAGGATATATGCTGTAAAGCGCCCGGTACCGCGCAGGCGTCAGGTTTATCATAAGAGAGTTTGCCCCGCTGCGCAGCGCCCGCTTGCGCCCCGTATCTCCCATGAGGGTCTCAAGGGCAGTGACGACCGGTATGCGCGAGGACTTCATGACAAGTCTCGATACGGCGTTTACCTTTAACTGAAGCTCCGGGTCCGCCGCGTCTGTCCCTGAAAGCGGCGTCCCCGGCGAAGGCAGGAAAGGTCCGCTTGAAACCATGTTAGCCCATTTCCTTGTTTCGATAATATCCAGGGCAATGTCTTTGATGCTCTGACCGGGAAGACCGGTGAGCGCACCTGTTGCTATATAAAAACCAAGCTCTTTCATAAACTTTAGATGCTCGAACCGGTTTTCAAAACTCTTACCAAGCGGGTGAATTTTTTTAAATAAATTTTCGTTTGAAGTCTCGAAACGAAACAACACGCCCGAAGCCCCGGCCTGTTTCAGTTGGCTGTAGAATTGCACCCCTCTCTCGCCAGCACTTATAAATATAAACACGCGGCAATCGCTTTTGATTCGCCTCACTATGTCCGACATTACCTCAGCCGTGTAGAACTCGTCGTCGCCTGACTGCAAAACAAGCAACTTATAACCTTTATCGTTTACAGCGTGTTTTGCCGTCTCTACTATTTCATCCGGCTGCATCCGATAACGCCTGATTTTTTTATTGTCCGCCCTAAGGCCGCAATAAGCGCAGTCCTTTTGACAGTTATTTGAAAACTCGATTATCCCGTGCACGCAGATAAAGTCTTTCATAAAACCCCGGCGCACGGTGTCGGCCTCGATTAATAAAACCTCTTTCTCATCACCTTCAGCGCCGAGCAGGTAAACTATGTCGTCTGTTGAAAAATTGCCTGAGTGAACCGCTTCAACCGACGTTTGAAAACGCTTCGAAAGTCTGGTCTTATCAACGACCGGACTCGCACTCTCCAGAAGCTCTATTATCTCACGCGCGTCCTCCGGGTCGATTCGCCTGATAACAAGGCGATTTATATAAAGCACCCAGTCGCCGACATTAAGGTTGCCGGTAATAGGAGCGTCAAGCACGCTTTTCTCAGTAGTGCTTACACTGCCGGGCGCCTCGACCGTAACGGTTCCGGCCTTGTTATCGACCTTGATTATTTTTGCAGGAATGGTTAGACACATAGGATGTAAGCACAAGGCGGGGTTAAGCCCACATGTGCAGCACAATTGTTTATTTGTTCAGAGTAAGGCCGTCAAGCGTGTCAACGACTTCGATTATTTTCAGCGCTTCTTCAGGCAGGAGCTTGTGTATGGCAAGCTCTCCGTGCACAAGCAGGTAATCCCCCGGCACAACACCTTTATTAACAAGCAAACGTGCGTAGGCGCGGTGCGCATGAACGTGACCATGTGTATCATCATGATTGTCGGCTTCCACCGTAACCCAGTCTCCGTCGCATTCAATCACTTTTACAGGTCTTGCAAGACACATAAAAAATCACCTCTGAACTTTCCGGTTTTTCCCCTGTATTATAACCTAACTTACTTAAACACGACACTAAAAATACTTGTTTGAATCCGGTGTTTTAAATTTTTCTATACAAATTGAAAAAACCATATAACATAAAATAGTAGCGGGTTTACGTATTAAAACAGCCTCGGCCAGGCCGCGCCTTGACATAATCCGCACCAATCGCATATAATCAAAAAAAATTAAAAGCGGAGGGGCTGTTATGAAAAGAGTGCAAATAAATAACTATGGGCTTAACATATGGTCAAGCGTATCGGCTGCTGCCACAAGGGCCAAGACCCCTGCCGCAGGCATACACCTTGCCTTCAGCAAGACTCCAAAAGGTTTTATCTACTTTTACCCGGACGGCACAAAACTTCCCAAACCCTCTACAGACCCGAAAAAAGGCATCATCCTGCACTTTAACCTCTCGCAGTTCCATGCAACCATGGAGTTGTTAAGGTCTGAGAAACCGGTTTATATATATTTAACACCGGACGGGATAGCCGGGCTCAGGACAGGAAAGGAACCGGTAGGTGAGGAAGAAATGAAGTAGGTGGTGATTGAAAAAAATAGCTTCATCTAACATTGAATGAAAATAAAAATCATAAAAAAACAGAATAAAATTCACTGATTTCATCAATAAAAACAACTACCTTTATAGCTAACGGTAGAAAGGAACCACCCTACCATAGGCATCGACATTGACATTCAGCCACTTTTCCAGTAAGCTAACAGTATAATGTAAAAAGTACCACAATGATACTTTTCCCTTGACATAGTCAATATATTATTATAACAATTACATTCTCTCATGAGTTACCAATGCAAAAAAGGAAGCCGCCGGATAAATGGAAACCACATTACAATCTCAAGGAACTCAAGCGACTTGCACAAGATGTTCAAACTATAAGCATTACTCGTAAATCAAGAATAAACTATCAATCATTAGGCTTCTCGTTAGAGGAAGTAATTGAAGTAATACTTTCTTTAGATAGTAGTAATTTCTATAAATCTATGACATATGACAATGACAATAAAGTGTGGCAGGATGTATATAAAACATTCAAGAAAAACACCAAATTATATATAAAACTGTTGTTATCCACGGTAGATGGCAAGGTAATAATAACTTCTTTTAAACGAGATGAGGAAGGAGGGCTATAACATGTATAAAGATGGCAAGAAATGCCCTATTTGCAGTAATGGCGAATTATCTGAAAAGGTAATCACAGAGAAATTCGAATATAAGGGTGAGGAATTCCTGATCCCAGATTATCATATTTTTGAATGCAATAATTGTGCAGAAGAACTTGTAGCTCCTAAAACCATAAAAGCTACTGAAAAAATTCTGACCGATTTTCGTAGAAGAATTGACGGGCTTCTCACATCTGAGGAGATAAAATCAATTCGTAAAAGAATGGGTAAAACTCAGATGGAGATGGCAGCATTGATTGGTGTTGGAATGAAAAATTTTGCTCGCTACGAAAATGGGTTAGTAACACAAAGTAAAGCAATGGATCAATTACTTCGCATATTGGCCTTTGACCCCTACATTATCCAGAAAGCCATAAAAAAAACTCCATCTATGAGTTATAATTTAATTGGTAAACCTATTACAAGTTGTCACAAAGAAGCTGATGATATAGAGTATCGACAAAACACACCGGAACCAATCAAACTGGAGTCACAAGATGCCGCCGCATAAAAACATAAGCATGTCATTTGATGACTTACGTATTATACATCTTTTCTTTTCTACTAACGAGAACTACAAGAAAAGAAAAATAGTTCCAATCAGCACTCAAATAAGTGGGGCTCACAAATATAACAAAAAGAAAAAGACTTTAACAATACGA
This sequence comes from uncultured bacterium, assembly GCA_965371305.1. GTDB lineage: Bacteria > Desulfobacterota > GWC2-55-46 > GWC2-55-46 > DRQE01 > CBDUXY01. Next base: position 4,897 of record CBDUXY010000190.1, read on the forward strand.
TTGACAGTGGT
>CBDUXY010000191.1:0-4791 GCA_965371305.1 uncultured bacterium
CTTGCCCGCCTTGTTAAAGATTGCGTACTTCCTGTAGCCGTGCATCTGAAGCCTGCACATGACGGCGGTTTTCAGGACTCCAAGGCCGTACACAACGCTTCGCATAAAACCGATGGACGAGCCCTCTGCAAAATACTTGGCAGGGCAACTTATCTCTCCTATATGAAAACCAAAGAAAACCGTCTGGGCAAGCATCTGGTTGTCGAAGACGAAGTCGTCGGAGTTCTCAAGCAGCGGAAGTGTCTCAAGTACTTCTTTACTGAACACCCTGTAACCCGTGTGATACTCGGAAAGTTTTTGCCGAAGCAGGATGTTTTCCACGAAGGTAAGGAAGCGGTTTGCGATATATTTATAAACCGGCATCCCGCCTTTCAGGGCGCCTGTGCCGAGTATCCTTGAGGCAAGCACCACGTCGAACTCACCCGAGGCTATCATGGCGGCCATGGCGGTTACGAGTTTTGGCGTGTACTGGTAGTCGGGGTGAAGCATAACGACTATGTCCGCGCCAAGCTTGAGCGCCTCACGGTAACAACTCTTCTGGTTGCCCCCGTAGCCCTTGTTCTGCTCGTGCACGATGATGTGTTTTATGCCCAGACGTTTGGCGACTTCGACTGTTTTATCACTGCTGCAGTCGTCAACGATTATAACGTCGTCCACCACGTCAAAAGGGATCTCATTGTAGGTCATCTCAAGGGTCTTCTCTGCCTCGTATGCAGGAAGCACAACGACTATTTTCTTGCCAAGCAGCACTGCTGATTAATCCACCTTTACCCGCATGGCGGGTTTTTAAAATGCCCCGCAGCAAGCTGTGGGGTAGTTCACAGTATTTTTGTGAAAACCAATAAAGTTGATTATGGCAAATTTGGAGAAGTAAATACAGGAAATTTCAGGGTGTTTTTATATTTATTCAGGCGTGAGCCTGATCTATACACCTTTTAATTCGTCATGTCTTTTTTCTAATCTTCCTTTAATCTTGGTTTTCCTATAATGGAATCATACTAAAGATCAGATACGCAAAATACTGCGTTACCGGTATTTGAAAAAATGCCACATGCCTCTTGAAGCAGGCAGGGCGAAAAAACGGAGGAACATCATTATGGATACAAAACCGAAGAGGAAACTATCAGTATTGTTTGCGTTGCTCGCAGCAGGTGTACTTTTCATGCTTGCTCCAGCCGTCTCGGAAGCAGCCGTCACAATGGAAGAGGCAACAGCCATTGCGGTTGAAAAATACCCTGGCGAGGTCATCAAGATGGAGAAGGAACGCGGCCGCTACGAGTTCAGGATAAAGACGGACGAGGGTAAAACCAAAAAGGTCTATGTCTATACTAACGCAAATGACGGGACCGTGCTTGAGAAAGAGAGCAAATCTAAAACAACCAAAAAAAGTATGAAGATAACACTTGAAGAGGCCGAGGCCATAGCCCTTAAGGAGTTCCCTGGCGAGGTAAAGAAGGTCGAGTTTGAGAGGGGACGTTACGAAGTGAAGATCAAGCCCAAGAGTGAAACCGTAGCCGGAGACTACGTCGAGGTCCATGTTGACGGCGATACGGGCGAGGTGGTTAAGACCAAGGTTAAATCCAGGAAAAGGAGCAACGACCGCGATAATGATTAAGACGCGGCTTCACGTATGACAGCCCTGCTGATTAAAGCAGGGTTGCCATGCGGTTGTCTTGAAAGAGTTGATTAAGTAACAGAAGATAAAACGGGAGGACTGGAAAAATGGAAAGCATGACGATGAAGGAACATGTAGAGAGAAAAAATAAAGCAGCAGCAAAGGATATAAAGAAAGAAGAAAGCAAAGGTGGCGAGCTTGTAACTGTGAAGGTGTGGGATGTGCCGACAAGGGTGCTTCACTGGGTAAACGCGCTGCTTGTTATAACACTTGTTGTACTTATAGCCGGTTATGAGTGGGGCGAGTCGTTTGGGCTTAGCGAAGCAATGGCCGAGAGGTTCGAAGAACTTCATGCCGTATTTGGTACGGCCTTTGTGGTGACGTTTTTCTTGCGAATTGTATGGGGTTTTTTCGGCAATACTTACGCAAAATTTACCGATATGATACCTTATACAAAAAAACGTATCAAAGCCGTATTGGATAACTTACGCTGGTACCTTGGCGGGTGCAGAAATGAGCCGCCCGTGTGTGTCGGTCATAACCCGCTTGCGTCGCTGTTTTATTTAGCCCTTTTTGTGGTGCTTGCATTGCAGGCCGTTACAGGGATTTTGCTTGCAGGTATTGAGTTCGATATGTTTCCCGGAACCCTTATAACAGGGGGCATGGGGACGGCTGGCGTTGAGTTCATGGAAGGAGTCGCCGAAGAGATTCACGAGTTCGGCCTGTGGTTTATAATTTTCTTCTTTGTTGCCCATATAGGAGGTCTCATTGTGCATACGATTCACGACAGAGGCGCACTTGTGTTGTCAATGATAACCGGTAAAAAGCATTTCAAGAAGTCGGATTTGGAGTTATAATCCCGGTATGAGGATACTTCTGGTAGAAGACGAAAAGGACCTTGCGGCTTTCCTGAAAAAGGGTCTGGTTGAAGAGGGCTATAGCGTTGACGTCGCCCATGACGGAGAAGAGGGGCTTTATATGGCGGAGAACTTTTCAGCCGACGCTGTAGTGCTCGACATAATGCTTCCGAAAAAAGACGGGCTTACGGTACTCAAAGAGATGCGCAGCCAGGGTATTGCGACGCCCGTACTTTTGCTCACGGCAAAAGATACCCTGCCCGATAAGATAGCCGGCCTCGACATAGGGGCCGACGACTACCTGACAAAACCGTTTGAGTTCGATGAGCTGCTTGCAAGGCTTCGCTCGCTCCTTCGTCGTACAAGCGTTACAAAAGAAGCCGTCATACGTGTTGGGGATTTAGTGGTAGACACGGCAAGCCACGAGGTCAGAAGGGCGGGAGAAGTAATAAAACTTTCAGCCCGTGAGTACAGTTTGCTTGAGTTCCTTGCTTACAGGCAGGGCGAGGTCGTTAGCAGGACGGACATAACAGAGCATATATATGACGAGACCTTCGACAGGGACTCGAATGTGGTGGACGTGTATATGAATTATCTGAGGGGCAAGATTGACAAGGGGCGCGACGATAAACTTCTGCACACGGTAAGGGGCGCGGGTTACATGTTAAAGGCTTCGGATAAATAAAGACCTGTTAGTGGCGAGAACAATAACAAAACCATAGACGTAAGGCGGCAAACAATGTTTTCTTCAATCAAGATAAGGCTCATCGGCTGTTTTCTGGCCCTGTTTTTTCTGGCCCTCTCCGGGCTTGGATTTTTCCTGTACCACGAACTTAGGAATATGGTTGTTGATTCAGTTGATAGCCACCTTCACTCAGAGGTTCAGCTCATTGCAGGGCTACTTAAGTCAGAGGGCGGCAAGCTCGAAATGGAGCTTACCGAGGCCGAGGTCGGGGATTACGCCCTGCCCCTCTCGGGCCATTATTATCAGGTGGTGTCTGGTGACGGTCGGGTACTTGCCCGCTCCCCGTCTCTTGCAAGGGTTGACGCAAGGCTGCCAGTTATGAAAATAAGCAAATCGTCCGATCCTACAGGGACTTTTTATACGACTATTACAGGGCCACGGAAGCTGCCGCTTCGGATGCTTACCGAGACATTTACTTTAAAGGGTGACGTTGTTGTTCTGGTTCAGGCCTCGGAATCCCTTGTTGACTCATACGAGCTTCTCGGGTTTTTCAAAAAAACTATCCTGATACTGTTCCCGGGTGTCTTTATTATAACGGGGATAGGCATGTTTCTGATTGTCTCTTATTCCCTGCGTCCGGTAGTTGCGCTTTCAGGCAAGATTAAAAACATTACTGAAAAAAACCTGAGCGAGCGGGTAGGTGAAGACACGGCAGATGAGTTAAGGCCTCTTGCCAGGAACTTTAACACCATGCTTGGCCGTCTTGAAGAGTCGTTTGCGCGGCAGAAACAGTTTTTCTCCGACGCGTCGCACGAGCTGAGGACTCCTACGACCGTTATAAAAAGCGCCTGCGACGTAACGCTTCGTAAAGAGAGGTCAGAGGGTGAATACGTCGAGGCCCTTGAAAAAATATCAGGTCAAGCAGGCAGGTTAAGTAGCCTTATAAACTCAATCCTTGAGGTCTCGCGCCTTGAGGGCAAGGCCTGTGTGCTTACGTTAAGCGAGCTTGACTTAAAGGAAGTGCTTGGTGATGTCGTTAAGATGATAGGGCCTGCGGCGGACCTTCGTGGAATCTCAATTGACGTGACCGGCGAGTGCGGTAAGGTGAGCGGGGATCGGGAGAGGCTCACCGAGGCGTTCACGAACCTCGTGGACAACGCTGTTAAATACAATAAAGAACATGGAAGAGTAGACATTGAAATTGCAACAAGCAGGAGGCCGAACAGTTACAGCGCCGTTGTTACGATTGCCGACACGGGGGTAGGCATGACGCCGGATGAGCAGGGGCGCGTGTTTGAGAGGTTCTTCCGCGCCGACAAGAGCAGGACCGACGTTAGCGGCAGTGGGCTTGGCATGGCGATAGTTAAGGCGATTGTCGACGCGCACGATGGAGACGTTGAAGTCAGCAGCGAGGTCGGAACTGGCACGACCTTTACCGTTACCCTGTCGCTTGCCTGATTTTTTTAAATATGGTGCCTGGAAATTTTTCATATTTTCACAATTTAAATATATTTAACAGAGGCCGTGGATTATTCCACGGTCTTTTTTTTCTCTCTTATGTTAGTATAATAAATTAAGACAGATAGATAAAATTATTTTTCACCCATAAGGTTCAAGGTATTGAGAATTATTCT
>CBDUXY010000192.1:0-4679 GCA_965371305.1 uncultured bacterium
TCGTAAAAGGCCCGATGAGGGTTGAGTCCATAATCGGGGCCTGCATGGTGGTTCTGAAAAAGGCCCTAGTGTGGGTCGGGCCGCTGGACGAAGGTTTTTTCTTTTTTCTTGAAGAAACGGACTGGTGCAAGAGGATGCGCTCGGGCGGGTGGGAGATATTTTTTCATCCCGGAGCGCGCGTTTATCATTTGCAGGGGGCAAGTGCAAAAAAGGTAAACGTCCCGGCAAGGATAGAATACTGGATCAGCCGTTACAGGTTTTTCAAAAAACACAGAGGAGCCGTGTCGAATTGTATTTTAAGGGCAGGGCTTTACCTGAAACTTGTAACAGGCATTTGTCTTGGTTTTGTGTTAAATGTTTTTTCGTTGTTCATGTCGAAAAAGGCGCGCGAAAAACTCAGTCTGAATGTAAAACTCATAAGCTGGCATTTTGCCGGGTGTCCGGTTGGGAGCGGCCTGAGGGGTGGCGCCGGTTGTGAAGTCGATGAACCTGTTAACGATGGTATACCTTATTATAAATCAGAAGAAGAGGACAATGAGTAGTGAACGTTAGAAGATTTTTACCGCTCTCGTGGCAGCGCAGGCTTGACTGGGGCAGGACGTGTGTGGATGATTTCGTAAGAGACGTGGGGCGTGAGCTTCCGCCCCAAACGCTTTTGCTTGACGCGGGCGCCGGCGAGTGCTGGTACAAGCCGCATTTTAAGCATCTCAATTACAGGTCTGTTGACTTCGGCCTTGGTAAGGGCAGTTGGGATTATTCCAACCTTGACGTTGTAGCAAATTTGCTCTGCCTGCCTTTCAGGGAAAACACCTTTGATGCGATACTGTGTACGCAGGTGCTCGAACACATAAACCGGCCCGGAGACTTCGTAAAGGAGCTCTTTAGAATATTGAAACCAGGAGGGACTCTTTACCTTACTGCCCCTCAGAACTTCAAGGAGCACCAGGTGCCTTATGATTTTTTCAGGTATACGTCTTATGGGCTGCGTTTTCTTTTCGACGAAGCAGGTTTTAAGGAGGAATATATAAAGCCCAAGGGCGGGTTCTTTTATTTTTTATCCGACAAGCTTCATCTTGTGCACAGTTATCTCTTTAACAATAAGAGGCCGCTATACATTAAGCTTATTTTCATGCCGCTTGAGCCGATCTCAAAGATCCTTTTTAGCGTGGCATTGCCTCTTGTAGTGGGGGCGCTGGATTCATTCGACAAGGACCAGAAATGGACCATAGGTTACATGTGCAAGGTGACAAAGTAGCCTGAACTTTAGAGTTTTGCCGGCTTATGATACGTACCCTGAAACTCCTGGTCTTAACCTTGTGAGCGCTTTATTAATGCGAGCCGTCGTTCTTTGACTTCCTGAGGCTCCAGATCGCCTTTTTCCCAAGACGTTTTAATATGTTATCTTTTTTCTCTCTATATTCTCTCCACAGGAAATCGCAGTCCCTGCAGGCTTCCAGGTCTTTATAGTCTTTGTTCACGAGTTTTTCTCTTAACCGTACAAATCTCTCACTGTTCCATATCTCCAACAGGCTCTCTTTCTTCACGTCTCCTACTTCGTTGTAGCCTTCCATGTCAATGCAACAGGCAATCGCACGGCCGTCCCAGCCTATTACGAAGCGTCGCCATATCTGCTGGCAGGGGGTGAACTCCAGGGTGTACGGGAAGTGTTTAAAATTTTCGTTATCCTTAAGCAGGCCTGCATAGGAATGGAGTTGGATGGCCTTGAACTGGTCGACCGGCAAGCCCTCAAAAAGACTTCGGAATTTATTACTTACTTTTGGTTTGCCGCCTCCTTCCGTGTATTCTTTTATTACCTGAATTATAGTGAACGGGGCTTTGGCGCCGAGTTCTTTTTTGCATTTAAGGAAGGTGCGTATATTACTCAGGACTTTTTCGTAGTCTGCCCCCTTTCTCATCGCTTTATACGTCTCCCTGTCTTCACCGTCAAAGCTAAATGATATCTCGCTCAGATTTGCATCTATTAGTTCTCTGGAAATATTCTCGGTCAAAGCCGTGGCATTTGTGTGGAGTCTTGCCTCCAGTCCGGCGTCACTGGTGATTTTGACCATCTCGACAATCCCTTTGTGCAAAAGGGGCTCTCCTGCCATGAAAAGACTAATCGTATATATTCCAGACTCTCTGGCATCGTCAACTATCTTTCTGTACAGGTCCATATCCATGAATCCGTATTCGCGTTCGAGGCCGGCACTCTGGGGGCACATGGGGCATTTTAAGTTGCAGCGGTTCGTTGGTTCTACAAAGAGTGCGAGCGGCGGATAGGCAAGTTTTGACGCCCTGTTTTTGAAATGAAGATTGCTGTCAAATCTATAAAGTTTCTTTTTGATTTTTACTACGATACCTGACATTTACGTCTTTCTGTAGGGACCTGCCCCGGTTAGCGCATGGGGGCAAGTGCGCGTTACGCCTTGACTTTTAAGGTAAATAATAATATATTATTAAATTGAGACTTCTTGGATAGATCGCGCTGTTTGCTTGATGCAGGCTCTTCATACCTTGTCTCATTTACTATTATATCTTAACATTACGTCTTGTTCCGGTCAACTTTTTGATTACGGCAATATTGTGAGGTTTCATGCAGGAGCGGGACACCGGGTGTTGAAGGCCACTCCTGAGACCTACCCTTATCTAACTTATCTTGGCGTATCTAATTCTATCTTCCTAACCCCGCTGGTTCCAGGGGTATCACTGCAAGATGCGGCACGATGATAATGGAGATGTTCAGGAATATTTGCGGCAGGAAAGATGCCTTTGCAGGTCTTGTATGGTCGGGGGGCGGCGGCGGGGGAGTTTTTTTAAGAGAATTGGAACGGACCGCAATCGGGCAGGCGAAAATGAAAGAATTTTTAAAAAAAAATATAACTCTTGACGGCGGTTGGAAGGTGGAGTATGACCGGGCCGCCTGCGGGGACGGGCTTGTGGAGGAACTCAAGGTCGCCCTTCGAGGTAAGCGCAAACCCGGTGGTTGGAATGTGATTGAAAGCTCGCACAATACAGAGGTGTGGGCCTTTGAAAACGGTGGCGAGCGGTATGTCTTTAAGCTTTTTCTTCCAAGAAACACGTTTGAGTCCCTGAAGGCTAAGGTCAGGAAGACGAGGGCCGAGAGGGCGTGGATGGCCGGGCGCACACTACTTGAAAGAGGACTCCTAACCCCTCCTGTCCTGGCTTGGGGGGTTAAGTCCACAGGGGTGCTTCCCGGCTGTAATTTTCTCGTGACACGCTTCATTTCGGATGTCCTCGGGATTTATAAGATATTTCGTGGCCCACTTGCAGGTCTCAAGACAGGAGAGGGATTTGAAGCCAGGCGCAGGCTCATGTATGCGCTCGGCAAGACAATCGGGATGCTCCACGCTTCGGGCATTATCCATGGTGATCTGAGGCCCGACAACGTCTTGGTTAAGGACTGGTCCGGCGCAAAGCCGCTTTTTTACTTCATAGACAATGAGAGGAACTTGCTGTTTAAGTCGAAGGCTTTGCCTGAAGACATGATTATAAAGAATCTCGTGCAACTTAACATGTTCAGGCTTGAGATGCTTACGCGTACCGACAGGATGCGGTTTTATGTATCTTATCTTCGAGCTTTTCCTGAGATGATGCAGGATAAAAAGAATCTTGTGACCGAGGTATGGCGCACGACAGAGGAGCGGATGAAAAAAAAGCACGGGGGGCTTGGAGCTTGAAACTGGTTGGTGCGTCGGAGGTGAGTTTATGGTGAGAGCGGGTTCACGGATTAAGCTCTTGGTGGTAGCTGCGAAGTACGTAAGGGACTACTCTCTTCTTAATAACATGGTGTTTGGGTTAAATCCGGACAGGTTCGACGTGAAGGTCTGCTACTTGACGGGTAAACCGGACGGGAAGAACAGCCTTGACAGCCTCGGTGCCATATATCTTGAGCAGGAAGACAGTAGTGTTGTCGGGTCGAGGAAAAAGACCATCCAGTGGCTCATAAAGTTGTTCAAGAGGGATAGGCCGGATATTGTTCACTGCCACCGCCACAAGGCTACGGTTTTGGCGGCCATTGCCGCGCGCATGGCCGCAGTGCCGGCCGTCGTGTCGCATGACCACGGCACCGGTATAAAACGCCTGCGTAACCCCAGAAGACGCATGGTTACGCGCCTGGTCTATCGCTGGGTCGACAGGGTTATAACCGTTTCGGAGAGGGGCAGGGAGGATATCCTGACCACCAACCCGAGTCTTCCCCCTTCAAGCGTCCTTACCATATGGAACGGGATTGACCTGGACAGGTTTGACAGGACGGAGTCGGCCAAAGGTGATATAAAGGAAAAGATGGGGGTTGGGCCGGACGATCTGGTCTTCGGCACGGTCGGAAGGCTTGCCGAGAAAAAAGGCCACTCCTACCTGCTTGATTCTTTTGCCAGGGTGCTTGAGAAGTTACCGTCCTCGCGGCTTGTGATCGTCGGAGACGGACACTTGCTGGGAGAGCTTACGGATAAGGCCGAGAGTCTGGGTATTTCGCCCAGTGTAAAGTTGCTTGGTTACAGAAATGATGTGCCAGAGCTCTTAAGCGGGTTTGACGTGCTCGTGTTCCCGTCTTTTTCAGAGGGGCTGCCGCTTGCGCTGCTCGAAGGAATGGCCTCCAGGCTCCCGGCCGTTGTGTCCGATGGGAGGGGAATGCCAGAGGTCTACGGCCCAGGGGGGTT
>CBDUXY010000193.1:0-4565 GCA_965371305.1 uncultured bacterium
CACAGGGGAAAAACTCGACATTCCTTTTTGATACCATGCAACTTGGCCCAGGGGTAGTTTGCCCATAACGGTTAATCGTATAAAACAGAAAACCGGTGACTTAACTAATGAAGCAAGTTCGTATAAAAGATATTAATGTAGGTGGCGGCAGAGGGTTTGTCCTGATCGCCGGCCCCTGCGTGATAGAGGATGAAAAGACAACCCTTGAGACCCTTGAGGGGCTACTGAAAATAACCGAAGAGCACGGTATGCCGTTTGTGTTCAAGGCCTCTTACGACAAGGCCAACAGGACAAGTATTGATTCATATAGAGGCCCGGGGCTTGAAAAGGGGCTGAAACTCTTTGAGAAGATAAAAAAGGACTACGGCGTTTGTGTTACGACCGACGTACATTGCACGCACGATGTGCAGGCCGTGGCAGAGGTAGTTGATTGTTTACAGATCCCTGCATATCTTTCAAGGCAAACCGACCTGCTCGTTGCCGCCGGAAAGAGTGGTCTTCCCGTGAACATTAAAAAAGCGCAGTTCATGGCCCCAGATGCCATGACGCACGCGGCGGCAAAGGTGGCTAGCACCGGTAACGACAGCATTATATTTACGGAGCGAGGAAGTTGTTTTGGATACAATAACCTTGTTGTTGACTTCAGGAGCCTGCCTATTATGAAACAGACCGGGTACCCGGTCGTGTTTGATTGCACCCATAGCGTTCAAAGGCCCTCTGTCCGGGGCGCGTCAAGCGGAGGGGACCGTGAGATGATAGCTTATCTTACAAGGGCCGCCGTTGCCGTTGGAATTGACGGGCTGTTTATGGAGGTACACCCGAACCCGGAGGCCGCCCTTTCGGACGGCCCGAACTCCATTGCGTTAAAAGACGCGGGAGAGTTCATACGCTCGCTCAAGGAGCTTGATGATTTTATAAAGGCCCGGGCGGGAGACGTCTGGGAAGGAGACATGTAGGGAAGAGATGGCAAAGGGAATTAAAGATAACATAACAACCGACCAAACGATTGCGGCTGCAAGGCGCGTGCTTGAGATTGAGGCCGCTGCGGTTCGCGACCTTATAGGTCGTCTTGACGAAAACTTTATCAAGGCCGTTGACCTTATACTTGCCGTAACCGGTAAGGTAGTTGTTACTGGGATGGGTAAGAGCGGGTTGATTTGTCAGAAGATCGCCTCCACCCTTGCTTCGACCGGCACGTCGGCGCTGTTCCTGCACCCTGCCGAAGGCGCGCACGGGGACCTGGGTATTTTAGCGAGGGGTGATCTCCTGATTGCCATCTCTAACTCGGGTGAGACCGAAGAGATAGTGAAGATGCTTCCCGTGGTAAAGCGCATGGGCATACCGGTTGTCGCTATGACGGGCAAGGGCGGGTCAACTCTTTCAAGGTACGCCGAAGTCACCATAGACGTCAGCGTCGGCGAAGAGGCCTGTCCCATGGGGCTTGCTCCTACCGCCTCTACTACGGCGACCCTTGCCATGGGAGACGCGCTCTCCGTAGTGCTGCTTGAAAGGCGCGGCTTCAGGGAAGAGGACTTTGCAATACTACATCCGGCAGGGAGTCTCGGGCGAAAGCTCATGAAGGTCGAGGAGCTTATGCACTCGGGCGATGCCATACCCGTGGTTTCTCCGGACGATGCAATGAAGGACGCAATACTCGTGATGACTGCCAAACGTCTTGGCCTTACAGGGGTCTTTAAGGGCAGTGGAGAAGATAAGGAACTTGTAGGGGTGCTTACGGACGGGGACCTAAGGCGTGCGCTTGAGCAGGGCGCGAACGTGTTTGAGAAGAGTGTCAGTGACTTGATGTGTCATGAGCCAAAGCTTATTGCCCACTCAGCCCTTGTCGGTACGGCGCTTAATCTCATGGAGGAGCATTCGATAACCGCTTTGTTCGTATGTAAAGCGCGCAGCGAGGGGGGAGGGCGCGCGGGCGTGACAGGCTGCGGCGAAAACCCTGTGATAGTAGGCGTTGTGCATCTTCACGACCTTATAAAAGCCGGAGTTGTTTGAGGCGTTTTAAGTAGTTATTTTTAAATATTTGAATATATCAGGGCAATTTGTTAATAAAGGCCTGTTTTTGTCCTGAATACAGGCAGATAAAAACCTTTAGAAATCTTTAAAAAACATCAGAAAACCCTTGACAAGGCTATATCAAGGTGATAGTTTTATTAAAATTCTTAATATATATAAGACGCATTACTAAGTCGTATTTTAACCGTGTTAGCAAAGAAAGGCAGCTGAAAGGAGGAGGCAAGCCCAAAGACGTATTATTACTTGCACACACACACAGAAAGACGAACTAATAAGTCGGAACATTGATTACAGGGCGCTATAGACTTCATTAGATAGACGCGCCAAAGATTGAGAAACAGACATAAGCAATTAAGCATCCAAACAACCAAATAAACCACAACGTAACTAAGGAGGAATCAATGAAGAGAATTTTAACACTTGTATTTGCAGCAGCCATTATGGTTGGCCTGGCAATACCAGCTATTGCCGGTGTTGACTTTGGTGGACAGTACAGGGTAAGAGGCGAATACAAAGAGAACACCGGTTTTGAAGAAGGTGGCTCGTCCGAGATCAACAGTGACGATGCATTCATAGGCCAGAGGGTAAGACTCTGGGGTGTAGCAAATCCAACCGACGACGTCAGCGTCAAGATAACCATTCAGGATACAAGGGAATGGGGTGGCGTCCAAACAACCAAAGGCGGCGTAACTTCCGGCCCTGGTCTTACCGACACGGGCGCTAACACCCTTGACCTTCACGAGTCATGGGTACAGATCACGGACTTCCTTGGAACTCCTTTTACCATTAAAGTAGGACGTCAGGAAGTAGTGCTCGGCGACCAGAGGATCATTGGTCACTTCGGTTGGCATAACAACGCCAGCAGCTTTGACGCCATAAGGGCAACGACCAGCACCGACAGCTATGACCTCCTTCTTCTTTACACCAAGATCAAAGAAGGCAGTGGCGGCGCATCAAACGGAACCGACCAGGATCTTTACCTTGTACATGGTACTGTAAAGACCATACCTAACAACAAGCTTGACCTCTATGTGTTCCTGGTTGACGACGACAGTGGCGCACAGTTTGGTGGTAACAACGGAGGTTGTTGTGCAGCAGTTGGTTCACAGAAGCTCTACAACTACGGCCTCAGGCTCAAAGGTAAAGCAAGCTTCGGCCTTGACTACACAGTTGAGTACAACAAGCAGGCTGGTGAAATAGCCCTCCCGGGTCCTGGTTCTGACATGGACATCGACGGCTTTATGTATGCTGTTAAGCTTGGCTACTCAATACCGAATAACGATGTAAGCGCAAGGGTTGAAGCACAGTATGTTGTTGCCTCGGGTGATGATGATCCGTCCGACAGCGACTTTTCGACCTTCCTGACACCTTCGCCGACCAACCATGGCCACCTTGGCTATGCTGATACGCAGGGTCACAGGAACGTTAACGCATGGAGCGTAGGCGCAAGTGTTAAGCCTGCTCCCAAGTGGTTCGTAAAGCTTGACTACTGGAGCTTCAGTCTTGATGAAGCAGAAGATGCATGGTACAGCGCAGGTAACTGGATGAACGCATCAGGCGGACTCCGCGCAGCAGGTTGTCTCGACGGCATGGGTAACACCTGTGACGACGAGATCGGCACCGAGATCGACCTTACAGTCAAGTACAAGTACAACAAAGCAGTTGGCCTTCAGGCCGGTTACTCGGTATTTACACCGGGCGGTTTCATAGAAGACCAGACCGACGACGAAGCTGATCAGGCTTTCGCATATCTTCAGTTGGTTGCCAACTTCTAAGCTATACCAATACAAGTTATAACCAAAGGGCGGGTCAGTTAATTGACCCGCCCTTTTTTTATTTCTCTTTTCTTATTTTATTCTCCATTGTCCGTTATAGCGAGGAGCAAAGCGACGAAGCGATTTCCAGCTTACCTGTCTCACAAAAACGAGATTGCTTAGCTGCCGACTCTTAACCCTTCGCTCGCAATGACGCGAAAAAAAATAATAAACTATATCTACCTTGTTTTATTAGAAATTTTAATTGTTAAGTTCGCCTTATATCCCTTGACATCTATTACTTTTGACCCTACATTCAAAACAATATAAGCTTTCCGGTAAATAGCCCTAACATGGATTTAGAAAAATGAAAATCATTTTTGTTGCATGGACTGTCTAAATTATTTATAATTACAGGGTTGTCCTTAAAGTACCGGGTCTACCTTTTTGCCTCTATGGAAGTATTTTTTTAAGAGAAGTGGATGAGAACAATTCAGGTTTTTTTTGAACGCCTGACACACACTATAATGCGAGAGTGGCGGAATTGGCAGACGCGCCAGACTTAGGATCTGGTGGGCAACCGTGGGGGTTCGACTCCCCCCTTTCGCACCAGAACGCGCCTGTGTGGTTGTCAGTCTCACACGCACCAGGTAAGTTAATGCCGCGTCAGCAACTCCGTGGCAGTGTGTGCAACATGGCTGTTAAGATGCCGAGTAGTTGTTGCTATTTTAATATATGTTCATGTTTTGCAATAAAAAAGCAAAGAAACAAAAAAACAAA
>CBDUXY010000194.1:0-4533 GCA_965371305.1 uncultured bacterium
CAGTATTATTTTAATTATATATATTGTGAATTATTCCTATTGTTCTCAATAGATCAAACTAATGCAATATGGCAAATTTATTTCCAAAAGTGAGGTTGACATAGTATGTTAGAAATTGTAGATTTTAAGTAGTAATGACAAGAAGATGAGTACGGTATTTCCCTTTTTTCTTGTGCAATACTTATAGTATAAGTTTTGAGCGTTTATTCTTACCAACATATATAGAGAAGAATTGGGGAATTCATCATGGATAGTGCAGTGCTGTTTTCAGCTATTAGTTTACTTGTGGGTGTATTGGCAGCATTATTAATTGCTAAATATTATTATCGTCGCACTGTAGACAAAGCTCTAGTTCCATATGTAGATTTTTATTCAGAGCTATTTGCGGGGATAGCTCCAAAAGTACGTGAGTCACTCAAGATAACTTATCAAGATATTGAAGTAGATAATTTACTTGAGGTTCAATTTCTGATTGCAAACACTGGAGAAAAACCAGTGAGAGATCTAATAAAACCTCTTAAGCTAGAATTACCAGAGTCGGTGAGCATTGTAGATGCCACCCTTCTTCATGTGCATCCTAAAGGGCGGGAAGTATCACTTGAAATTGATAAAGATAAAAAAACAACTTGTTTTCGATTTGACCTTTTAAATAAGAACGAATTTTTTGTTGTTAAGTTGCTATTAAACGGAAAAATGGATAGAAAAGATCTGAAGTTCTCTATTACAGCAGATGATTTGCCACCCACCTTGCAAACTCAAAACTTACAGTACGACATGATAGAACAAGAAAATCAAGAAAAAAAATCGAGGATTGAATGGGATTCTTTAATTGGTGGGGCTCTTATTATCTTCTTGGGTATCTCGGTATTTTATCTGGCATATGTCTCAGATATTTCAGTACCAGGATTAGGTGAAAAATCATTTATTCTGTCTCTTGAGGAAATAACCCTCCCCCTATTTGCTAAACTTGCATCGTTTCTGGTAGGTTTCGTTGCTACAGTGATAGGAATAGTACTGATGTTTGATAGTTTTTCATTTATAAATATTTTTGGCCCAAAAAAAAGATTCGTTCTACCGGAGGATATTACAAGGTCAGGAGCTCTTTCTCCTGATGTAATTAATTATATTGATTCAGCGGGTAGGTTGGATTAAACGTAGTGAAACCCAACAATTATTATCAATCAAAATTAATAACGCTGGGTTTTGTGCCTCAACCCAGCTTACAAAGCTGTTTTAATACATTGTATCTGGATTCCCGCCTTCGCTGGAATGACAAAAGACGAGATTGCTTCGTCGCTTCGCTCCTCGCAATGACAACCCCGCTTTCGCGGGAATGACAAGAAAATCCATTTTTATATGTAGAAAAATTGCAACTCCCGCCGTTTTTGTTGTATGCTCTCTTCCAGATTACGCGTCATGTTATCGGGTAAGTTGGTTCTGCATCACTTTCAAAAAATAAAAGAACTTTTTAAATTACGACGAAAAAATGGCCGGCAAAAAAACACTTAAAAAACAATCAAAACAAGCTGCCGGTTTATCCGGTACGGAAAGCAAGCGCGCGGAGGATGAAAAAAAACCTTCGTCTAAAAGCCAGGGCACAGGTGGCACTCGCAGCGCTGGCGGCAGGCGGGTTTTGTCCGGCTTTACCCCTGATGTACAAATCAAAGTCCTTGCAATTACCGGCGCGTTTTCGGTAGCGGTTATTGCTTTTCTTGTCTACCTGCCCGCCCTTCAAAACGGCTTTGTGAACTGGGACGACGGGCTTTACGTCTACGAGAACGTGCGCCTGCAAACACCAGAGCTGCGTACATTAAAGTGGTTTTTTACGGGTTTTGTCGCAGGGAACTGGCATCCCCTGACCATGCTCTCTTACGCCCTTGATTATGCAATATGGGGGCTTGATCCAAAAGGTTATCACCTCTCAAGCATTGTCCTGCACACGTTTAACAGCGCTCTGGTGTTTATTTTAATGTGGTGGCTTGCAGTACTTGGACCAGGGAAAGGCAGAGAAGTCAAGGACAAGTTGGTTTGTACCATGGTTTTTATGCCGTTTGCCCTTATAACTGCGCTCTTTTTTGCCCTGCACCCTGTAAGGGTGGAGTCGGTTGCCTGGATTGCCGAGAGAAAAGACGTATTATACGGGTTTTTCTACTTGTTAGGCCTGTTGTCATACCTGAGATATGCGGCAGGTGCGGTGCACAGGAAAAAACACTTTTACGCCCTGACGCTTGTTTTGTTTGTCTTTTCTTTAATGAGCAAGCCAATGGCCATCTCGTTTCCTTTCGTTTTATTGATTCTGGATTTTTATCCTCTAAACAGGTCTTTCAAGGCCAGTGTTTTCAAGCAATCGTTGCTTGAGAAAATACCGTTTTTTCTGATAATGGTAGCGTCTTCCGTTATAATCGTCATGGCGCAGAAAACAGGCGACGCGGTAAAAACTCTTGATGCTTATCCGCTTTTCACCCGCGTACTTGTGGCATTCAGGGCTTATGCGTTTTATCTTTATAAGAGTTTTGTGCCGGTAGACTTTGCGCCTTTTTATCCCTATCCGAAAGACGTTAGTTTTGCAAGTCCGGTCGTACTCGGTTCAATCGCATTGTTTCTTTTAA
This sequence comes from uncultured bacterium, assembly GCA_965371305.1. GTDB lineage: Bacteria > Desulfobacterota > GWC2-55-46 > GWC2-55-46 > DRQE01 > CBDUXY01. Next base: position 2,610 of record CBDUXY010000194.1, read on the forward strand.
TAAGTATAGTTTGTTTATACACCTTAAAAAAGACGCGTCTCTGGTCGTCTTTGTGGGTATATTATGTTATCACCCTTGGCCCTGTTATCGGCATAGTGCAGGTGGGCTCTCAGGCAGCAGCCGACAGGTACATGTATCTGCCCGGGCTTGCGGTTGCCATGCTTTTCGGTATTTTTGCCGTTTTCATAGTCTCGCGCTTTTCTGTTACAGAGGCAAGTGGTGCGAAGCCACCCAAGGCCTTGTTTGTTATGGTTGGCGTGCTTGTTATTGTTTTATCCTTATTTACGTTAAAACAAATCGACGTATGGAAAACGCCCATGAAACTATGGACGCATGAGATCACTCTTTACCCGGACTCGGTAGCAATTGCGTACAGCAACAGGGGTAATCTTTTTTACGATCAGGGTAAATACAAGCGCGCCATAGAAGACTACGACAGGTCTCTTGAAATCGACCCGGATGCCGCCCGGACTGTTTATAATAAGGGCGGGGCCTATCATTATATCGGCCAGAGCAGGCGTGCAATTGAACTCTACACAAAGGCCATAGAGCTTGACCCGAAGCCGGATGAATTTTATTTCAACAGGGGTACGACTTATTCGCAGATCAAGGAGTACGACCTGGCCATTGACGATTATACAAAGACAATCTCCATTAGCCCGAACCATTTTAAGGCCTACGTGAACAGGGGTAACGCTTACGTGTGGAAGGGACAAAGGGAGGAGGGTTTAAAAAACTACGCCAGGGCAATAAAGCTTAATCCGAAATACGCCGAGACTTATGCCAACAGAGGGCTTGTGCTCCTGGAGCTTGGCAAGGTGGAGTTGGCTGTAAAGGACCTTGTAAAGGCGGTAAAGCTTGAGCCAAAGACGGCCAGGCATTACAATAATCTTGGTAACGGGTTTTTAAGGCTTGGTCAAAAGCAAAAGGCAAACAAGGTATTTATAATGGCTGCAAAGCTTGGATCGAAAAAAGCGCAGGATTATCTTAAAAAAGAGGACGCTCTGCGATCAAACAGGGGCGGGTGAGGCGGTAAACACAGTTGTAAACAAGGCCGGAGACGAGGAGAACAGAGAAGGAAAAACTTGAAAATTTTGAAAAGCAGGGTAACAGTTTTCCGTATCAAGTGAGTTTTGTTTGTCTTACCTGTCGTATATGCCGCGTGTGTGTCCGGCCGGGAGTTGACCGCGTACCGGGGTATCTACAGACGGTACGGCAGGGGGTTCTTTGTGTTTGAACTTCCGTGCCTTGGCTGTTTCACGGTTGAAAGAGATGTGCAGCTGACGGAGAATATCTTCGCTAAGGTTATAGAGTTTGTCAATTGGATGGGACTCCTGGTTTTTCATCTTGCCTGCCGGGCCAAGCCCGCGGGCCGAGGATTCTATGAGCCCAATGTCTTTTAACATGTAGCTGTCAACGATGTTTCTGAGTTTTTTAAAGCGTATTATGCCCGGCTCTTCGCTCCATGCAAGTTTCTTAATGCCCTTTTTTGTGGATTCTTTAAGGCCTGTGCGGTTCTTCATTAGTCCTTCAGAGTCCACCTCAATGGTTAATGCGGATAATACGTGAGAGCTTTTTTCAAAGTAGCTGTCGACAAGGCGCAGGCCGTCATCGACCGTATCGGCCTGTGCCGGAGCCGCGCTCAAAAGGAGTGCAAATGCAGCACACAGGGAAAAGATAAAAACAAACGGCTTTATCTGAAAGAGTTTCATGGTAAAATTATATACGAGTATTCGATTAGAGTCAACATGTCATGGTAAATAGAGATTGCTTAAGGAAAGGTAAAGCGTAGAAAAACAGAAAAATTAGTTGAATAACCCTCCTTGACCTGCCCCTATTATTTGTGCCCCCCGATCCACCTCTAAAATCTCAATAAAATATCTAAAATAACCCTAGATTTTAAAAGTATTATATAGTATAATAT
>CBDUXY010000195.1:0-4483 GCA_965371305.1 uncultured bacterium
ACTCCGGAAAGGGAAGAACCTTTCTACGAAGAAGCCCGTGCCATGAATGTGGAATTACTTGCCGGAGGCGACGTTACCTTCGAGCCATGCGCTCTGGAGTCGAGAGACAGGTATGGAAGGCTTCTGGGCGGGGTATACGCGGGTGAAGTGGACGTCGGTGGAAGGCTGTTGAGCCTTGGGCTTGCCAAGACCTTACTCATACCGCCGTGCGGTATGGTCAAGGAGCAGAGGTATGGAGACGCAGAGGCTAAAGCCAAAGAAGACAGGGTCGGTCTTTGGGGGGATAAAGAAGCAGGCGGTAAAAAGGTATTGCGAATTATACGGCTACGCTGACTTGTTTGTCTGCAGGCGCATGGGTCTACTACAGACCCCTTGACAGTATAAGTGTGCTGACTTATAATGATTGTTCTTTAGAGGGCGGCGTACCCAAGTGGCTAAGGGAGCAGTCTGCAACACTGTCATTCAGCGGTTCGAATCCGCTCGCCGCCTCCATTTTTTCTTTCCTTTTTTTAATTAAGGACTGCAAATCGTGCCCTCGTTTTAAACTCTACAGTTTGGCCCTCTCATACTGTTCGGGTTTTTTTTAATTTGAGGATCGTAGACCGTGCTATTATAGGTATTCTACAGCTTGGCCCTTTCATATTGCTTCGCCCACTCTTTTAGATTCAGGATTGCAGACCGTGCCTTTGTTTGTTTACTTTACAGCTTGGCTCTCTCATATTGTTTTGGCCACTGCAAGTCCACCCCGAGCTCCCTTGCCGCGTTAAGCGCCCAGTACGGGTTCCTTAAAAGCTCTCTTCCAAGGGGCACCATGTCGGCCCTGTTGTTTCCTAAAATCTCTTCTGCAAGTTCTGGCGTTGTAATTGCTCCAACGGCGATTGTTAGAACCCCGGCTGTTTTTTTTACTTCTTCCGAGTACGTGGTTTGGAAGCCCGGATGGACCGACGGCGGGTGGCATGAGTGGGCAAGGCCTCCGGAGGAGATGTGCCAGATGTCTACCCCGTGCTCTTTCAGGGCCCGTACAAGGGCTGTGGAATCCTCCAGGGTAACTCCGCCCTCGGCGTGGTCAACAGCCGATATCCTGACGGATATGGGTTTTGAATCCGGCCATACCGGCCTCACGGCTTCAAGCACTTCACGCAGAAAACGCATGCGTCCTTTAAGTCCGCCCCCGTACTCGTCCTGTCGTTTGTTGGTAACGGGTGAGAGGAACTCGGAAAGCAGATATCCATGCGCCGCGTGTACTTCAATCAGGTCGAACCCTGCCTTGTCGGCTCTGATGGCGGTATCTTTAAATTTGTCAACAATGTTTGATATCTCCACTTTTGTAAGTTCGTGCGGGGTCTTGCTTTGATTGTCGTAGGGGATAGGGCTTGGGGCCACGGGTGTGCCGTCCGGAACGGTTGACTTCCTGCCGGCGTGAGCAATCTGCACGCCAATCTTCGCACCCTCGCCGTGGACGCTTCTGACTATGCGCGAAAGCCCCGCAACATGCTCGTCCGACCACAGTCCAAGGTCAGAGTCCGTGATACGTCCGCGCGGCTCGACCCCTGTGGCTTCGACGATTATGAGACCGACCCGGCCCACGGCCCTTGCCGTGTAATGTGCAAGGTGCCAGTCGTTTGAGGCTCCGTTTGTTTCAGCCGAGTACTGGCACATAGGAGGCATCACTATACGGTTTGCGATGGTAACGTCTTTTAATTTAATGGGAGTGAACAAGTATGACATGACAGTATTAATCCCGCATGGCGGGCTACAAGCCCACCATGTGGGATTAATGCTCCGCTGTTTGCCGTGAGTTTTTCTCAACCATAATTCCTTTTAATGCTTTGCTGCTTGTGGTGGAGTAGTACGTTACCGTACCCTGGCATTAAAGTCGAGGAGTATCAACCGCTCCTTTACATGTCCGTAGCAACCCAAGGTGCTCTATTCCAATTTTCCATGAAGTAAGCTTAGGTGGAATTAAACCCTGTCTGACAGGTTAAGGGTGCGTCTGGTAGACCCATTTAATACGGCCTATTATAAAGTCTTTGTCGATGCTCGATGTTGGTAGAGACGTTTCAGGGAAGGTAGGATTGTCCGGTTTGAGTACGACCCTTTCCGGATACACAAAGATTCTTTTAAGCGCAACCCCTTCGTGGTTTAGCCATACGGCATAGACCTTGCCGCTTACAATGCGGCGGTCCGACGTGTCAGTACCAACGATGGAGCCGTCAAGAATTGCGGGACTCATGCTGTCTCCGGCGATCTTTATGGCAAAGGTCTTATTGTTATAATCCTTAATCGGTATGGAGATTATGTCGATTATATCTCCATTTGAAAAGTTCTCTGCCCGTTGGACTTTTTTAACACTGGAAACGTTGACGATTATACAGTCCTTGCAGTGTGGATGAGAGCCAAGGACTTTTATGGCGCCTGAATTTTTTATGCGACTTGGCCGTTGTGGTTGTTTCCCGGCAAGGAGCCAGTCAAGGCTGACTGAGCCAAGGTCTGCAATCTTGCACAGAGTTGTCACATCGGGACTTCGTTTGTTCTTTTCGTAGTCACTGATTGTGGCAATGCGGGAGAAGCCGAGCATGTCTGCAAAACCGGCTTGGTTTACCCGTAGTATGTCGTCTCTGACATGTCTTATTCTTGAGCCGAGTGTTGCCATGGTTTTACATCCCATCGTAAATAAATTGACAAAATACGCGAACCTGTATATAATGTAACTTAACTAAATTAATTTGACGTAGATGGACTATTTGTTGTATCGTCTCTGTTTATAATGTAGAACATTTAATCTGAATCTCTAATCGTGATGTAACATACACATCTATCTTATATCAGAATGAACTGTTCACGTCAAGTAGAAGGGCAATTATGGGTGTAGATTATACAGAAGTTATTGAAAGGATGAAACAGGCCGCTAAGCTCGGAAATGATTCGCGTTTGGCAAGGGCCCTTGGTGTAACGCCTCAAGCTTTTTCCAATTACAGAAAGCTTGGAAAGGTTTCATCGGATATGATAGTGAAGTTTTCGGAAATGTACGGCGTGTCGGTGGATTGGCTTCTATATGGAGATTCTGAATTTTATGGAAGTTTTTTTGGGGGGTTGGGCACGCCGTTAAGTGCAATGGAGGGTACCGAGACTTATGGGATCTCCAGGCTTTCTCTGTCGGTCGGCATGAACAGGGAAGAGTCAATCTATACTCGCAGGCTTATAAAAATTATTCGTGAGTGTGACGAGTCAACTGTTGCGGTTGTGAGGCTTAGTATTGATGCGTTTCTGGAGGCCATGGAACAGACACCTCAGGCGCCGGTTCTGTTAGAGCAAAAAGAAGAAAACCCGACAGACGATATGTCTGGTGAAGCTGTTGACGAATCGCATGACGACATGTCGCATGAAGTGTTAACCGATACGCCCGACGAATCAAGCTGACCCATCCTCCTTTCAAATAAAAACCTGGAAAAACAAAAGGACCTGTCTGCCAGTTCGGCGGGTTTTCTTTCGGGATAATTTCATCTTTCACCGGTTCGCCTTGTGCTGAAACGTAAAGATTTATTTTACGTGAACAACAAGCTACCGGTCTCTCCGGTTATTCTATTATCTTCAACTAATTTTCACCTAAAAGTTTATTTTCTCCTTTTAGCGTCCTGACTGACTGAGGCCGTTCTAATGCGTAAATTAGATATTGTACGGTTGTTATTATGCGTCGCTAATTTACGTAGACAAGTTTACGACATCATCTCTTGAATAGCCTTGACACTGGGTCAAATCCTTAATATTATATATAATTGAATCCGCCAGAACAGGGGGGGTAGTTTGAAGCTACTCCCCCTGTTTCACGGGCGGCTGATTATTTAATTTTACAAAGGAAAGGCATACTGATGGCTCAGGAACAGATACCGGTTGCGATAGAAGACGAGATGCAAAAGTCCTATATGGACTATGCCATGAGCGTTATTGTAGGCAGGGCGCTGCCGGACGTGCGCGACGGATTAAAGCCCGTGCACAGAAGAATAATATTCGCAATGCACGTGCTCGGGGTTGAGCACAACAAGCCCTATAAAAAGTCAGCCCGTATTGTTGGCGACGTGATAGGTAAATACCACCCGCACGGAGATACTGCTGTGTACGACGCCATGGTAAGGCTTGTGCAGGACTTTTCCATGCGTTATCCGCTCATAGATGGTCAGGGCAACTTCGGGTCGGTCGACGGAGACCCGGCTGCCGCCTACCGTTACACAGAGGCCAGGTTGGCGCGCCTTGCAGGTGAGCTCCTCGAGGGCATTGAAAAGGAGACGGTCGATTTTATCCCTAATTTTGACGAGAAGGAGTCCGAGCCGACCGTACTTCCGGCGGCCTTCCCGAACCTGCTTGTAAACGGCTCGTCAGGGATTGCCGTGGGTATGGCCACCAACATGCCCCCGCACAATTTAGGCGAGATAATAGAGGCCGTTATTTACGTTACTGAAAACCCCGGTGCTACTTTTGAAGAACT
>CBDUXY010000196.1:0-4478 GCA_965371305.1 uncultured bacterium
GACAGAATTGAAAAAAGTCTGATTACGGACTTAAACACAGCGCCGCAGCCGGAGCGCCCGGTCGTGCCGTCTCTGGAGGCCGTACACGATCGACTTAGTATTGAGATAGCAAGGGGTTGTACGCGCGGGTGCCGGTTTTGTCAGGCAGGCATGGTTACGCGCCCGCTTCGGGAAAGGAAGCCGGAGCGCATCCTTGATTACATGGAAAAGACACTCAGAAATACGGGTTACGACGAGGTCTCGCTACTTTCTCTTTCTACTGGAGACTATACGTCCATAGAGCCGCTTATGTGCTCGACCGTTGCCATGCTCCAGGACAGGCGCGTTTCCGTGAGCCTGCCGTCGCTCCGCGTTGGCACGCTTGGAACGAATCTTGCGTCAGAGATCAAGAAGGTCAGAAAGACGGGTTTTACCATGGCCCCGGAGGCCGGGAGCGAACGGCTTCGGCGGCTGATTAATAAAGGTATTACCGAAGAAGATTTGCTCAGAGGTATAAGAGAGATCTTCACTCTTGGCTGGAGTGTTGTAAAACTCTATTTTATGATAGGCCTGCCCACGGAGACCAGAGAGGACCTGAATGAAATCATAAGGCTTGGCAGGGAGGTCAGGCGCACGGCGCGGGAGGCCGGGGGCAAGAAGCTCAAGATAAACATGAGCGCCGCTACTTTTATCCCCAAACCCTTTACCCCGTTTCAGTGGGAGCCGCAATTGGGGCTTGATGATAGTTCGGAGCGGTTGTTTTATCTGAGGAAAGAGGCAAAAAAGTCAGGGCTTGGCCTTAAATGGCATGATACGCGTTTGAGTATGCTTGAGGGTATGTTTGCAAGGGGGGACAGGAGGCTCTCGGGTTTGCTCCTCTGTGCCTTTAAAAAGGGGTGTCGGTTTGACGGGTGGAGTGATGTTATGAGCTGGGCCAGGTGGCAGGAGGCAATTGTTGAGTCAGGTGTTGTTATGGATTTTTACACAACGCGCAGGCGTGATTTCTCAGAGATCCTGCCGTGGGACCATATCGACTGCGGGGTGACTAAGGAGTTCCTGAAGACTGAGATGGAGCAGGCGGTCTCGCTCACAGAAACCCCTGACTGCGCCCACGCCCGGTGTACGGACTGCGGGGTGTGCGACCATAAGATAGTAAAAAATATCCTCCACAAGACACAGACGCTTGAAAATAGAAGGAAAAACAGGACGGTTGCCGGAGTAGACCCTCTGCGCGTTAGAATGGTGTTTTCAAAAACGGGCAGGCTCAGGTTTTTAGGCCACCTCGACCTTGTCAGGGTTATGACAAGGGCTTTCGCGCGCGCCGGCATCGTTCTTTGCCATTCAAAGGGGTTTAATCCAAAGCCGAAGTTAAACTTTGCAACCCCGCTGCCCGTTGGCATAGAGAGTACGGATGAGTATATGGAGATGGAAATAGAGCCGCTGGGTCAGTATATGCCGGAGACCTTTGCCCAGCGTATTAACACGGTTTTGCCCGAGGGACTAAAAATATTAAGTGTAAAGTTTATACCCTTGAAAGTGCCTCCTCTATCTGCTATGATGCAGGCACAGCAGTACCTTATTTTTTTAAAGAACGGCCCGGTGGGTCTGGATATAGAGCCGCAACGTATTGACGCAGTTGTAAGGGATTTTCTTAAGCAGGATTCAATCGAAGTAAGGATTGAACGAGGTGACAAGGTAAAAGTGTTGGATATGAGAGCGCTTGTAGGGCAACTTTCCCTTACAGACGACTCTACTCTTTCTGTTACCATTTTAAAGACTCAGGGCAGTAGTATCAAGCCCCATGAGGCAGTCGCACACCTGTTGTCTATCCCCGCGTCAAAGGCATGTCTTCTCCCAATTCTGAAAACAAGGACCGTTCTGTAGGGACTTCGCGCTCTAATTGTTTTCCTGTTTGTTTACAGGTAGTTATGCGACATTGCGCCGTTCCTTACTAAAAACTGTTTTCTTTAAAAAGGTCCATTACCTATGGCTAAAACGCCAAAAAAAGAATTATTTCTCGATGCGAATTTGTTTGAGACGCGCCTTGCCGTCACAGAGGATGAAAAACTTACTGAATTTCTTGTAGAGCGCAGGGCGGATCGGGGGTATTCAGGGAATATTTATAAAGGCAAGATCGTAAGGGTGTTGCCCGGTATGCAGGCCGCTTTTGTAGAAATCGGGTTGGACCGGACGGCTTTCCTGCACGTTTCAGACGTGCTTGACAAGACCGAGCACCGCAAAAAGACCGCCAAAACATCGGATAAAGAAAAAGAAAATACCGGTAAGAAACCGGGCGCAAGGTCAAGGCGCGACCCCTCTGACCTGCCCCGTATCCAGGACCTCCTTAATCAGGGCCAGGACATCCTTGTTCAGGTCGAAAAAGAACCCATTGGTGATAAAGGCGCACGCCTTACTTCTTACGTCTCACTGCCCGGCCGCTATTTAGTGTTAATGCCGACTCACGGCAAAATTGCAATATCAAGGAGGATCTCCGACCCAAGGGAGCGCAGGCGCCTTCGCGACATGGTAAGGAGCTTTAGACCTCCCGGTTTCGGTTTTATCATTCGCACTGTGTGTGTGGGAAGGAGTACCGAAGAGATACAGGCGGATATGGAGTTTTTGGTGAAGCTCTGGGGCAAGGTGAGTGCCGAGATGAACAACAAGCCCACGCCGTCGCTTCTTTACGAAGAGCTTGACTTGACACTCAGGACCATACGCGACACGCTCGGCCCCGATGTGTCGCGCTTGATGATAGATTCAAGAGAAGAGTACGAGCGGGCAGATAACTTTATGCAGGAGTACTTGCCCATAACAAGGGGTAAGGTAGAGTGTCACGACGGCAAAGAAAGCATGTTCGATGCCTACGGCATAGAGGTTGAGCTTACAAAGGCGCTTGAGAGAAAGGTCTGGCTGCCTTCCGGCGGGTTTCTGGTGATGGACCAGATGGAGGCCCTGACCGCCATAGACGTAAATACCGGCAAATACGTTGGCAAGAAAAACAGCGAGCAGACAATTTTAAAGACAAACCTTGAGGCCATCGACGAGGTGGTGCATCAGCTGAAACTTCGTAATATCGGCGGCATTATTGTTATAGATTTTATAGACATGGAAAAGACCGAAAATCGCGAAAAGGTGTACAAGACACTCAAGCTTGCGCTGAAGCGCGACAAGGCAAGGACCAACATACTTAAGATCTCTGACCTCGGCATAGTGGAGATGACAAGGAAACGCACCAGAGAGAGCCTCTCTCAGGCCCTTCTGGAGCCTTGTCCTTATTGCGACGGCAACGCCCTTGTTAAAGACAGAGACACGGTTGCTATGGAGATATTCAGGGATTTATTAAGGGAGCTGCCCACGCGCCGCTTAAAAACACTTGTCTACGTAAGCCCGCTTGTGGCCGAACGACTTAAAGAGCCGGGCGGAGTAATAGAAGAATTAAAAAAACGTTTCCGTCGTAAGGTCGTCATAAAACCGGTCGATACGTTTCATCAGGAAGAGTATGAGATAGTATGATGTTGAAAACAAAAAAGCACGTAAATGTAATCCTTTTTGCAGCGATAGCTGCCGTTATGTTTTGTGTCTTTTCAGGTGTGTTTGTTTCTGCCGCGTCTGCTCAAAACGGCAAAACCGTATTCAAACAAAAGGACTGCGCCGCTTGTCACCGCACAAGTAGGCCGGAGGTAGGTTTCAGCACGGACGACCCCGGCAGTGTTATGATGCCGGGCCCCGAGCTCTGGTACGCAGGTGAAAAGCTAAAGCCCGGGTTTGTAAAGCAGTGGCTGCAAAACCCAATCCCCATAAGACCTCTTGCCTACAACTCCGTTAAGGTCATGAACCCCAATGACCACCCGAGACTTTCAAAGACCGACAGCCGGGACATTACGGCTTATCTGATGACGCTTAAGTCACAAAGGGCAAAGACCTACGGCATAAAGGTGAGCTATGACAGCAAGATGGCCATAGTGTTTGAAAAGAAGCTTGGCTGTTACGGTTGTCACAGGATAACGCAGGAAGGTGCGGTGTTTGGCGGACTAAGCGGCCCGACACTTGTACGTGCCGGGTTGCGCCTGAACCCTGACTGGATATACGCATTTTTAAACGACCCTGCCTATTATACGCCAAGGATGACCATGCCGATATACAAGGGGCAGATTGAAGATAAGAACATGAAAAAACTTTCCGCTTTCGTGGCTTCGTTTAAGTAAGTTTCTTTGTTCAGGACTTCATACATGTCCATTCACCTTTCGGTTGAACCAAAAACGATCTCAGGAAGAGTGGTTTAGTGTTTGTTTTGTTGTTATAGAATCATGAAAACAGAAAGCCCGTTCACCCTGAGCCGCCCGGTCGGTTCGGAGTTGATTGACGGTAAATTAGTTGATGTTTTGTGTTTTACCGGTGGCGGCACTGTCGAAGGGTAGCAGGCTTTAACCTTTTTAGGTTTTGTGGGAGAAGTGATTGCCCGGGGAGTATAAATAGATGGCTTTTATATTTACCGTGCT
>CBDUXY010000197.1:0-4472 GCA_965371305.1 uncultured bacterium
CTCCTCTTAACGCCCCCGCAAGTATCAATTAAAATTTGTTTGAAACAATCATTGCTGCAAACTACGGGACATTAAACCCACATGGTGAGCTCTTTAGCCCGCCATGCGGGTAACCTTTAACCGCACGACACCAGGCAATTACAACCGCTGTGCAAAGCCGCGCTCGCCCTTTTCAGGCGACAAGACCGGCCATGCGTTTTTTACGAAACAGCCCATCCCGGCCACAAAAATGATGGCGGAGAGAGGGGGATTCGAACCCCCGGTTCCGTCGCCGGAACAACTGTTTTCGAGACAGCCCCCTTCGGCCACTCGGGCATCTCTCCACTCCGGCGAATTAAATATAATAACACACAAACCAACCCAGGACAACATACAGGGCAGGTTTCAGTGTGTGTATGTAAGATCAGTCAGTCATCTATAAGTCAGACAACACAGAAAAAACTCAACTGACAAAACCGGGACATACCGTGCCCGCAAGTTGTTGTTGCCGAGGATTATTTGCCAGACTTAATCGGGTCTAAAAGCACAACACCGACTTTATCGCTTTTAAAGGAATTAAAGTCAGTAAAGTCCCTGAACACCCAACCCTTTGTAACGCTCTTTCCACCCTCAAACAATTCAACATAAACTGCCGGATTGTTAGGGTCGGCACTTTTCGTGCCGATATGGTCTTCAAACATCGAATAATCCGGTATGACGGCAGCTATTACAATAGAACGAGTGCCAACAGCCCTTTTTGTACCAACCTTCAGGGTCACGGTCTCACTCTTGGCACTTGCTATGTCTTTAAGCTCAAGCTTTGCCGCGCTCCACTGCTTTTTAATGTCACTGGAAAGCTTTATCTCTTTGGCAACTTTGCTTGCCTGATGTTTTGCAGCAAGCTCATCGCGTCCCGGCGCTTGCCCGGCGCCTGCTACATTAGGATGCCCCTGGGGCATTGCCTTATCCGTTGACTGAGCGCCTGCCGCAGCCTTCGTTGCGCTCTTCTTAGTCGCCTCGCTACCGCAGCCTATCGCAAACGACAAACAAATTACAGCGAGTACAAATATTCTCTTTATTGACATTGCCGGTACTCCTCCTTAATTCATATTAAACGAATCAGAGCACTATAACATCTGCATCGTTGTTTTAAAAGTTTTTTATATATACAGCACAAAAAATAACCGGGACATCTTCACACCTGCCAGAACCGACCTTACCCACCCGATCTTATCTAATAGACAATCTTCGTTTTACGGATTTCCGCCACCCCTCTTCAAACTGCTCATAAGACAGATATATTACAGAGAAAAGCGCTCTATCCAGAGTCTTACCCGCTTTCATTTTCTCAAGCACCTTTCTCGCGGTATAAAGACTGTACTCCCTTATGAGATACTCGGTTGCAGAGAGGCTCACGGCATAAGCAACGTATGCCTCTTCAGTCGACAGGCCCATGAAAGATCCCTGGTACCTCCTTAAATCAACCTTGCCCCCTTCCTTCGAGAATACCTCTTTCAGATACTTCTCATACTCCTTCGTCCTTTTGCCCTCAAGGTACTGAGCAAGACCCTCATTAAGCCACACAGGGGCCCTGCCCCCGGAGATCCTGTGAACAAGGGCATGGGTATACTCATGGAATATAACCTTTTCAAGCTCACGCGTGGACTCGGTCACACCTCCGACAGGAATCTTTATGCGCCCGTCGTAAAGCGCCCCTACCCAGGAAGGAGACCTTGTAACGTCCCTGAAAGACTCGGCAGAATAAAGCACAGCCATTACCTTATCACCATCCGCCGGTCTATAGCCAAGGTCGGCGCCGAGCTTTATATAGGCCTCCTCAAGCAAAAGGCTTATTACGTAGCCTGTGACCGCGTTCTCTCCACCCTCAAACCTGACGGTAAAATGCCCGCCCTCTTTTTGCCTGAAATCCGACTCAAAACTGTCTTCACGCTTTAATTTATCTAATTTTGCAACAAGCCTCCTGTCAGCCGGGTCAAGAAAAAGGGCCTTTTCATAATAACTTATTGATTCGTCAAAGTCGCCGCCACTGTAGGCACGCTGGGCAAGTTTTGTGTATACAACCTTCAAAAGTGACGTAACATCCGGGTCGCCTGAGCCTTCATCTACAATCTCCTCCAACGTCTCTGCCGCACTCTCTAGTTCTTCACCCCTTGCCTGTGCGAACGCAAGCCCTTTCAGGTACGAAGAGTCACTGTCAAATTCAAGGGCCTCGGAGTAAAACTCTGCCGAACGCCTGTACTTCCTGGCCTTAAACTCCTCCCTGCCCATGGCAGCAAGGCTTGAGGCGTAGTTTGTCATGTATGAGCGGTTATCAGGAGACTCGTCAAGGGCCTGCTCGAAAAGCACCGATGCTTTAAGATAATTACCGGAATTCATAGCATCCACGCCTTTTCTTGCAGAAGCGCTGGTTGACTGGTCCTGAACCACGACAATCTCTATCTCAGGGGCGTCCATCTCGTTTATACTCTGCTCCGCCCCTCCCACCGACTTAACCCCTTCGGCCTCCCTCAACGCCTCGATCATGCCCGATATTGCCGGCTCGGACGAACGAACTCTTGAAGGCTGTTTTGTAGTAGCATGACGGTAATAAATACCGCCACCCACCAGCAACAGCACAAGCATGGTCACTGCCCAGGACAGCGTGCTGGTCTGGGCTTTTTTAACCTTACGCCCGGGCCTTCTTATTACAGGACCTTTTTTTTGTTTGGAATCGTCTTCAACCGGTTCAGGCGGGGCGGCAGGATCTTTACCGCATCTTGGGCATACCTTTGTTCCATCCGGAATGTTAGCCCAACAAGTCTTGCAAAACATCAGCGCCTCTTTCTCATCTTAACGGCTCCAAGAATGAGATTTGCTATCACGGAAATAAAATATCTCTCATCTTCCTCGAACTTGCGAAGCTCAACAGTCTGTGCGTTAAGTACGCCAAAAGGCTCATCCCCCTCGAAAATTGGATAGGAGTACATGGTCTTCATCCTGTACTGCTCTTCCTTTGTCTCGGGAAAGTATTTATAGCGCTCGTCCTTTGATATATCTTCAATGAGAAGTGGCTCTTTAGCCTTGACCGCAGAGCCAGTGACGCCCTGGCCTATCTCAAGCCGAGCCTTGCCAACCGCTTCCTGAGAGAGCCCGTAAGTCGCCCTTAAAACCAGGTGCTTGGTGTCCACGTCCCACAGATACACCGAACACACATCCACGGCAAGCCTTTTGGCTGTTTTCTCGCAAACGTTCTTAAGCACATCGTCAAGGTCGTAATCCGACGAGGCAAGCATGCTGATCTCCTCAAGCGTTATAATCTCCATCCGCTCGCGGTCGGCCTTCTGGTGCTCGAAAAAGAATTGCCCTGAATTGTCAAAACGAAGAGGCGTGAGACTTTCCTGTGAATAGTGCGGGTTTATGGCCATGCTCTTTGAAGGGGCCGGGCGATACTCCGAAAAACCGCAGACGCACTCGTATTTTATCTTATACTCGTCAACCCTTTTTGAGTTCATCCCATTGCCGCATTCCCGGCATCTGACTTTAGCTTCCACCGTCACCTCTGGTATATTTTATTTACCAATTTATTTTAACGCCGCGTTCTATCTTTTTTCCCCGCATGGCGGGTTATAAAGCCCACACTATCGTGGGCCTAATTCCCTGCAGGTGCTTTTCCCTGGCGCTTGTTACAGACTTTTGCGGCTCTCAGGGAGCAGTATCAACCACAGCCCCTGCGGGTGCAGGCGCACTCCCGACAGGCAACGTAATGGTCCTGACCTGACCCTCCTTGCCAAGGGCTCCGACAGGCTTCCCGTTAAATGTAAGTTCAACACCGCCGGCGTTCCCGATGGTCAAAAAAAAACCTTAGCTGCTTTCCAGCTGACTCTATCGCCTTCGTTCATTAATACTTCAAAGGGTTCGTCCTCATCCACCCTGACCTTCATCCATACGTCTGCCTTTGCACTGGCCTGAAGCTCATGTCGCAGAGCCTTGGTCGCTGCGGCCTTACCAGCTTTATCCGCCCCGCCGGCAGAGGTGTTTTTCACCTGGTCTGTTTTTTTGTTTTTGTTGAGGGCAGACTTTTTAACGTCGACATCCGGCTTGGGTACTTCCGGGCTGGCTTGTTTCTTAACCTCAACCGAAGCAGCGCCCTTTGCCTGCTTCACTTCTTGCTGTGGCCGTACCTTCGACGGTTGCTCCGGCTGTGCCTTCGACAGTTGCTCCGGCTGTGCCTTGCTTTTTTTCGCCCCATCATCAACTGCAACCCCAACCACAGCTCCAACTACCTTATCGCTTTCAACCACAAGGCGGCTTTCATCCGGTACCAACAACAGAAAATAAAGAATTATAACAATACATCCAACCGCTACAAATCCGGCTATCAGCCAGGTGTTGGAAACTCTTTTACCAGACATGGATACGCCCTAGTTACCCATTCCCGAACCCTGCAAATAGTCATAAGAATCGGGATTCGCAGAGGCCCTTTCTTTCTTAAT
>CBDUXY010000198.1:0-4354 GCA_965371305.1 uncultured bacterium
AAAAACCAAATCCTTTATGCCTTTTTAATTATGAAAACATCAACTAAAATATTCTTATTATTGGTACTGGCCGTATCGCTTTTTTTAATATACTACGGTTACTACAGATGGACAAAACCAACAAATATATTATTATTGTTGGCATTGGTCTTATTTCTTTCTATAATAAAACGCACCCGATACAGATGGAAAATGTTAACACCAATAGCCATAGTATCGATGGTCACACTTTCTTCTATAGGATTATACGGTCATTACAGATGGGAACAATTATATGATAAAGCCCTGGCGCTGCACCGGCAAGGGCGTAATGCCGAGGGGTGTGAGATAGCTGAAGCTGCATTGAAAAACGCGAAAATATTCGGTCCGAACTTCCCTAATATGGGGGTATCTATGGCCATTTTGGCGATGTGCTATAGAGATATGGGTAAATACGATGATGCCGAGCCTTTATCTAAGCGTGCACTGGAAATAACAGAGAAGCTTCATGGTCCGAAACATCGTGATACGGCGATGGCCCTTTACAGTCTGGCAAAAATATATAGACTCCAGAAAAGATATTCCGAGGCCGATTTTTTCTACAAACGTGCATTGGATATATTGGATATAGATGAGGAGTCCCCTGGACCGGATAATTCAAGGTTAGCGACTGTGCTTGAGGATATGGCTAAGCTTTATAGAGATATGGGCAAAGAAGATGAAGCTAAAAGAATGGATGAACGTGCTAAAAAGATTCTTGATGTTTCGGTGCAACCCTGTCATGCGCCTTGTTGAAGGGCCGCGCCAAAACCACTCACCCTCCCCTCAGCACGTAGGTTGGGTAGAACGTAGTGAAACCCAACAATTACAACAAATAAATGACGCTGGGTTTCGTGCCTCAACCCAGCCTACAAAACTTTCAGATACACCTGTCATGTATTGTCAACGAGTGAAACCTCGCTGCCTTAACGCCTTATCTTTAAATAAAGGACACCGAACTTATCCATATAATAAAGCAAATACCCGTTCAAAAAAGAAAAACGCCCGAAACACAACGCCCCGGGCCTTTAAACAATACCACCTTTAGCAACTTCCAATAACGATATCGCTAGTCAATTCATTCTAACACCGTTTATTACCGTGATACATCTTTTTTTGCGCCTTAAACTTCTTTCGTGTTTTATCACCGCTACGCGCATATCTTCGGCAGCTGCGGCAATTTCGTCAACCTCAAAAGTATGCTGAAGCGTTATATTTGTATCTATGACCCTGCTCTTTTCAAGGAGTTTACTCCTGAGCGGTAAATCAAACTCTACCGTTACAACACGACTGCCTTGCCTGAAGTCCCGGTCAATATATATATCCTCGCTATCCATATCAATATTCGAAGCCTTTGCCAGTTGCACGATCAGCATACTTATAGTTTCGTCGCTTACGCGGTGGTCCATCACTTCAAACCCTAACGCCATGCCAAGCACAACTCTTTGCCTTGCCTGATTAAAAGGAACATAATTAAAAGCAAATACTACCGCACAAGCAAATACAACAATTATTGTGAGGGTAACAACAGAGCCGCCGCGCTCGTTACCAAGAGGAGGGCCCGGAAGGCGGCGGCTAAAACCCCTTAACGGGTCTTTCTCCGCATGATTTTCAAATTGCACCGTAACAATATATTTTTCATGCTTTTACATGAATTATACCGAATCCAGTAAAAAATATAAATTGATTAACTATCAAATGGTTATATTAATTATATTTTCAAATGGGAGTTTTGTCAAGTTTTCACGTGGCCTGCTGTAAAAATCAGAACTTGCGTATTGGCGCAGGCAAAAGACCTTGAAAATAATATACAGAAACGGTACTGTGTGATACACATACGTCCTGGCACAGGCGCCAGGCAAAGCAGAATTAATTTTTCACGAGGGTACTGGATGTTCGGATCTGCCAAAAAAAAGATAGAAAAATTAAGAAAACAGTTTGGCCAACTCATGATGGAGGGCAACATGGAAGAGGCCGAGAAGATCGGCCGTGAAACACTTGAGGCCTGCGAGGCCGAATACGGCACCGACCACCCGGAGTTTGCAAGCGCCATGACAGACCTTGGTCTTTTCTACATATTCCAGGACAAGGCCCAAAAAGCGACACCAATGATTAACGAGGGCCTGAGGGTATGGGAGAGGACAATCGGCGCCGACCACCCGGAAGTCGGTTTTTTCAAATGCCGCCTTGCCGAAGCCTATATAAACCGCATGAGGTTTGACGAGGCAGAGCCCCTTTGCCATGAATCACTTTCCGTGCTTGAAAAAGCCCTTGGCCCGGATGACGCTGCAGTTGCCTTTGCACTTAACAACATCGGCGCCCTTCACGCGGCGCGCGGCAACTACATCGAATCAATACCCATTCACAAGCGCGCGCTAAAGATAAGGGAGGAGACCCTTGGCCCGAACCACACCGACATCTGCCAGTCGCTTGAAAACCTTGCCTACGCGCACCAGGCCCTTTTCCAGTACAACGAGGCGCTAAGACTTTACCAGAAAGCAGTAGCTATCTACGACAACCTGTTTGGCCCCTCCCCGCAACTCGTGGAAGCAACGACCTTGCTTGCCGAACTCTACAGCGTTTACGGCAAATACGAAGAAAGCGAAAGCCACCATAAAAAAAGCCTTGAGATATGCATGCAGGCCCTTGGCCCGGACGACCCGTTTGTCGGCAGGGCATGGTCAAACCTTGGCCAATTGTATTCTACACTGGGAAGGTATACAGAGGCGGAATCCAACTACAAACGAGCGCTTTCCATATGCGAAAAGGCCTTTGGCGCAAACCACCCTTACGTCTCCGGCGAGCTCGAAAACCTTGCGTCTTTCTACACATACCTGCACCGCTACGACGAGGCCGAATCCCTCTTGAACCGGCTTGCCGGAATATACAGAGACACACCCGAAGACCCGGGCCTTGCAATCGCCTATATCGACCTGGCATACCTCTACACGGCCCAGGGTAAGTTCAAGGAAGCAAAGGAAAGATACAAGCAATGCCTTGAGATGCATGATAAACTCGACAGCGACGATTACATGACCCTGCCGGCCCTGATTGGCTATTCAATGATCTATTCAAGCCAGGGACAGTACAAAGAAGCAGAAAAACTCTTAATAAAAGCAATTAAAATAAACGAGAAGACCTACGGCAAGACACACCCTGAAGTTGCCACTCACCTTGACGAATTAGGGATTCTATATAAGATTCAAGATAAATTTACAGACGCTGAAAAGGCATTTAAAAAATCTCTTGCCATCAGGGAGAAGTGCTACGGCCTGGATCACCCGGACGTTGCCATCTCGCTCATACAATTAGCCGAACTCCTGAGTAAACAGAAGAAATACCCTGATGCAGACCACCTGTACAAACGTGCAAACGACATCTACAAAGCAATAGACTTTGAGGATGCAAGAAAGGGCTACCTCTTGTACTCCGAGGCTGAGCACAGTCGCGAGCAGGGGAAGTACAAAGAGGCGGCAACGCTTCACAAGGCCTCGCTTAAGGCACGTAAAAAAATACTCGGTAAAATGCACGCAGACATCGCAGCCTCTCTCATAGGGCTTGCAAGGTGCTACGGCGCTGTAGGAAATACAATCGAAGCAGAAGGGCATTTTAAGGGGGCAATTGCCATACTCGAGCGGCGCTACGTTGAAAATCATCCGGACATTGCCGACTGCCTTGACTATACAGGGCTTTTTTACTGCAAGGCCGGCAGGGCCGCCGAAGCGGAATCTTTGTTTACCCGCGCCTTTGAGATAAGAAAGGCCTCTCTGGCATCTGGACACAAAACATTTGAAACGTCTCTTAAGAACATAGCAAAGGCCTACTGCATGCAAAACAAGTATTTTCAGGCCGTCCCGGTGCTTGAGAGCGCAATCAAGTTCAAGACAAAGCTGGTTGGCCCTGACCACGTAAGCCTCGTCACCCACATGAACAACCTTGCCGTATGCCATACGTTTCTCGGTAACTTCGAAGACGCTGAAAAACTATTCAAACGTATTTTACTGATTAAAGAAAACACCTTCGGCAAGAACCACCCAAACGTTACAAGCTTCCTTAAAAACCTCTTGAAGTTCTACAAAACGACAGAAAACACAGGAGAGATGCAGGAGATTGCGGCAAGACTTGATGCAATCAAATAAGGGTAAACTACTCCCAATGTTCGTTTATATAACTTCTATCAACTTTTTTTCTGTTTTAATTGAGAAATAAATAAACCTGTCTTGTTGGTCAGGTATTTCTTATTCGTAAATATTTATTTTTCTATATGTAAATTCTCTTTAACATTGGTATTGCCTTTCAGGAGATAATCTCCTTAAAAGAGAAGACCAAGAAAAAG
>CBDUXY010000199.1:0-4344 GCA_965371305.1 uncultured bacterium
CCTTAAAACTACTTGCCAAGCTCAATATAAGAATGTATACTCTCTAAAAGCTACAAAAATTCAACTTCAACTTCAAAGGAGATACAGACAATGGCACAGAAAATAGACCCAATAGAAGAGTTCAGAGAAGACCACCGCAAGGTAAGGGACGGGGTGCTGGACCTCTCCGAAGCGCTCAAAAATAAAGATATCGCAAAAGCCCAAAAGATACTTGGGCAGATAGACGCACTTGCCGGACCGCACTTCAGATACGAGGAAGAGACCCTGTACCCGGCGCTCAAGAAGTTCCTTGGCGAATATGTTGACGACCTGGTCAAGGAACACGATGGTGCAATAGAGACGGCCAAGATTTGCGCCATGCTGCTTGGTAAGGAAACCCTGACGGATGAAGAGGCTGAAGAAGCCTCAAAGGCAGCAATGCATCTGCTGATACACGTAAGCAACTGCGACGGACTTGCCATCCTGTCGGAACGCTTCAGCCAGGAAGAGCTCGACGAGCTTGGAGAAAAATTCGCCGAGGCCCGGGAGCAGGGCGTCACACTCCTTGATTGGGCTGACGGCATCAGAGCATAGTTAGACTTACAATCATGCAGTAAACTAGTTTATCCAGGCATGACCCGTAAAACCATCTGGTTTTGCGGGATTATGCCTGGACTTCTTTTATATAACCCCTAACTTTTTTTTATGTCAAAAAAACAGGACATTAATAAAATGACAGACAAAACAATTTACAAGTTATGCCTTTTTATGCACTCGGGCTCTTTCGACAAGTTCTACCGCGCCCTGTCCATTGCAAACGCCACCCTTGCAACCGGCGGCGAGGTGAATATAAACCTGTCCTACGGGGCGCTTAAACGTTTTACAAAGGGCGGGCTTGACTCGGTGGACATAGACTGCGACCCCACGCCATACGCAACCGAGTTCACTGACCACTTGAAACGCGGCTCAATAGAGGACCTTCCCGGAATGATAGAGACAGGGAAAAAATTCGGCAGACTTAAACTATTCGCATGCCCGTCTTCCATGGCCGTCATGAACATTGCAAGAGATGAGCTCTCCGACCACGTTGATGCCGTAACCGGGCTTGTTTCCTTTCTAAAGCTTGTTAAGGACGCCGATCTGACGCTCTACATATAGTGTGTGTGTTCCTTAAATTTATCAACTCTTCTAAAAAACAGATAACATGTGCGCACATAACGTAAGACAAACTATCGAGCTACGGTTTGAGGGTTCGCAAGCGCTTCGTATTCACCTTGAGGTGCTTACGCAGATTAAATAATACAATACTTTTCTGTGTATTTTCAGTTCGGTAGGTTTAAAAACTAATTACTGAATTTGCTCGCCGCAGGCGTTACTTAATCCTTAAATGCTTCGGCACTCCGTGGTAGCGCGCCTTTCTTAAAAGTTCAGCCTGTTCGACCTTTAGTTTATCAATTCTTGCCTGAATCCCGGGCAGCTCTTTCTTGTACTTCTCATAGTCCTTTATGTCCTCAGCTTCAAAAAAAGCGCCGCCCCGCCGCCCCCTTTCAAACATCTCGACGTAGCGCTTCTTTTCCTTGTGTTCAATCGTTGCGTTGTCAACATGCTGCTTAAACCTGACAAAACCGGCCCTCCACCACTCAAGCGTATGGTCCCCGTAAAGCTCTATTTTTTTCTTTTTGGCCTTGTCTTTAGCCGTGCCAGTAATTCGTCCCGGCTTTTTAGCCGGTTCGTATCTCTGCGACGGTGACGGTATACGGACAAGAGGTTCAGGGCCCGTCTCCTTGACCCTGTCCTTATACCTGTCGGGAACATTTTTTATCTCGTCTGTCACATTAATCACACCATCATCGTCTATCCAGTAAATAATACCGGCATGAACGCTCACGGCTGAAAACACAACAAAAAGCACGGCTAATATAAAATGTCTCATAGTCTCTAAAGTATAGCCCACTCGGGCTACCTCGTCAAATGGGTTGTTACATGAAGGTCTTGACCGTCTGTCGTAACCGTTACGGCCCCGTTAATATCGGTCCTTAAAAACCTTGCCCCTGAGAGTTCATACCTGTCGATAACTTCTGAGTGAGGGAAACCAAAATGGTTGGCCCAGCCAACCGACGCAACGGCAACCTCCGGCTTAACACTCTCTACAAATGCATCGGACGACGAGCTTTTACTGCCGTGATGCGGCACCTTCAGCACGTCTGACTTGATATCTTTTTTTAAGAGCGCCTGCTCGCCGCGCTCCTCCACATCTCCTGTAAAGAGGAAACTCCTGTTGCCGTATTTTATCTTTATTACAACGGATGAGTCATTAAGATCAAGCCCTGCTGCTGCGGCACCGGCGGCGTTGTCATTAATAGGGGGAGGGTGCAGGAACTCGACCACCGCCCCGTTTATGTTTAACTTCTCTGTCTGCGAGTTGACCCGGACCATCCTGACCCCGCCTTTTTTTAGAGCCTTTACGAGCCGCTGGTCAAGGCCCGGGCCGCCGCCCCACCAGAACTCGCCGGGGCTGAAGTTATTAACAACAAACTCAAGCCCTCCCTGATGGTCCCTTTGTGCGTGAGTTAAAACCAGGTAATCTATATTTTTTATTTTCTTCTTCCACAGAAGCGGCGCAACCACCATCTCCCCGGTGTCAAACCTGCCCGGACCTTTACCGCCGTACATGCCTCCGCCGTCTATGAGCATCCGCTTTACCTTACCCCCGTCACCTGCATTGTCCCTTGGCCCAAACTCCACAAGGGCCGCGTCCCCCTGCCCGACACTTATGAAGGTCACAGTCAGGTTACCATTAGATGTTTGATCAAGATACCACCAGGCCTTCCCCGCCGCAAAGATTATAAACAAAACCGCAATACCGGCAATAACGCGCCTTCTTGAGCGCGAATCGAGCCGCCTTGCCTTAAATAAAAATGGTAAAAGCAAAAGCCCGCAGTAAAATATCGCAAGTTCAAGGAGCGTCGGCGTCGCAACCCTTGCGTACGCTAAAGGGAGACTTGAGAAAACCCCGGCCGCCATTACCACAATCGTAACGGACTGGTCTGCCAGGGCAAGGAGCAGGAGCGAGAGCCTCTCGGAGACGGGTAGAACAACAACTGACAATATACCAAGCGGAACGGCAATAAAACCGGTAAGTGGCACAACAATAAGGTTTGCAGCAAACCCGGCTACCGAGATACTGTTAAAATGCCACGCAAGTGCGGGCCACGTGCCAAGGCCCGCGGCAACGGATATGAAAAAAAGTTTTTTTGTTTTTGTGTATAATTTATATACCGTGCCTTGCCATCCGTCCATTGTGCCTGTTTCGGCATTTTCACCAAGCGCTTTAAAGCCCGGAACAAGACACACGATTGCCAGCACCGCTACGAACGACAACTGAAATGACGGCGTCCACAAGGCCCCCGGAGAGAGGCAGAGTATCAAGAGGGCGGCAAGGGCGAGGGTGTTGAGTATCTCGCGCGTCCTTCCCAGGAGAAACGTAAGTATAACCGCTATCACCATCACCATCGCCCTTTGGGTCGCAAGGGACGGACCGGAGACAAAGCCGTATAAAATAACAGGCAATACGGACATGGCAAGGGCTATTTTTTTAACGTCAAAGGCGAGCATCAGTTGCCGGCTTCTTCTAAGACACCAGAAGAACGTAAAATAAGACAAGTAGGCGAAAAAACCCATGTGAAGCCCTGATATGGCAAGTATATGGGCCGTACCTGAGCGCACAAATGCCGTGCGTACGTCCGGGGCGATTCCCCCCTTCTCGCCTATTATAAGGGCCTTTAATATCTCTTTGTTCTCTGCGTTAGAGGACTCTATTAAACGGCTTACCCGCGCCCGGACTTCATCGGTAAACGTAAGCACCCCGGCCTTGCCGGTTGCGATTTTAACGAGCGAGCCACGACGCACGTAGCCCCTGACGTAAACGCCGCGCCCTGCAAGCCACCACTCGTAATCAAACCCGCCGGGGTTCCCGAAGTTCTTCGGTAACTTAAGGCGCGAGGTAAAGCCAACGAGGTCTCCACGTTTTATGTTTGTTGGTTTTAACCCTGGATTTGACCCTGAACCTGCCCCTGAATATAGCCCGGCAGTTAAAAGCACGCGTCCGTTAACAGGTGTACTTTTACCGCCGTCCATATAACTTGTTACCTCAACCAGGAGTTTTGCACTGTCGCCGCGACGCTCGGGGCCGTCCACGACCACGCCCTGCATACGCATGGCTCGCGGCGCCCTGTCTTCTATGATTGTTTTTATATGGTTCTCGGAAAATTCAGGATGCACGAGAGGCAAAAGAAAAAGCATTCCAAGAAAGAAAAAAATAGGCAGGGTGTGGGAGAGGGCGTCCCGCCATTTTCTAACTGCCCC
>CBDUXY010000200.1:0-4276 GCA_965371305.1 uncultured bacterium
ATTGACAGCCGCGCCTTTAACAGCGAGCACAAAAGACTTATCTCTTTTTACGACAGGATAATAAAAAAGACAGGGATGGAAACAAACCTCGACCTGAACCGCGTTGCCATCCCGACCGGCTCAGACAGTCTACAGGAAAGAGTAAACCCCGGCCCTTACGATCCACAAGGCGATTCAATGCAAAAAGTACAGGCGCGCTGGATACTTAAAGGAAAAAACGCAGGGCGCATAGTAGTTGAAAACCCGGCTGACGTCGCGACATTTAAAAGCGTTACGGATTTGCCTGTTATGCACCTTTGCTTTGTGCAGCAAGAAAAAGAGCAAGGTAAGGTATAAAAATATTCATGCAGAAAAACGAATATAACATAGACGTACTCATTGTGGGCACAGGGCCAAGCGCTGCCGCCGCGAGCAAACGTCTTGTTGACGCAGGACTGAATGCAATTGCAATTGACTTCAGAACTCTACCGCGCCACAAGGTCTGCAGCGGCATACTCTCACCCAGAGGTCACAGGTTTCTTATAGAGAACTTCGGCCCACTGCCGAAAGAGGCCCTGCACGAGCCTACCTCATGCCGGGGAGTAAAGTTTCATTTCCCGAGTTCGCTATCCATCCCCATGGACTTCAACGGCGGCCCTACCCCGCACCTGCACAGAAAATACTCCGACTACTGGGCCATCACAAGCTCAGGCGTAGAAGTGCACGACGAGACGGCCTTTATCAGCCTTACCACGGACGGCAAGGTTGCGACCGTAACGGCGCGGCGCAAGGACGGCTCCCCGGTCATCTACAAGGCGCGCTTCGTCATCGGCGCCGACGGACCGAACTCGCCCGTGCGCAGTGCGCTTTACCCTGACTACAACAAGCAGATTGCCTGGTTCGTTGCAGCACAGAAGTTTCATAAAATCATTGAATGCCCGCTTGACACCGATTACTTCCACTTCTGGATCAACCCGGAACTCGGACACTACACGTGGAGCCACGCAAGGGACGGTCTGCAAATAATAGGCGTCGGGTTCAGGCGCGGAGGGAACGTTGACGAATATCACAAAAGAGTCGTCGCCTACCTGAAAGAAAAACACGGCGTCATCCTTGCCCCGGCAGAGATAAAAGAAGGCAGCGCGCATAACTTCGGCCCGTCATTAATAAACAGGTACGTTTTCGGGCGTGGGAACGTCCTTATAACAGGCCAGGCAGCAGGTTTTTTTAACATGCTTGCCGAGGGCATGAGCTGCGCCCTGCACTCAGGCGCAATTGCAGGCGAGTCGATAATAGAGTCCCTGCACGAGGCACGGCCTGTGCAGGAGATATATAGAAAACAGATTGTCTCGGAGGTAAACCACTCGACCGACCAGTGGAACCCGATAAAGGCCATGACGTCGGATGTTTATGAGGCGGAGTTCTGGGAGCCCATAAAAAAACTGAACAAACGGGAGCTTCTCACCGCCTCCCGCGACCTATGGAAGTTCCTTTGCCTGTACGGAGAACTTAACTGGGGGCGGCAGATACTTGGACAATCAATTCGGCGACTTTTAACAGGAAAATATTCAAGCAAAAGGTGGATGTAGCCCTTGATTGCCTGTTAAGCAGGGCCGTCCGGGCCGCCTGTTTGGGATGGAGTTGCCAGGTTTTTAATGTCATATTCCCTTTGCAACTCCTCCCAATGCTCATACCTCGGGAAGAAAACTACAAGCGACAACACAGAGAGAGCCGAAAGAATATAAAGGTCGTTAAGCTTAAGCCCCTCAATAAAAAGCACAAGCCCGTATATCGTAATAGACAGACACAGCGCGGCAGTAATTATAGTCGCCGCAAACAGCCTTTGTGACAGGCGGCCGGTCTTAGTGGTTGTGAGCATTTTTTTTCTTACAAAAAAAAATAGCTGCAAAATCCGCAGCCGTCAAAACAAAAAGAACAACCCTTAATAACTGTATCTGCCCAAGGCCGCCAAAATTTTCCATAATCCACGGAAACCCTGACACAAGTGTTACAGCCCCGGCGAGCATAAAGACGTAGACAATAGACAAAACAGTGATAATTACAGCCGTGCGGTAAACCTTTTTAAGTTCCCCGTTTGAATTGACCGACTGTGCGTTTCCATTCATCATGAAAAATTATCCGGGTATTACCCCCCGGCCCCGGCGGCTTCAAGCACGGCTATGACTTCTTTTCTCCTTCTTTTCTTTGCCGTTAGAAGGGCGTCCACGCCTGCGTTGTTTTTCAAGTTTACATCCGCCCCGGAATCAAGTAACGTCTTTACCGCTCGGGCGTACCCTGAAATGGCCGCAAACATGAGCGGCGTATCTCCGCCACTAATGGTCCTTGCGTTCACGTCTGCCTTTTTCTTTAAGAGCGTCTTTATTATATCAGTATGACCCCTGAGCGAAGCCCCGTGAAGTGCTGTCAGATCATCCGCGCCTTTTCCATTTACGTCCGCGCCGCTACTTAAAAGCGTCTTTACAATACCGGCGTGGCCGTTTGTCGAAGCGGCAATCAGAGCTGTCATGCCGTTTGCGTTGCGCCCTTCAAGAGTAGAACCAGCTTTCAGGAGGTTTTTTACTACGTCCAGATGCCCGTCCGACACGGCCCCCATAAGGGCGGTGTAACCGAAGTTTGTTTTTGCGTTAACCTCAGCTCCGGCCTTAAGTAAAGCCTTTACCGTATCCAAATGTCCGCCAGACGATGCGTACATAAGGGCGCTCATGCCAATGTCGAGCGATGTGTTAACGTCCGCTCCTGCCCTTAAAAGAGCCTTTACAGCGTCCGTCCTGCCTTCCCACGCGCAACCCATAAGGGCGCTCCAGCCTGTATTATTAACGGCGTTCACGTCTGCTCCGGCCTTAATAAGACGCGTCACCTGCTCGCCGCACCCCTCGCTTGCCGCAACGAGAAGTGGTGTCATACCGTATTGATCTCTTTGCTCAAGCTCGCCACCCTGAGGTAAGGTTTTATTTTGCTCTGAGGCTTCATACTGCCTCTCCTTTGCCTCACTTACAACGGTAAGACCGACAACAATAAAGATGGCAACAAACATGGTTAGAATAGTTTTCAGCTTTTTTAAAAAAATTTCCATTTGCTCTTACCTCTTTTTTTAAGACTTGCCTGCACGGCAGACGTCAATTCATTTCACCTTGTAGACCTCGGTATCCGGATGGAACGCGCTCCACACAAACCAGTAAGAGACCAGGCCAATGAGCCTCTTCCCCTCTCCCTTGCCGTCCTTGGGCGTTAATACCGCGTAGGCCTCCTCGGAATCTTTATCAAAGTGAATCCTGATCTTCATCCCGCCGAGTTCATCTTTGACAGGGCTTTTTACCTCTTTAAGCACGCTAAAAGGGTACGCCCTCTTTTTTCCCTTAATCTCAAGACCAAGTACGAGTTCTTTTTCTAAAAGCCGCTCGTCGCGCTCCCCCTTAAACCCTAAAAATCTAAGAGGGTTTGAGAAATATTCCTTATACGGGTTTGCGTCGTAGTTTCTTGAAAACCCTGTATTAGTCGTAAGCACGAGGCCCTGAGGATGGAGCTTTTTCCACCTCTTCCAGGTAGTAAGGGTCGATGGAATGGGGTTGAGTTTTGCCCCTGTAAGAGGGCCTGTTACGGCCTCTTTCTTCACCTGCGACCAGAGGCTCTCGGTAGTGCGGTCGTATAATAATACGTTAGCCTTATAAAGCCTTCCTGATATTCCAAACTCATGCGTCGTTCCGTCCACCGTGCGGCCAAAGACCTGGCCGGCAAATGAAAGTGGTCACCAGGTGGCGAGTACGGGTTTACCCGAGACCGTATCGTTAACAGCCTCGTGCCAGTTAAGTATCTTTATGGGATAGGCCCTTGCCTCGCCGTCTATAACAATACCGAGTACACGCTCCGTATCTTCAAGAAAATCAACCGCTGACGCGGCAACAAACTCAGGCTCTGTAATGGAGGGTATGGCGTCTTTATTCGGCCCGCCCTTTTCTATTTCATCGACCGGTATGGAGTGTTTTGTATAATCAAAGCCGTCAAACACCCCGTGTTTGTTGGCAATCGTAATGAGCAACACCACCAAAACGGCAAACAATATGCCAAGTTTTATCTTCATGTAGATAGGTTCCTTTGATTATTTTCAGTTTGCGCCAGAGTTTCACCCTCTGGGGCGTGGTTTTAAGATGCCTTTATTATGGTCCTGATAACTATCCTGCGCAAGAAGCAAAGCAAACACATTACGAGTCCGTTATTATTAAATATAACACAAAACCCATGATTCCCGCTACGAACAAAAACAATACAACCACACTTA
>CBDUXY010000201.1:0-4273 GCA_965371305.1 uncultured bacterium
AGTTAACCTCGACCACAACACCTTCGTTTATTTTAAGGGTCGGTGAGTGAATATCGCCGAGCATCTTGGCCGTAGGCCTGAGTTCCACATTGCTTTTTGCCGTAAGCACGCCGCGTATCTCTACTGAAACGATTGCATCATTAACTGAAATATCGCCTTCAATTTTCGCTTCTTCGCCGACAAGTAGCGTGCCGTTGCCTTTTATCTCCCCTTTGAACTTCCCGTCTATCCTTCCGGCCCCATCAAACTCCATGGTGCCTTCAATACGCATACCCTTACCTATAAACCCTGTTATATCGAGCGGGCTCGGCTGCGTCTCGTTTGAACTGAACATTTTAGGTTCTTTTTTCTTGAACATGTTAAAAAATCCTCCTTTAATAAACTACGAAAAACTAATAAAGATTAAAAGTTTTTTTATCAATCTATCATGACAGGCAATCTAACGGACTAACAGGATAAATAATTAAACCCCAATAATCCGCAGCCATTTAATCACAAACTAAAAAATAAAGCACTCTTAAAAAAAATTTTAGTTTTTTTAAATTATAAAATAAGACTTTTAATTAAACACACATTGTGGCCCCACCAAACCAACCGCGCGATCCCAAACCAACCGTTTGGGCTTAAAGCCGCCATGCGGCCTAGCGCGACCTTAAAAGCTCTATTATCCTTTCCCGCTCGTCCGGGGTATAAAACTCTATCTCGACCCGGCCCCGGCCAGCTTTATCCTTAACATGCACCTTTGTGCCAAATACTTTCCGAAGCTCGTCTTCGAGCAGGCCCAGTTCCGTTCCAGCGACTCTTAATTTTACAGAAGCAGAGGGGGAAGAGTTTTTTTGCGCACCGCTCTTTGCAAAACGCTCCGTATCCCTGACACTCAGCCCCTTTGCAACAACCCTTCTGCAGAGCTCACGCTGCGCAGCCACTCCGTCAAGCGACAGTATGGCCCTTGCATGCCCCATTGAGATAGTAGATTTTATAACTTCCTCCTTGACCTCGGGTGGAAGCTTCAGAAGTCTCAAATAGTTCGCTACCGTTGCCCGCTCTTTACCTACCTTTCTTGCGACCTCTTCCTGAGAAAGACCAAAATCAGTCAACGCGCGAAAGGCCTCTGCCTCTTCGATCGGGTTTAAGTCCTCTCTCTGAATATTTTCAATTATAGCAAGTTCAAGGCATTCCTCGTCCGTGCACTGCATCGTAACGACCGGGACTTTTGTAAGTCCTGCCATACGCGCCGCTCTCCAGCGTCTTTCTCCGGCTATGATTTCATAACCAACGCGCCCATCCCCCGCGACTCTCACCACAATAGGTTCGATTATGCCCTTTTGTCTTATGGAATCGGCAAGTTCGGCAAGCGCCTTTTTCTCAAAATGCCTTCTTGGCTGCTTTTTATTAGGGGTAATATCAGAGACAGGGCACACCATGTAGCCTCCCTCACCCTGACCCTTTGCCGTACTTTTTGCAACGATCGATACTGTCCCTGCCACAGCAGCACTGGAACCACCCGTTCCTATTAAAGCACCAAGACCTTTACCAAGCGCTCTTTTCTTCATTTACCCAAAACCCCTTTTAACTTTTTAATAGTTTTTAAAGCTTTTTTGTCTATTTTTGGCCCTTTTTGACCTGTTTTTGTCAATTTCAAGCGGTTTTGCTGCTTTATACTGTTTTATGGCTATTTTTGCCTATTTCAACGTGTTTTTTGCCGTTTTTTGCCACTATTCGATGTTTACTGTTATCAGATATTCACCAATTCCACATCAATGCGCCTGGCGGTCCGCCACAAGCTCCCTTGCAAGCTCCATATAACTTTTCGCGCCTTTTGAATTTATATCGTAAAGAATCACCGGCTTGCCAAAGCTCGGGCTTTCCCCAAGCTTTACATTACGGGGAATAACCGTTGTAAAGGCCTTTTCCTTAAAATGCTCTCTTACCTCGCTCGCAACCTCGTGGGCAAGGTTATTTCTGGAATCAAACATGGTCAGGACTATACCTTCGATTTCAATTGCCGGATTAAGCCCGCCCTTTATCAACTCAATTGTCCTGACTATCCTGCTTATCCCCTCAAGCGCATAATATTCACACTGAAGCGGTATCAGCACCGAATCAGCCGCGGTAAAGGCGTTTACGGTCAGGAGGCTAAGCGACGGCGGGCAGTCTATTAATATATAGTCATATTCGGCCCTGACATCCTCAATTGCCTGCTTGAGCTTGTATTCACGCTGCGGGTCGTCTACAAGCTCAACCTCTGCCCCTATAAGATCTATGGTGGCGGGCACGACCTTTAAGAACGAAATATCCGTATCCCTTATAATGTCGCGAACACTTTTGTGCCCTATGATGGCCTCGTACACACCAGGACCAACATGTCCGTTCGACGCACCCACGCCGCTTGTTGCATTGCCCTGAGGGTCAAAATCAACGAGCAGGACTTTTTTCTCTGCAACCGCAAGGGACGCGGCAAGGTTCACTGCGGTCGTTGTTTTCCCAACGCCGCCCTTTTGATTTGCTATGGCAATTACTCTTCCCATGATATAGCTAAAAGTTTAACACATCCTCAACGCTACTTCAAGAACACTTGCGTATTTTAGTTTGTTTTGTTCCACGTGGAACAATTCCGGCAAGCATGCAATCATCAAACTTAAAGCAACTATGCCATTGTTGCACATAAGCCGTTTGTTGACTTGGATTTGGTAGATGATATAATTGCTGGATGCGTAAAACAATTAAGATTACTTTTTATATCTTTAATGCTGCATTGCTTGTTGTTGGGCTTGCAGGTGTCCCAGACGATATTAATACATGGGAAAACTGGATTGGGAGAATTTTTAATATGATTACTCCTAATCAAGGCAGATGGCTATTAGTAAGTTTTGCGGTACTTCTTTTTCTTTTTTTTAATGTTGGTCTTCCATATTTATCTCGGAAAAAAGAAAAAGCGGCACTTGCTACACTAAAAATAATATCCGTAAATCAATCTGGAGGTATAACGGCGCAACATGTTAACGTTGGAAATACACAAAGAGCGTTAGTACCTGAACTTAAAAAAGCTATATTAGAACATGTAGATAAAGAGAGGGGGTTTTATTTACATGTTCATGCAAACAATCCAGAGGCAGAAAATTTAGCTTATGCGATTAAAGAATTTTTGATTATACAAAACTATCGATATCATGGAATGACAGGACACAGCATGTCGGGCGGGGATGGAAGGGTTTTATTAAGTAAAGATAGTAGAGGCGAGGTTTTTATCACTGTAGGGCCTAATGTTACAACAGACAAGGCTTTGCAATTTACAGGAATGGCGACGGGTTTAGAGGACGGAGACAAAATATCTGGAATTGAATTTGGAAAGCCTTTGGACCATGCTACAGAATCATATTTAAAATGGTTTCATATTCCTATATCATTAGATGAGGATGGTTTTTTTGACAGAACATTTTATGAGCGTTGTAAGGCGCAACTTATTTTTAGTGACAAAGGTGGGCCGCATGGAGATAGCTTAGAAATGAATCGTCAGTCAGATGCGCCATGTGGTGATAGTGAGTTTTCCTTTGATACAAGCAGTTCATCTCATAAGATACCAATAGCTCTTAGGATTGAACAATCAAATCCAATTAATGAAGCTTATTTTTCGGACAAGCAGTTCCTTGAACAACTAAAGAGAGAGCAATTAATACCCAATGCATATGAATTTAGGTTGAAAGTGGTTAGCCCTCATAAAGAATGGATAAGCCCTATATATATACTGAACGTGCCTGATTATAAAGACGATAACTCGACTTTTAACTTGGTAAGAAAAGATGACTAAAAAGAAGCTAACGCTTAAAGAAGCTCAAAAGACAAACAAGTTAGACAAATTCATCGAAGAACATGAAGGCAATGAATATAATTTAATCCTTAAACAACTATCAAACACCTCTACTCCAACATTGTTCCACGTGGAACAATGTAAAAAACAAACCAAGACTGAGCTAAAACATTTTTCACCCTCCCCTTAATCCCCTCCCATCAAGGGAGGGGAAACATGGAAACTCTGGACTAAAGTCCAGAGTGATTTATATGGTTATTACAACCAGCGAGGCTTTTCTGTCGGTAAAAGGGATGGAAACATCAAACAGCTTGTAGTTAATAGCACAGTCTGGGGCGGCAAGATCAAGGCCGGAGAGCTCTTGCCCAAGTCTTTTGTCCTCCGGGCCTTTCATGGCAATAATAATTCCGTCTTTTTTCAAGTATGGTCTTGCAAATTTTACAAAAGAAGGCAAGTCTGTCAGAG
>CBDUXY010000202.1:0-4267 GCA_965371305.1 uncultured bacterium
ATGGAATATACAACTCCAGCGTGCAGGTGACTATCCCGAGGGCCCGGTCCGGGTTTGACTTGTGAACTTTGAACGTGAAGGGGTTGCCGTTTATATCATCGAAAGCCATAAGCCAAGGTTTGCTCGCGCTATCCGCAATCTCTTTTGGTAAACCCAAACCCTTTGCCGTCAAAGAAGATATACTGAGAGCAACAGAAGCCAGCCGGCCACTAACCGCCTGCCCTGTGTCCGGGTCTATCAATTCCGATATGTCGTTTGAAAACCCTGTTAAAGCACCGACCGTTCCCGAAGGGTCTGTGACCGTGATGGGCCAGCCGAAACCGGTAACATCATCCTCAAGAATGGATTTTGCATCGGCTTCGGCTGTTTCACGAAGGCCGGGTGTCATGTTTTGACTACCAGTCCCTTATCCTCGAGATCTTTGAGGACTTTATCGCCATTAGGACCAAAAAACTTGGGCCATGCAAATTGCCCTGGTCCAAGGATACCCTTTTGAGAAGTAAGGGACTTGTCGCCAACGATATAGGGCGCCTTTTCACCTTCGTCCTTTACGACTTTAGGGGCTGCCGTCTCGACCTTTGCGGCCTTTGGGGGTTCAGGGGCAGGTTCTGGCTCGGTGTCCGGGGCACCTTCACCATCGTCGCCTTCGCCTTTGTCGGCCTCGGAATCAGAGGGGCTCTCACCCTCGGCGACGACCTCTGCCTGGAACCTCTCCCATGCCTCGTTGCGTTCTTCTGCGCTAATCTCAACAAGCTCTGTCTTGACTTCAAGGACTTCTACACGCGGAAGACCGCTCTCTGTAAACTCCTCATCGGTTAAGGCTCCTACGACCTCAACGATCTGATCTATCCTTGTCTTGTCTGACATACTTATACCTCCTTAGACGATGATTACGTCGGATTAGAGTCCAGTGTCCAAGCAACCATAGGTGTCAATGGCCGTCGGTATCATAAGCGGCCTTGAACCTACGCCGACTGAAAGGTTCTCACCCTGCTGGTCTACCCAGCCATTAACGAACATATCCATACCGCCTTGCTGGTTGGATATCCTCGGAGGCAGGAACGGAACTACACGCGGGTCCGGGGGAACTATCCTCGGAATGGAGCCGAAGGTGGCATCCATACGCGCTTGAGAATCTCTAACGACAACTTTTTCAGGGGCCATAAAGCGCGTTGATACGCCTGTCTGCGGATCTTTATAGCGACCGCTATATATCCACATCTCAAGACGGCAATCGCCGACTTCGATAAAGCCCATGAACTTGGCGCCGTCTCCTCTTGATACAGGGGCTATCCCTCCAAGAGTCATGCGCCTGTTATCAAGCTGCGCCTGGACGATTGTATTCTTTATGAACTCACTCCAAGCATCAGCACCAAAGACAACCATGTCTGCTATCGCTAAGCCGTCCTCTCGGACGACATCGCAAATGTCTTCGAGGTCGGACAGGGGCGTCGCACCTGCTTGATCCCACGCCGTTCCAGCAGTAGGGAAGTGCGTGGCCTTGGGTTTGTAGTCGATGGTAAACAGGGTATTACCATCCGAATCGACGAGTGTTACTACCCCGGTCTGCATGACCTGTGAAGCCTGCAATTCCATCGAACGCCGGATTTTCCTCTCAGGCTTCGGGAGTGCCTGCATAATCCTCGCCGTTAACCGCGCTTGGAAAGTGGTATCGGCGAACGGGTCATCCCCAGCTACACGCTCTAAGAGTGTGTTGGCATTAATGGTAATCGCCTCTTTATGTATCGGCGGCGTGAGTTCCTTGTTGGTATAGATATCAGCTGAGTTCATGTGATAACCAACGCTTATATCGGTTATCGCAATAGCAACATCCTCCTCGCTCCGCACGATATCTATCTCGACCTTTTCGGTATCGTGAAAGTTACGAGGCGGACTTAAAAACATCCCCGCAAAAAACCCTGTCGGGGCGGCCTGCTGTATATATGCAGCAAGCATACGCTTAGTTGCTGAAGTGCTCATAATTTAACTCCCTTCTATCCCGTAGCCGGGTTAATTTACTGGTTGTCCAGGATGTTCAACTCCTGGACGTTGACCGGGGTTATCCCGTAATTCCTGAGATCGTCAAGGATGGCATCGGTTATGTTACTCCCATCGCCATCGGCATCGATTATCAGCTTTTCCTTGCGGACTTCCCCGCTTATCATGGAACGGATGGCCTCATCACCTGCGCCCGTTGCCGTGACATCAAAGGTCAGCACGTTTTTCGGTATGCCGGCCCCCGCGACCCCACCGATGACAAACGGCACGAGTTTGCCGTTAGCAACAACGGCCACTGCAAACTTGTCACCTGCTGCAAAGTCGGTTCCACCGTCAGTGACGACAATCTGTAAACCCTGAACGTTGAAAGTGGTTACAAGCCCTGCGCCGACCCTCAATGTCAGGTTGTCCTCGACGATATTACCTTCGGGATCTTCGAGTTTGAACACGCCACCGTCGGCAACGACAAAAGTGCATTCAAGATTGTAGTCACCCGGTACGGGTAGTTCGTCAACGCCGACCACGGAGGCCGTGACCGTACCATTACCAGTATTGCCGCCATCGGCCGTTTCGACGATCGCGGCATCTACCGTCTGTCTGGCGAGTATAGTACCATCAAGCACTGTACCAGCGCCGCCGAAAGTGAGAAGGTCATCTTTGAACTCGGGGTTACCGAGAACGACTGAGCCTAAGTCAACGTTTGTGATTACGGGATCTGGCATTATATTGTACCTCCCTGTGTTTTCTCGTCGTAGCCAAGTGCCTCACAGACGACATCAGCAACCTTATCGGCCGCGTCTTTGCCTTCCGTCCCCTCTAACCCTGAGACCGCCCCAGCGGCATCAGCATCATCGCCCTTGCGGGCTGTAACGTCCCTCTTATTCATGCCCGCTGCCAAATATTTGGCGTTCATGGTAGCGTTCATTTCCGTACCATCCTCAACCGCCTTTATGGCGGTATCTAACGCTCCTGTCTCTTGGCCGAGGATAAGGTGCGCGGTCACGCGATCGCGTTCCTTTCCCACACCTAACTGCATCGCCGCCTCAAGAATCTCGGGATGTTCTGCTTTCAACTTATTCAAGTCCATGACTTTACCCTCCTTGTTAGTTTGTTTATCCTTTGCGGGGGCTTGCATCCGCTTATCTTCAACAGCGTCTGAGTCTCCGGCGAACGCCGCCGCTTGTTTTAAATCATCCTTGCATTCATCGGTTTTTTTCATCTGAGCAATACAATTTAAGACTAATTCTCTCGTAACTGCGACAGATTCTTCCTTGTCTTTATCCTCTTCAGTTTCTATTATCTTGTCCGCAAATCCTTCCTCTTTTATCTCTTCACCAAATAAAATCGTCTCCTTGTCCATTAAGGCCAATATTTCGTTCCTTGATTTTCCCGTCTTGTTCTCAAAAGCCTTTGCTATGAGGTTATCCAGTTTTTCAAACCTGGCGGCGGCATCCCTTAAATCGTTTCTATCACCCAGAACAAAGGCGGATACGTTGTGGATTAAAAGGACTGCATTATCAAAGGCTTCTATGGTATCAGCCGCCATAGGAATATAAGCCGCAGCAGAAGCGGCTTGCCCTATAAGCCTTGCCGTAGTATTTCCTTTATGTAGTCGTATGAGATTAAAGATTTCAAGAGCGGGCATTACAAACCCACCGGGGGAGGATATATCAAAAGTTACGTCTGCATTCCCGACTTTATTTAAAGCCGTGCGAATGTCTTTAGCGTGTACATCAATTCCAATTATGCCTGATATGGGTATTACGTGAGCCATATTTTTTACCTTTCTGCTACTTTACAACAGTTAAAAGGAAAATGCAACCCCTTTTTTATTCGAATTCAAC
The DNA here is from genome assembly GCA_965371305.1 of uncultured bacterium. Taxonomy (GTDB): domain Bacteria; phylum Desulfobacterota; class GWC2-55-46; order GWC2-55-46; family DRQE01; genus CBDUXY01. The sequence continues at coordinate 3,843 of CBDUXY010000202.1, forward strand.
CCAATTTATATTAGCATAAACATTCGCAGCGGGGGCTACTATAGAAATCGCGCTTATGAGAAATACTTCGGAATTATCCGAGTCTACATTTTGAGTTATAATCCGGTGCTGATCGAGTTCATTAATTACAACAACATTTTCAGCACCACCTTTCCCCGCCTGACCCGCTCCGGCCCATCCCTGGTCTATCTTATGTTCGGGGTTTCCAGTTATTGCCGTAATATCGGTTGAAAATTCCATTGCGCTTCCACCCCCAACATCGGTCCATGTAGCCGTGATACCGCTTGGGTCGTGGATATGTTTTATATCAAAGTGAACGCCGTTATCGGTAGCAAAAACACCCCCGTTAGAAAATCGCCCTATTTTCCTATTAGGCCCTCCTCCAAAAGTATTTTTAAGTCTTACAGCAATAACAGGCGTATCTG
>CBDUXY010000203.1:0-4261 GCA_965371305.1 uncultured bacterium
TAAAAATAATCTGATTAAAGAATTAGAAGCAATTAACGGTGGAAAACTAAAACTTGTTAAAAGACATGGCGAATCAAAAAATGCATGTATAGTCAGGGGCTAAGAGCGGTTGGACAAATGGGATTAGATGGTCGGCTGGGTTGAGCGTAGCGATACCCGGCATCATATTAAGCGGAGACATTTTTCACCCTCCCCTTAGTCCCCTCCCATCAAGGGAGGGGAAAGATGGAATATCTATCATGTAGGTTGGGTCGAGCGAAGCGATACCCAACATTATAGAAGCATGTAATACTGTGCTGGGTTTCGTAGCCTCAACCCAGACTACAAAGATTGAATTTACTTGATCGGAGACAATGGCGGTTCATTTTAACAAGGTAACGATTATAGGGGTTGGGCTGATTGGCGGCTCTCTTGCAATTTCTCTTAGAGAAGCCGGGATCTGCAACAACATCGTCGGTGTCGGCAGGGGAGTTGAGAATCTGAAGACCGCCGTAAGGCTCGGTATTGTTGACTCATACACGACCGATTCGGTCCAGGGCGTAGAAGACGCCGACCTGGTTGTTGTGGCCGTGCCTGTTCTTAGTACGACCGCTGTGATTAAAGGTCTGCTGCCGGGGCTTAAAAAAGGCGCAATCGTTACGGACGTCGGAAGCGTTAAAGAAGCCATTATAGAAGATAACAAAGACGTATGGCCCGAAGGTGTTTTTTTTATCCCGGGGCACCCCATAGCCGGAACCGAACATTCGGGAGCTGAGGCAGCCTTCTCAGGGCTTTATAAGGGCCGGAAGACCATCCTTACTCCAACGAACGATACGGACGACGATGCACTCAAAGCTGTGACCGAGGTGTGGGAGGCCGCAGGCTCTTGCGTTGTGCTTATGGACCCTCATACCCACGATACCGTGCTTGCCGCAATAAGCCACCTGCCGCACGTCATTGCCTACTCTCTTGTAAACACCGTCGCAAACATTGAAGACAAATTCAAAGAACAGGGTGGGGAAGGCGGCATACTTGATTACTCAGCCGGTGGGTTCAAGGATTTTACGCGTATCGCGTCGAGTTCTCCTGATATGTGGAAGGACATATGCGCAATGAACAAACGCGCACTACTTGATACTATCAGTGAGTTTCAGTGGACTCTGAAAAAACTAAAAAAAGAGATTGAGACAGACGATTTCGACACAGTGCTAAAGACATTCAAGAGGTCTAAAACTGTCAGGGATTCCATATCGGATTAGTTCTACTTCCATGATGGATTACTTCACAACAAGATACGGTTTCTCAGGAGAAAAAAGACCTGAAAGCCACCATTGAATTGCATAAATTAAACTTGTCGTACGGAGTTAGTTATATCCTCTAACAGTTTGGATTTATTATGATTACAGCTACTAAAAAAGATAAGGCAGTTTTTCCGGCAAGCAGCGTAAGTGGCGAGATTACCGTGCCCGGTGACAAATCCATCTCCCACAGGACCGTTATTTTCGGCTCTATATCAGGCGGGGTGACCACGATTACCGGGTTCCTTGAAGGTGAGGACAACTTGAGAACGGTCGAGATATTTCGCAAAATGGGGGTTAAAATTGATGCGCCGGAGCGTGAGACGCTCGTGATTCACGGCGTTGGAATGAACGGATTAAAAGAGCCCAAAGGCGAGATATATGCCGGAAACTCAGGTACTACCGCAAGGCTTCTCTCGGGTCTGCTTGCGGCCCAGACCTTTACAACCGTGATGGGTGGGGACGCGTCGCTCTGTACTCGTCCGATGAAGCGCGTAATCGACCCATTAACCGAAATGGGGGGTGAGATAGGCGGAAGCGATGGCGGAACCAACTTACCCCTTACGATTAGAGGAAAAAAACTCAAAGGCATTGATTACTCAAGCCCTGTTGCAAGCGCGCAGGTTAAATCGTGTGTCTTGCTTGCCGGCCTTTACGCTGCGGGCGAGACCTCCGTTACAGAACCCTTAAAGAGCCGCGACCATACGGAACGTATGTTAAAACTCTTTGGCGCGGACGTTAAAGTACGCGGCACAAAGGTAACGGTTAAGCAGACTGATTCGTTAATAAATGGGAATCTGAAAATAAACATACCCGGAGACATATCGTCTGCCGCTTTTTTTGCACTTGCGGCAATAATCACTCATAACAGCGAGATTCGTATAAATAACGTCTCTATTAACCCCACAAGAACAGGGATTGTAGATATATTTAAGCGGATGGGGGCTGAGCTTACTTTGCTTAACGTAAGGGATGAGTTAGGCGAGCCTGTTGCCGACATGATAGTGAAGAGTTCTTTTCTGAAAGGAATTGTTATAACCGGACCTGAATTGCTTCCTGCAATTGACGAGTTTCCTGCCATATGCGTCGCTGCGGCCTTTGCAAGGGGCAAGACTGTCATCACAGGGGCAGGCGAGCTTCGCGTCAAGGAGAGCGACAGGATAAGGGCTATGGCAAATGCGCTTACGGCTGTTGGAATAACCGTGGAAGAGACAAAAGACGGTTTGATTATAAACGGCAACCCTGACGGCATGAGGGGTGGAGAGATTGAGAGTCTTGGAGACCACCGCGTTGCAATGGCAATGGCTGTAGCCGGGCTTGCCTCGGAACAGGGAGTTACCGTTAAAGACGCCGGGTGTGTTGACGTATCGTTCCCTGGTTTTTTTGACCTGCTCCGTAAAGTAGCCGGTAGTGGAAAGTGACGCAGTCGTCCGTTACAAAAAAGCCGGTCGGCTCAATGGTTTTATCTATCGACGGACCTTCCGGGGTGGGTAAGTCTACTGTAAGCCGAAACCTTGCCAGGCGGCTTGGGCTTAAATACATAGACACGGGGGCCATGTACAGGGCCTTTGCCATAAGCGCTGACGACGCCGGAGTTGATATGGAAAACAATGCCGAGTTGGTCGAATTTGCTGCAACTATTAAAATAGATTTTTCTGAAAACGGTACAAAAATATCTGTAAACGGTAAGGATATGACAGGGGAGATCAGGTCGCCTCGCGCAGATATGCTGTCATCTCAAATGTCCGCTAAAACGCCCGTGCGGGACTGTCTTGTCCGTGCACAGCAAAGGCTTGGTGCCTCAGGCGGCGTTGTGATGGAAGGGCGCGACATTGGCACGGTGGTTTTTCCTGACGCTGACGTAAAGATATTTCTTGACGCCCCTGATGACGTCCGGGCACAAAGAAGGCATGAACAAAACACAATAGAGAAAAATATAGAATCCAACATAAAAGTTGTCGCAGCCGAGATGAAAAAAAGAGACCACAGCGACAAGACGCGCTCGCATTCGCCGCTGAAAGCAGCCGGTGACGCTGTTTGTATAGACACGTCGGTATTGTCGATAAAAGGTGTTGAAGACGCAATAGTTAAAATCATAGAAGAGAGGTTTGTTTGACAACATGGAGGTCTTGATAGCAAAGTCGGCAGGTTTTTGTTTTGGAGTAAAAAGGGCTATGAACATTGCCATAAACTGCGCAGATGAGGATGGGGAAAGCGTTAATGGCGAACTTGTAACCGAAAAAGACGGCGTTGCAATATACACTCTCGGGCCGATCATTCATAACCCCCAGGCCGTAAAAAGACTTGAAGACGACTCAAACATACATTCAAAAGACAGCCTCGATGAAATGGACGGCGGTACGGTCATAATCCGCTCTCACGGCATTAAATCAAAAGACTATGAAACGGCAGAGACAAAGGGGCTTAAGATAGTTGACGCAACGTGTCCGTTTGTTAAAAAAACCCAGGACCACGTAAGAAGCCTTTCCAAAGAAGGGTACACGGTCGTGGTTGTCGGAGAGAAAGAACATCCGGAGGTCAAGGGGCTTATCAGCTACGGTAAAGGTGACGTAATAGTTGCAAGCACGGTCAAGGAACTCGAAGGTTTGTCAAAAAAAACAAAGATAGGCATAGTATCACAAACCACCCAGTCCGTTGATAAACTTCAGGAAATAGCATCTTTTTGCATTACAAGGGCAGGCGAGGTTAAGGTTATTAACACCATCTGCAACGCAACCAGCATCAGGCAGAAAGAAAGTGTAGAGCTCTCGAAAATGTCTGACTGCGTAATCGTTGTCGGAGGGAAAAACAGCGCTAACACCCGCCGTCTTGCCGAGATATGCAGAGAGTTGCAGCCGCGTACTTATCATATAGAAGTGGCTGAAGAGATCGATCTTAAGTGGCTTGAAGGGGTAGAGAGGCTTGGCATAACGGCCGGCGCCTCAACGCCCGACTGGATGACCCAGCGCGTACTAAAGAGAGCC
>CBDUXY010000204.1:0-4195 GCA_965371305.1 uncultured bacterium
GGGGAATAGTCTCTCGGTCTACTCGACTGACAAAAGACAAGTGACGAGCGCGAATGAAGCGGGGACCGTATATGGTTTCGGTTCCCCTATCCACCTTGCCGTCTTGCAACTTTTCCCGGTCAACGGGGACGGAGTGGGGACGATACCTGTCACGGTATACCCCCTTGAAGATGATGGGGCCGGAGTCGTTTCTACCGGCGATATTACACCGTCAGGTGTTCCCACGGCCACCGCGTCTATCATAGTCAGGGTGAACAATATCGATTCCGAAGAGTTCGTTATTTCGGATGCCGATACTGTGGCTACCATAGTGACGAAGATGACCAATGCTATTAACGCGGTCTTGTCAATGCCGATTATCGCCGTTGATGGCACCACTCAGGTTGACTTTACCTCTAAGTGGGAGGGCACGAGTGCAAACGATATCTTTGTCGAGGTCGTTGAATCTACCGACCCGGGTATATCTTTTGCCATAACCCAGGCGGTCGGCGGTCTTGTCAATCCCGATGTAGATGATGCGTTAAGTCAAGTCGGGGATGTCTGGGAGACGATGGCCCTGAATTGTATGGACTTGGCCGACACTACCACGCTTGATAAATACGATGTTTTCGGTGAGGGTAGGTGGGGTCAGCTTGTAAGGAAGCCGTTGGTTGTCTTTACAGGCAACCTGGCAACGACCGTAGCGAACGCCACGGCGGTATCGGATGTGCGCAAGACCGACCGGACGAACGCACAGCTTGTAGCCCCCGGTAGCACTGACCTCCCGTTTGTCACGGCCGCCAGACAGCTTGCAAGGATAGTCGTGGTCGCTAATAACAACCCGCCAACGGACTATGGTAGTCAGGATGCTTCCGGCTTGACTCCGGGCGCGGACGGAGATCAGTGGGACTTCGCCGACCGTGACGAGGCGATTAAGAAGGGGAGCTCTTCAATCCAGGTTAAAGATGGGGTTATCAATCTCTCGGATACCGTTACATTCTTCCATCCGACCGGCGACCCTACCCCAGCTTACAGGTACGTGGTAGATATCGTCAAACTACAGAATATCATCTTCAACCTTGACCTCATCTTTGCAACGCCCGAATGGGATGGGGCGCCGCTTATCCCCGACGACCAGCCGACTGTAAACCCGTTGGCTAAGAAGCCCAAAAGCGCCGTGGCGGTGATTGCGGCGATGTTGGACAGTCTGGGGCTCAATGCCATTATAAGCGATGTTCCGACGGCCAAGGCATCCATAACGGCTGTAATAGACAGTGGCAACCCCAAGAGGCTGAATGTCGAAGTTACAGTTCAGCTTTCGGGGAATACGAATATCATATCCCTCACACTGAACTTCGGTTTCTTTTTTGGAACGCAGCCGATAGTAGCTTAATTTAAGGAGGTATTATTATGGGCGTAGGTGGAAGTATAGAATCAATTACTCTGGAAGGTCGGACCTTTTCCGTGGCCGCAGACGCGGAGGCGCAGCGTAAACTCGGCGGTTTTGAAAACGAAGTACAGGCCAACGGCGACGGTACGGCGCGGATGATAAAGACGCGAGTGTCTCTTTCGCTCGACGGTTTGACCCTTGATGTCGATGATGCCAGCGGCGACCTCGAGTTCTTACAGGCCCTTGCGGACGGTAATTCTTTTTTCGCTATCGCAATAACTTATGCCTCGGGTGAAGTCTATCAGGGGACGGCACAGATTGTGGGCGAGATGCAGGCAAGTAGTCAGAACGCCACGGCATCTGTAAATCTGATGGGCCCTGGGGTACTCACAAGGCAGTAATATAATGCGGTATGTGGCGCGTAGGGCGCGCAGGCAACGGAGTTCATATCCCTCCCAGGTGTTATCTCAGGTCATATAATTGTTGGCCTCTACAATTAAAACTACTGAGAACGTGGGTTCAAATCCTACCATACCGCAACAAACCTAAACTGGGAGGTTGTTATGTCTGAAGAGAAAATCACAAGAGAAGTTGCAGAAGTAGAATTCGCACGGTTCGTCGAGGCATGGGATATCGATGCCAATACGGATAATATGTCAGGCGATGACAAGGAGAGTTTCAACCAGCAAAAGGGCCGCATAGTTAATCAGATAATAGCCGGCCACGCGACTATAGATGAGGCCGGTGATATTCGTTACAGATTGAAGTACGCGGAGGGGAGTGTAACCGAACTCCATTTCAGGGTTCCCAAAGGTGATGCGTATATGTCCATGGATAAATATAAGGATCGCCAGAATATCCATAAGATGAACTCTTTTCTCGGCGGCATGACGAAACAATCTCCTCAATTCTTTTCTAACATGGATGCGCGCGATGTCAAGTTCTGCCAGGGGGTCTTCGTCCTTTTTTTGGGATCATAGAAACACCCCTTACAAGGAAGGGCGAAGACGTAAACGGACAATACAGGGTTCCTGCGTATACCGAAATGCTGTTACAGATTTGCAGAGACTACTCAGGACTTCCAGACCCTCGGACTTTAGAGGCGGCAGAGATAAGATTTTTTTATGAGGGTTTACGCAGTGAGTTAAAAGAACATACCAAGCCTAAAAAGGCGAGGTAAACGAAGGGGTCACGAGGAATAAACGTAAACAGCGTTATCCCGTGGCCCTTTTTCATTAAATAATTTAAGGGGTTGCATGGCAGGTAGATTTTCAGTAGAAAGCGTGTTTAAGGCTGTTGACCGCGTAACCGCGCCGGTTAAGAAGATGCAGTCCCGAGTGGGAAAGTTCACGCGTTCAATGCGACGTGGTTTCCGTGCGGTGAACCGGTCTGTAGATAAATTCGGTACGGGACTTAAACGCGCAACAGTAGTTGGAATTGCCGCTCTTGCGTCTCTTGGTTTTGTGATGGGGGATATTATCCGTACCGGCGCTGAGTTTGAGCAGACTCTTGTCAGCGCGGCGGCAAAATTCCCTGGAGAAATCCGTAAAGGTACAAAGGCGTTTAAGGAGCTCGAAGATATAGCCCGCAAGACAGGGGCTACAACCGAATTCACTGCCACGCAAGCCGCCGAGGGTCTTAACTTCCTTGCCTTCGCCGGGTTTAATGCTGAGCAGGCAATGGCGGCCCTTCCTGGAATAGTGGACTTTGCCACCACCGCCGCGATCGATTTAGGACGTGCTTCTGACATAGCCACGGATGCGTTAGGTGCATTCGGTTTGGCAACAAAAGATTCCGTGCAGCAAGCTAAAAATCTTGTTCGCGTTCAAGATGTTTTAGCCCTTACTTCCATTCGTACCAATACCGACATAGAGACTTTGTTTGAGGGCATTGTAAAGGGCGCTCCGGCATTTACAGCCGCCGGCCAGTCAATGGAATCGTTTGCCGCCTTGATGGGAGTTATGGCCAATGCTGGTATAAAGGGGGGAGAAGCCGGGACGGTATTAAGAAATCCAGTAATTAATTTAGGTGCATCTACAAGTGTCGCTGCTAAACGAATGAAGAAGTTGGGGGTAGAGGTAGAGGATAGCAGTGGCAATTTCAGAGACATACTTGATATCATGCAAGACTTTGAAAAAGGTTTAGCTGGCCTTGGTGAAGTAGAACGCACCGCAGCCTTGTTTGATGTTTTCGGTAAACGATCTATATCCGGAATGAGTGTCCAATTGAAAGAAGGTACGACATCAATAGCGAAGTTCCGCGAGGAACTACGCAAGGCAACAGGGACTAACAAAACATTGGCAAGTGTCATTCGTGATACTCTCCAAGGTCGTATAAACTCTTTGACTTCTTCGATCGAAGGGTTGAAGATAACGCTCTTCTTTTTAAAACAGGTAGGTCTTACGGGTGTAATAGAACGCATGACATCTTTTGTAAGGATAGTTGACACCGCTATAAAAGCAAACGATACTTTGGCCACCGAATTAATTGATGGACTTCTAAGAGCGGCCAAGGGAGTACTCGGCGTATTTGGGTTGCTTATAGCATCGTTTATTTTAGCCAAAACTGTTATGATTGCGATAACTGTGATTACGACTGCATGGAGTGTAGGCCTATTCTTGCTCACAACCGCAATTGGAGCATTCAATATAGCGATAGGGATTGCTAAAATTGCCATGTTAGGGTTCAATATAATTCTTGCCGCTAATCCCATAGGTGCTATTATCCTTGCCGTCACTGCCTTGATTGCATTGGGGGTACTCCTCATCAAAAATTGGGATAATATTGTAGCGGCCATAACCTCGGCAGTCGCTAAGATAAAAACCG
>CBDUXY010000205.1:0-4183 GCA_965371305.1 uncultured bacterium
CCAAGTATCGGCGCCCGTTTTCCGGCAAGCATTCTTACCGCGCCAAGCATCGTACCGTCGCCGCCAAGCACGATTACGGCCTCAACCTTCTCGGAGAACTCCCTGGCCCCTAACCCCTTAATCGCACTTACGCGCCTGCCCAGTTCCCGGTCTCCGAAAACGCCTATACCCGAGTCCAGCTTATGTAGCCACGCGGCAATTTCAGCGCCGAGTTTTTCCGCCTCAGGATTGGTAAGTTTTATAACTATGCCAATATTTTTCATTGAACGTCCTGCCCCGCTTAGCGGGTTTAATGTCCGTTGCTTTACCCCTTGCCTTACGCCTTATTGTCCCCTCCGGGGTTCTATAATCACCTTCATTGACTTGCCCCCTTCGGCAACCAGACTGAACCCCTTGGCAGCCTCACCAAGCCCAAGCCTGTGCGTAATCATATCCGTTACAGTTACACTTCCGGACGCAATCAGATCAATTGCCTGCTGCGTGTCTGCCGGAGGCGAGGCGTAGGTGTTTTTAATCGTAATATTATCTCTCCACAAGTCAAAAAGCGGCAGCGGATATGTCTCTCCCGGCGCTTTCGGGGCAAACAGGAGTATCGTACCCGCGCGCTCCACACACTCTATTGCCTGAGCTATGGCGGAATCAACAGGCGTTGTAAGTACGACAATATCCGCAAGACGGCCGAATTTGCTCAGTAGCGCAGCCTTTATATCTTCCTTTGCATGAAGGGCGAGGTCCGCACCGGCGACTTCGACGGCTGCATTTATCTTGTACCCGGATACGTCGGTTGCGACTACGAACCCCGCACCAAGGGCCTTTGCAAGTTTTATATTAAGCAGTCCTGAGATACCGCTGCCAAGCACCAGTACGCCCTGGCCCGGTTTGAGTTCACAGGCCCTAAGCCCCCTCACAACACACCCGAGCGGCTCGGAGAAAGAACCCTGTTCAAAGGTCATGTCGCCGGGCAGTTTAAACACACCCCGGTCAACGTTCACAGCCGGGATGCGCACGTACTCGCAAAACCCTCCGGGATAAAACGTTGTCGAGCGTAACATTTCGCAAACCCCGTGATTCCCGGCCATACAATGACGGCAGGTGTTGCACGGCACGTGGTGGGCAACGGTTACGCGGTCACCGATCTTAAACTTGGTAACGCCCTCGCCGCATTCCACAACCGTCCCTGCTATCTCGTGGCCGAGCACGATCGGGGCCTTCTTGATCCTGTACCACTCCATCACGTCGGAGCCGCAAATACCACTTGCTTCGATCTTTACAAGCAACTCGCCGCCGCTTGATGATATAACTGGCACCGGCACGTCTTCAATACGAACGTCGCTGTTTGTGTAATAAACAGCGGCCTTCATTGTTTTAATTTTTGTATTCGTTTTCAACGCAGTGGTTTCAGGCATTTTTTCCTAAGCTCCTGCCGCCGCCTTGCCTGCGTTTGCAAGCTCTTCGTAAAGTTCATACGCCTTCTCCGGGGTCTCGTCGTCATGCACGACCGCGCGCACGGCTTGGATCATGGCAACCGGGTGCTCCGACTGGAAGATGTTGCGCCCCATGTCAACACCAATTGCGCCTCTCTGGATCGCGTCATAAGACAGCTGAAGCGCGTCTTTTTCCGGTATCTTCTTACCGCCTGCAATAACGACCGGTACAACCGATGCTTTTATGACTTTTTCAAAGTTGTCGCAATAATAGGTCTTCACTATGCTCGCGCCAAGCTCTCCTGCGATGCGCGTTGCAAGCCCAAGATACCGTGCGTCCCTTGCCATCTCTTTGCCAACGGCTGTTACGGCAATCACGGGTATGCCGAAAGGCTCTGCTTCGTCGATTAATGTAGACATATTCAAGAGGCTTTCGCGCTCGTTTTCAGAGCCGACGAATATGGAAAGAGCAACGCCTGAGACGTTAAGCCGAAGCGCGTCCTCCATGGAAACTGTAAGGCCCTCTCCCGAGAGGTCGTCTTTTAATACACTTGTACCGCCCGAGACGCGAAGCACGATAGGTACGTTGGTGTTCGCATCAACGCAGTTACGAAGCACGCCGCGCGTAAGCATAAGGGTGTCTGCATATTCAAGCAGCGGGGCGACGGTTTTGCCCGGCTCCTCAAGCCCGCTTGTGGGGCCTAAAAAATACCCGTGGTCCACCGCAAGCATAACGGTCCTTCCTGTATCCGGTTTTATAATGTTCGAAAGCCTGTTTTTCATTCCCCAATCCATTTGATAAATCCTCCTTATATTTGCAACTTTTTTTATTTTTTTTAAGTCCTTACGGCCAAACTAATGCCACTATAAAAGATAACAGGCACGAGGGCTTGCGTCAATAGGTTTTCAAAGGATCAAGTAAGTTTTAAAAGGCGTATATCTTTTGCCATATTGAAGTGTGGAGTGGTTTTTTGAAATTTCTTGGCAATATAAACTTTGTCCCTGCGGGACGGCTTTTGTGGGGTAGGGTGTTTCAGGGCGAGGCTGCCTCTACCTCGTGAGTTCGTCCACCTAAATCGCTTCGCTCATGCGCCTCGGTCTCACTCACCCACCCCTACTTTAGCCCGTCACACCCTATCCCCACGGGGTTTTTAAAAGATGTAAACAAGGCCCATGTTGATACGTGTCAATTGATTGTGACAGTCCATTGTGGTAGCATTACGTCTGGTTTATACTTTTAAGTCCATCAGTCTGTAAGGTGGGCGCAGCCCACCCTACATAACTTGCCAAATGCCCATGAATATCGAAAAATATTCGGAACAATTTAAAATCCAGCTTGGTGAGCAAATGCTCAAGAGACACAGGATTTACCTTGACACCAAGTATTGGATTCACATGCGAGATGCCTCCTTGGGCACAGCCTCGCCAATACATATCAAAATTCACGACAAACTGAAATTGTTATCTCAAGACAATACAGTCATTTGCCCTCTGAGCTACCACCTGATTCAGGAATTAATGAATATCGGCGACAAGCAAAAAAGACTTCAAACCGCAAAGGTTATGGACGAATTGAGCCGACAGGTAACATTTATTCCCCCACTTGAAATTCCAGGACAAGAATTGATATGCTTCATTCGAAATTCTCTAAACAAAACAAAAGGCAAACCAATTTTCAATCCAACAAAGTATGTCTGGACAAAAGTGTTTTTCTTAAATGGCGAATTCCACCGATTTAGTAAAAACTTCTCTAAGGCAGATAACGAACGTATGCAGGTCGATTTTTTCAAGTATTGTGCAAAGTTTACATTAGTGGAAATACTCAAAAAAACAAAAGAATTCAAAGTTTATGACGGAAGTTCTTTTATAGAAAGACTTAATAAGGACAAAGACAAAAACCTTGACTTCAAAACATTTGACGACGTGTTTTTACAGGAAATCACTGGCATGTTAGATTTGTCACAAAATGACATACGAGAGGTTTTTAGTTTTCTTTATCCTTCGACGTTCGGCAAAAAACCAACACAGGAGGAGCAAGAAAAATCCGAGTTATGGAAAAAAATGCAGAATTTAATTTATCATGCTTTCAGGCTTAAGAAGATAGGCAAAAAACTACCCTATATCCACACATATGCCGCCATATACGCTTTTATAAGGTACAACAAGGAACAGCGATTTAAGAAAAATGACCTTGCTGATATTTCACATGCTTCATTGGGCTTACCTTACTGCAACGCTTTTTTTACGGAAAGACGACTTTCTGCCTGGATATCTAATTCTCCATTAAACCTTGTAAATACTTATGGAACATCTGTTCTCCATCAAGACAAGGACATTCTTGATTATTTGAATCGGCTAACCGGGGAAAAATAAAAAAATAGCAGTGTCAATACACTGGGTTAAACGTAACGTAGTGAAACCCAACAATTAAGCCACTTAACTAACGCTGGGTTTCGCTTCTCAACCCAGCCTACATAAAAACAAAAAAAACTGATGTTTCGGTGCGTCCCCGCACCGAAACCCGACATAATATCTTTGTCTTTTCAAAACCCCGTGGGTGTAGGGTGTGACGGGCTAAAGAGGGGGTGGGTGAGTGAGGCCGGGGGAGCATGAGCGCAGCGATTTAGGCGGCCAGGCTTCCGCAGGAATTAAACGTCCGAACGGGGAAGAGGAAGCCCCGCCCTAAACACCCTACCCCACAAAAGCCGTCCCGCAGGGACAAAAGCAAATCCCCCTCACCCCAACCCTCTCCCACCAGG
>CBDUXY010000206.1:0-4134 GCA_965371305.1 uncultured bacterium
ATTCCCGACGTGTGCTCTGCCTATCTCTTGCTTAAATAAAAAAAAAAAAACGGCGCGAACGTATGGTATAGGACACGTGGCCTGGAAACTTTCAGCATAAACTCTCCAACCCCTTTAAAGGTTGGTCAGTTTATGCAATGTAAGCACAAACACAGGGGTTTAAAAAAAAACTCTGAGTATGATTTTTATTAACTCTTAAAACGAAACAAAAAAGGACAGAGAAATGGTTCAAAGAACTACGAAACCAATGACGATCACTGAGAAGATCATTGCAAAACACGCAGGGCAGAGAGAGGTAAGTCCGGGCGAGATAGTTAATGCAAAGATCGACATAGCCCTTGGCAACGATATTACCTCCCCCATCGCAATAAAGGAGTTTGAAAAGGTAGGGGCAAAAAAAGTTTTTAATAGAAATAAAGTTGTTTTGGTGCCTGATCATTTCACCCCAAATAAGGATATAGAGTCTGCAACCCAGTGTAAGGTCTTGAGGGAATTTGCAAAAAAGCATAGACTCTCCCATACGTTCGACGGAGGGGAAGTAGGGGTTGAACATGCCCTGCTGCCGGAGCTTGGCATTGTGGGCCCTGGCGACCTGGTAATAGGGGCTGACTCGCATACTTGCACTTACGGCGCTCTGGGCGCGTTTGCAACGGGTATGGGTTCGACCGACCTGGCGGGGGCCATGATAACGGGCGAGGTGTGGCTCAGGGTGCCTGAGACGATCAAGTTTGTCTATAAGGGCAGGCTCCGGAAATGGGTCGGCGGGAAAGACCTGATACTTCGCACCATAGGCGACATAGGTGTTGACGGAGCCCTTTATAAGGCAATGGAGTTTACCGGTAACGTCATAGATAAACTCTCCGTGGAAGCCCGCATGACCATGTGCAACATGGCAATCGAGGCAGGCGGAAAGAGCGGCATTATTGTGCCTGACGATAAAACAAGGGCGTATGCCGAAGGAAGGACAGAGAGGAAGCCGCGTTACTTTACGAGCGACCCGGACGCGACTTACGTCCAAACAATAGAGATCGACTGCTCAAGGCTTGAGCCGCAGGTATCAAAGCCGCATCTGCCCGAGAACACGGTTGGTGTGTCGGAAGTAGGCCGGGTGGAAATCGACCAGGCCGTAATAGGGAGCTGCACGAACGGACGTATTGAAGACCTGGAAGTCGCGGCAAAGGTGTTAAAGGGCAGGAAAGTGTCGCCTAACACGAGGCTTATTATTATCCCGGCAACTCCGGCGATATACAAAGAAGCTCTTAAGCGTGGATATTTTGACGTATTCCTTGACGCAGGCGCCATAATCAGTCCTCCAACGTGCGGACCTTGCCTTGGCGGACACATGGGCATACTCGCCGCAGGAGAAGTCGCCGTTACTACGACTAACAGGAACTTCAGGGGCCGCATGGGACACGTCTTAAGCGAAGTCTATCTGACAAGCCCGGCCGTTACAGCGGCCTCTGCCATAAGGGGCCGGATAGTTCACCCGGACGAGGCCGGGAAATAATATAATAAATAATACCGTCAGGTAAAGTGTTTGCCTGAGTCTTAAAAAGATTGGAGGACAGTAGAAATTGAAGATAAAAGGTAACGTCTGGAAGTACGGAGCAGACATAGATACGGACAGGATAATTCCCGCCCGGCACCTTACAACGGCAGATCCTAAAGAGCTTGCAAAACATTGTATGGAGGATGAAGACAAGGGTTTCGCAGGGAGCGTTAAAAAAGGCGATATAATTGTTGCCGGAAAGAACTTTGGCTGCGGCTCGTCAAGGGAACACGCCCCTATTGCCATTAAGGCAAGCGGGGTGGGAGTGGTTATTGCAAAAAGTTTTGCCCGTATTTTCTATAGAAACTCTTTTAATATGGGGCTGCCTATATTAGAATGCGACGAGGCCGTGAGGGCGGCAAAAAAAGGCGACAAGCTTGAAGTTGACCTTGCAACAGGTGAGATAAAAAATATTACCCGTAAAAAAACCTTTCAGGCCCGTCCTATTCCGCCCTTTATGCAGGAGCTTATTTCAGCAGGCGGCCTTATGAAGTGGATTAAGAAGAAGTCTTTAACTAAAAAGGCCTCTTAAGCAATGTAGAGGGATTAAGCCCGCCATGCGGGTTAGAGGGATTAAACACGCGATGCGGGACTTGTGGGGCGATGGAGCCCTGAAACCACACACACTAAGGGGAGGTAGCATGAGAAACGAAAACAACAAGAGCAGGGTGATCTCCACAGACAAGCTTCATATTGAGAGTAAGACACTTTTTGTAGATCTTAAGGAGAACGAAGGTGGCAGGTTCTTACAAATTGCGGAACTTTCAAATGCCAGAAGGAGCACAGTGGTAATACCTTTTAGTGGGTTTCCGGAGTTCATGGAGGCGCTCCAAAAGATTGCCGACGAATTCGAGCCGGAAGAAGAGCAGGTCAGTGAATTCGCAGGCGGTATACCGGAAGGGGTTTAATCTCTACTGTGTTTAATTAGAATAAAAGAGAAATAGAGGAAGCAGAAAAGATGAAAAATTATAATATATTAATCGTGCCGGGTGACGGCATAGGGCCTGAGATAGTGAGAGAGGCCAAAAAGGTCTTTTCGTGGGTCGAAGAGAACTACGAGGCGGCTTTTACTTTAACCGAAGCAAAAGTCGGTGGCGCGTCCATTGACGCGCACGGTGTGCCGCTTACCGACGAAGTTTTAGAGCTTGCGTTAAAGTCCGACGCAGTCTTGCTCGGAGCCGTTGGCGGGCCAAAGTGGGAGGGGCTTGATTATGCAATCAGGCCGGAAAGAGCGCTCTTGAAACTCCGTAAAGAGCTTGGCCTTTTTGCTAACTTGCGTCCGGCCAGGATATATGACGCCCTTGTGGATTCCTCAACGCTTAAGCGCGAGGTGATTGAAGGCGTTGACATACTTGTTATACGTGAGCTCACGGGCGGGCTTTATTTCGGTGAGCCGCGCGGCGTTGAAACGCTTCCTGACGGCACGGAGCGGGGTGTTAATACGCTTGTGTATACAACGCCTGAGATTGAACGTATTGCGCGCGTTGCCTTTGACGTAGCAAGGCAAAGAGGCGGACGCGTGATGAGTATTGACAAGGCAAACGTGCTTGAAACAACCGAGCTGTGGCGAAGAATTGTTATAGACGTGCATGAAAAAGATTATAAAGACGTTGAACTTTCGCACATGTACGTTGATAATTGTTGCATGCAGCTTGTGCGCAACCCGAAACAGTTTGACGTGATAGTTACGGAAAACACCTTTGGCGATATAATATCGGACGAAGCTGCAATGCTCACCGGCTCTATCGGTATGCTGCCGTCTGCAAGCCTTGGCGACGGACGCCATGCCATGTACGAGCCTATTCACGGAAGCGCGCCGGACATAGCAGGGCAGGACCGCGCAAACCCGATTGCGACGATCTTAAGCGTCGCTATGATGCTTAAGTACTCGTTTGACATGGGTGAGGCGGCAGGCAGGATTGACGCGGCCGTGGAAAGGGTGCTTGATAAAGGCCTACGCACGGAAGATATTGCAGGCGAAGGTGAACAAACCCTTGGCTGCGCGGCAATGGGTGAGGCCGTTATGGCGGAACTCGGGGTTGTTGCAAATAAGGCGTAGCAGGAACTCAAAAAAAATTGACTTAAACCGAAGCGGGTTCGATTCTACATGTTGAACCCGTTTTTTTTTCTATCTCTCATGCCATGAGCTTAGGAGATGTTCGATATGTTTATGGGTACTGCAAACAATGACTCTCCCGTGACGAAAGGTTGGAAGATCAAACATGTACTGATTGCCGCCCTGATCGTTGCCGCCCTTACTTTTATTGCCTTTACTCCTGCCCTTGAAAACGATTTTGTAAATTGGGACGACAGTGAATACGTTTATGAAAATGAGCATATTCAATCCGGGATAAACGCTGATTTTGTTAAATGGGCGTCAACCTCTATTGTAGTAGGCAATTGGCATCCGGTAACAGTCTTGTCCCATGCAGTTGATTATAGCATATGGGGCCTGAACCCTTTTGGCCATCACCTTACAAGCATTATTCTGCATTCGCTCAATACTTTTCTTATTTTTATTGTGGTAGTGCGTCTTGTCGAAAAAAAGCGTCCGCAGTACGCGCTTGTTTGTGCAATTGTTACAT
>CBDUXY010000207.1:0-4112 GCA_965371305.1 uncultured bacterium
CAGGCGCGCTCGGTATTACGTACAACGCTCAAAACGGTCTGCTTACCGGCACTACGGTCGGGGGCGTTACGGATACGCTTGGCTATAACACCTTTGGCGAGGTCACGGGTTACGCCGCGCAGTACGCAGGGGCCGACGTATTTGCGACGTCCTACACAAGAGACAAATTGGGGCGTGTAACCTCAAAGACAGAGACCATTGGCGGTGTTACCGACAACTATACCTATATCTACGACCCGGCAGGAAGGCTTACGGATGTAGAAAAGAACAGCGTCAACATAGACCATTATGAATATGACCTTAACAGTAACCGTACGTCTTATGGTGGGCAGCTTGGCATGTTTGCAGGAACGTATGACGACCAGGACAGGCTTCTTACCTACGGTACGAATACCTACACCTACACCCAGAACGGTGAACTTGAGACAAAGACCGATACTTCGACTTCCGATACGACTACTTACGATTACGATGTGGTAGGGAATTTAAGATCAGCCTTCATGCCTGATGGCACACAGGTAGACTATATTATAGACGGCAGGAACCGCAGAATTGGTAAAAAAGTAAATGGGGTTTTGGTTCAAGGCTTTATTTACGGCGATCAACTTAATCCCATTGCCGAGCTTGATGGTTCAGGAAATGTGGTTGCGACGTTTGTTGCAGGCTACATGGAGAAGGGAGGCAACACCTATCGAATCATAAGAAACCATCTGGGTAGTCCGCGTCTGGTGTTTGACGTTGCTACGGGCACGGTAGCTCAAAGGATTGATTATGACGAATTTGGTAATGTTCTAAATGATACGAATCCGGGTTTCCAGCCGTTCGGTTTTGCAGGTGGCATTTACGACCAGCATACAAAACTGACCCGCTTTGGCGCGCGTGACTACGACCCCGCCACAGGCCGCTGGACAGCCAAAGACCCCATAGGCTTTAACGGCGGAGACACTAACCTGTATGGTTATGTGCTGAATGATCCGGTTAACTTTGTGGATCCGAGTGGGTTGTATATTGATTCAGTTAGAGCAGCTTTTCTTCAAGCACTTGCGAGAGGTAGGATAGCAGAGGCAGCAGAATTGGCTGCCCTTATGGGAAATAAACCGTTAGCTCAACGGTTAAGCCAACAGGCAAAAGACTTAGTACCACATTTAAATAAAGCCAATCGAGCTCTGATGAAATGTGAGACGGTTGCTGAAAATGTAGCTCGAATACTTAGACAGAGCGGAGCTAATAGTCCACGAATTGTCAGGTTTACTAATGCTAGTAAAAAAGCTAGATTTTTGGTTGATAATGCTGGTGTGAGATTTTCAAATTCTGGTTGGCATGATGCTGTAGTAACTGGCACTGGAAAAAATAAAATGGTGTATGATACTCTGACTGGCGTTGAGGGGATGCCGTACAATGATTATGTTAATATGCTTGTAGAGTTAGGCATGCAACCTATTGTTAGTGGGCTTTGATTGGAGGATATCTATGGGCGATGAGTCAAAAAAAATTATTAAGACAATACAATTTATCGAAAATTATATTAAGTCTTCCAAGGATAATTATTCTTTGTTTACTACTCCAATGACGCTTGAAAGTCAATGGGTGTTGTTGGATAGTTTTTATTTTGATATAGAGGATGGCTATGAGAAATTGTCTGTGACGTTCGGCGATTTTTCTAGTTTAAAAGGATTCGGTGCAGCGTTGTTTGCCTTTGGCATACAAAGAGATTACCCGGACAAAGAACCATACCATTTACTAATAAAGTTTAGAAACGAATATGAACTTTGGCGTGAAGAGAAAATAAAAGAAGCAAAAGTTGTATCAGTAGTTGGGGCTGGAGGCACTGTGAATGGTGCTGAAAAAAAGATATATAAATTGAGACAGATTATACATGATTATTTCAAAGATTCTAAAGCCAAGAGTCAGATGTACGCGAATACTGTTGATGACCTTGAAAGTTTGTGGAGTACAGCAGATGAAATTTATTTTATTATTGAAGATTTATGTGGCATAAAATCATCAATAAGTTGGAGTGCATTTTTATCTGAACAGGGATACGGCGAAGAATCAGCAGCTTCTGTAATAAAGAAAGAAAATCCTGACGAAGAAAATCTTTATGTTAAACTTGCAAATCTTAGAGACAAATATGAGGCTTGGCGCGAGAAGAGAATAGAAAAATTAGGATAGGAGTAGTGTAAAATAGTTTTGTAGGGTGGGCTGTGCCCACCATTTGCAGGTGTAATTAACGGCCCATAAAAAATAAAAGGGGACAAGACATAAAGTGGACAGATTTATTTAATTTCAAAATAAAACAACAATTTAATTCAATTGATTTTCTATCTGACGACACGGGAGGTTCAGCATGAAGACGATGGTTCCGATGGTTCAAATGCCGCGACTACTAAGGGGGTGTGCCGGAATATTTGAGTTACGAAGACTCAGGTTACTTGCTTTACTGATCTTTTTTATAGGGATGGCTGCCATCCCTATAAAAGCTACAGCCGGTACATTTACCGTCTACGGTCCTGAAGTTTTTATGCGGGGCACGGGCCAATCCACTACCATCGTTAAGAATTTTGCCATCATTGATCCAGGCCTTACCTATACACTTCAGATATACAACGGCGGACTTGAAGACGACGAATTCGAAATGGTCTCAAGCTCTGTTATTACCCTGAACGGCGTGCAAATAGTCGGACCGAGCGAATTTAATCAGAACGCCTCTGTTATTGAAAAACCTGTTACGTTAAACTCATCCAACGAATTAACCGTCAAACTGCGCGGAAAACCTGGCGGCGGCGTTACTATTCAGATAGTAGGCATTGATAACGACGCGCCGACAATAACGTCAACCGTATCGCCTGCTGCAAACGCGGCCGGGTGGCATAACCAGGACGTTACAGTTAGTTTTACCTGTGACGATGCAATATCCGGCATTGCCGCTTGTTCCGACCCTGTCACCGTTACAGCGGAAGGGGTCGGGCAGCCTGTAACAGGTACTGCAACCGACCTTGCGGGCAACACCGCTACAGCGAACGAAACTCTTAACATAGACAAGACCGCGCCTGTTGTTGCCATAACCTCTCACGTTGACGGTGATACTTTGCTTGATCCGTCCGTTACCATAAGCGGAACGGTTGACGACACGTCCGCAACGGTTACGGTAAACGGTAATGCAGCCATTGTTGTCGGTAATAACTTTAGTGCTGTATTAACGCTTGCCCAGGGAGCCAATACCATAACGGTTGCTGCAACCGACGCGGCGGATAATACCGTTACAGCTTCCATTACCCTTACTTATGTTGCCGATACGGACCCGCCGGTGATAACTGTTACCGGCGCAACCGACGGGCAGGTCACCAACCTTGACGTTACGCCTGTTGTCACGGTTACCGATGCTAATCCAGATACAGAAACAATCACACTTAACGGATCGCCTTACGCGAGCGGTACTGTTATTACAGCCGATGGGGTCTATACCCTGGCTGTGACCGCAACCGACACGGCGGGCAATAGTGCCAATGCATCAATCAGTTTTACAATCGACAAGACCGCACCCGTAATAAACATTACCGGCGTAACCGACGGTCAACTTACAAACTTTGATGTAATACCGGGAATTTCGGTAACCGATACGAACCTGGACACCCAGACCGTAACTTTGAACGGTTCGCCTTATACGAGCGGAACGACCATAACTGCCGACGGTTTATATGCTCTTGTTGTCACTGCAACCGACACGGCTGGAAACAGCAGCAATACGTCAATAAGTTTTACGATTGACAAAACAGCACCTGTAATCAGCATAACCGGCATTACGGGCGGTCAATTGACAAACCTTGATGTAACGCCTGTAATCTCTGTAACCGATACAAACCTAGCGACTCAAACTATTACTCTGGATGGTTTGCCTTATACGAGCGGTACTTTAATTACAATAGATGGAACTCATACTTTAGCGGTAAGCGCGACAGACACTGCCGGTAACAGCGCAAATGCATCAATCAGTTTTACAATCGACAAGACCGCACCTGTAATAACCATTACCGGCATTATGGATGGTCAGCTTACAAACCTTGACGTTACGCCTGTCATAACGGTAGCAGACGCGAACCTCGATACACAGA
>CBDUXY010000208.1:0-4092 GCA_965371305.1 uncultured bacterium
CAAAACTGAAACCCGCGGGATATTTTTTTCTTAAATCTATTTCGTAAGGGGCGTTTTCGGTCCTGGTCTTTTTCTCTACAATATGAGCCAGACGGGACTTGCCAGCATGGGCCGAAAAAGGGTGCGCAAAAACAATGCACGAAAATATAAAAACCGTTAAACACGCAACAGTAAGAAAGCTGGACGTTCGGGACGAAATAAATCTTCCGCTGTCTTTTGGATTCTTATAAAAGTATGTTTTGTTCACCGCGCCTCGCAACATACAACTTGAATTTCAGCAGCCCCCTCCCCCTTGACGGGGGAGGGTAGGGTGGGGGTGATTCTTTTCACCCTCCCCTTAGTCCCCTCCCATCAAGGGAGGGGAAACTTTTAATTAAACACCCTCTTTTCTAACACTCCCGCAGATCCATATATAATTGAGGCTCAATTAGAGCATGACGCAGGATAGCCTTTGTTACTATCTTAAGAAAAATTCTTGCGGTTTTTTCATTTTTCGAAGACAATTAGTTCTCCCTTACTCGCGTCCCATTTTCTTTAACCGCTCAACTTCCCTTTCACTGAGTTTCCTGTATTCCCCTGTCTTTAGTTTACCGACCGAGAGGCCTGCGAACTCTATCCTCTTAAGCTTCATCACGGGATGGCCCACGGCCTGGCACATCCTTTTGACTAACTTGTTTTTACCCTCGGTAATGGTAAGCTCAATCCAGGTGTTCTCGGTTGCCTTCCTGATGAATCTTGATTTGGCCGGATGGGTCTTGCCGTCCTCAAGCCTTATGCCGTGCGCAAGACGGCCAAGGGCCCTTTCATCGGGAACCCCCCTGACCTTTACAAGATATTTTTTTGTTATCTGATTGCCTGGATGCAAAAGGTTATTGGTAAAATCCCCGTCGTTCGTAAGCAAAAGTACGCCTTCCGTATCGTAATCAAGCCTGCCAACGGGGAAAAGGCGCATACCTTTTATCTGCACAAGGTCCGTTACGATGGGACGGTTAAATTCATCTTTCATGGTAGTGATATAGCCTGAGGGTTTGTTAAGCAAGATGTACACCTTCGGCCCCTTAAGCTTCAAGACCGTCCCATCCACCTCTATTCTATCCGTATCAGGGTCCGCCTTTGAGCCAAGGGTGGTGATGACCTCGTTGTTGACCGTCACCCTTCCCTCCACTATAAGCTGCTCTGCCCTGCGTCTTGAGGCAATGCCTGCGTGCGATATTATTTTCTGTAGTCTCTGTTTCATAATTTTCCGGTACTTCCCCGTTTCATTAGTATTTGTATTGCTTTATTCGTTTTAGAATCAGATAGAGAACAACTTTAAAAAGGATTTTATTTTAAAAAATCTCTCAGGAATTCAGCCGTGGCAGCGAGTCGGGTGAGAGGTCGCTTCATAATCCCATCAAGGAAAAGATGGGAACTCCGGGCTTTCGCCCGGACAATAAGTTTACGTGCCTATTTCTTCGTCGTCATCTTCTTCATTTGCTTCGTCCTGCTCACACACCTCTTCTTGTTCTTGCCCGGATTCCGGCCCTTGCCCGGATTCCGGCTCTGACGTATCATTGGACTCATCAGGGTCGTCAGAATCAGTGTCGGCTTCGGAGCTGACTTCTTCCGGCTCTGCAGTTTCTGCCTCGGCGCAGTCAGCGTCAGAGTCTGCCTCTATCTCTTCGCTTGTCTCTTCTGTTACGTCTTCCATACTACCTGGCTCCACCTCCACCTCTTCACCCGCGCCCTGGTTAACACCCTGCGTCGCCCCCTTAGCAACTAAAGACAACAGCTCGTACTCCTCGCCAACCGATTCCTGCTCAAGCGTTTCTATCTCCTTTAAGGTCGGAAGGCTTGCAAGGTCGGAGAGGCTGAAGGTCTCAAGAAACTCCTTTGTGGTGCCGTAGACAACCGGCCTTCCGGGGGCGTCCTGCCGCCCTACAATACGAACAAGCCTTCTCTCAAGAAGGGTCTTTAAAACGCCTGCACTATCGACCCCCCTTATCTCCTCAAGCCCTGCGCGCGTTAAGGGCTGCTTATAAGCAACAATAGAGAGCGTTTCAAGGGCCGCCTTGCTCACGCGTTGTATGCCGACCTTAAAAAATCTCTTTAACCAGGGCGCGTGTTCGGGACGCGTTCTTAACTGAAAACCTCCTGCGACCTCTTCAATTACGATGCCGCCTGAGCGTTCAATATAGTCGGCAATAAGTTCTTTTAAAGCCACCCTTACGTCTTCCCTTTCCTGCCCCTCGAACACACCCATCAGTTTTTCAAATGTTATCGCGTGGTCGGCTGCAAATATAACCGCCTCTATAACAGATTTTAACTCTGATTTTTCCATTTTTTTAATGAACCTCGTTTGAAGTTGACTCTGTAGTCTCTGGCGCGCCTGCAGCTCTATACAGTCTTATTGCCCCGTCGTCGGTCTGATAGAGCTTGATCATTAACATCTTTGCAAGCTCAAGCAGGGCAAGGAAGGTAACGACCACCTCGCCCTTTTGGGCCTCGGGAGGGAAAAGCTCCTTAAAAGCAGTCGTACCGGAGGAGCCGAGCACGTCCATAATAAAGTTTATTTTATCCGCAACCTGAAAGCGGTCAACCGTCAGGTCTATCTCATAGGCCTTTGGAAGTTTCTTGATAACCTCGCGAAAGGCCTCCATAAGGGCGAATATCGAAACATCGGAAAACCCTGCCCCCTCTTCTTTCTCAAAAAGCCCGTCTGCAAACAGCGTCGGCGGTATGCCTCTTGCAAACACGTCACGCCCGAGCATGTCTCTGTCGGCAAGCTCCTCGGCGACCTGCTTGTACCTCTGATACTCAAGGAGCTTACGCATAAGCTCACTCCTTGGGTCCTCCCCTTCTTCTTCCTCATTCGGCTCTTCAGGCAGCGGCAGCAATGTCTTGCTCTTTATATGTATAAGCGTCGCTGCCATAAGTATGAATTCTCCGGCAAGCTCAAGGTTCATGGTCTTCATCATGTCTATATACTCAAGGTACTGGTCCGTGATGGAGGAGATGGGAATATCGTATATATCCACCTCGTGCTTCCTTATAAGATGGAGCAGCAAATCGAGCGGGCCTTCGAATATGTCTAATTTTACGTTATAAGGCATAGTGTGTGTGTGCGTTACTGGCAATTAATGGTTAGCAATCAGCAAGTTTCAAGTATTACTAAAAATTACGCAAGCCCAAGGGCCGCTCTTACGTCCTTCATGGTGGTTTGCGCTACTTCCCGCGCCCGTGCGTTGTCTTTATCAAGTATGGCCAGCACACGCTCCGGGTCCTTTGCAAATTCAGCGCGTTTTTTTTGTATGGGTTCAAGGGTCTCTATGACGCGTGGTATTACAGTCATCTTGCACTCAATGCAGCCGATAGTCGCCTTTGTGCAGCCCTCTATTGCCCATGCCTTCGTCTCCTCGCTTGAGTATATCCCATGGAACGAGGTGAATACAGGACATATCTCAGGATTACCAGGATCCGTCCTCCTCTTCCTGTTCGTGTCCGTGACCATTGTTTTAAGTTTTTTCTCCACCACTTCGGGAGGGTCGCTCAGGTATATGGCATTGTTA
Source organism: uncultured bacterium (assembly GCA_965371305.1). Lineage (GTDB taxonomy): Bacteria > Desulfobacterota > GWC2-55-46 > GWC2-55-46 > DRQE01 > CBDUXY01. The sequence goes on from CBDUXY010000208.1 coordinate 3,549, forward strand.
TAAGATTTACTCATCTTGCGTCCGTCCGTGCCGAGTATCTTTGAAGCAGGCGTCAAGATTGTCTGAGGCTCGGGAAAGGTGTTGCCGTAGAGAAAATTAAAACGCCTGGTTATCTCGCGCCCAAGCTCAACGTGCGGCACCTGGTCTATGCCGACCGGGACCTGCGACGCCCTGTATACGATAATGTCGGCTGTCTGCAACACGGGATAACCGAGAAAACCGAACGTATGCAGGTCCCTTTCTTTAGCTCTGGCCTCACCCATGAGTTCCTTGTAGGTAGGGTTTCTCTCAAGCCACGAAAGAGGCGTTATCATTGACAACAACACGAAGAGCTCGGCATGTTCCTTTACGGCCGACTGCTGGAATATAATAGACTTTTCCGGATCTATACCGACACTTAGCCAGTCAAGCACCATCTCCATTACGTTTTCACTAAGCCCCTTGGGGTCTGCGTAATCGGTCGTAAGGGCGTGCCAATCGGCAACAAAGAAAAAACATTCTTTTTTCTGCTGAAGCCTGAGCCAGTTTTCAAGCACTCCGTGGT
>CBDUXY010000209.1:0-4065 GCA_965371305.1 uncultured bacterium
AAAATTTAAATTTTTTTCTTGACATGAATCAAAATAAAATACATAATTATTTAAATTTTCAGTTTTAAGATAAAATTATTTGGGGATGTTTTGGTGGAATTTCAAAATAAAAGGGCTCACAAAAGAAGCCCTATGTCGGGCCTGGTGAGTTACGAGAGCTGGGGCGAAGGTTACTCTTTTAAGGGTAAGGCACATATAGTGGACATAAGTAATGGAGGGGTTTCGTTTCTTGTTTCCGAGAAGTTAAAAACTGATCGTGTCTTTAAGATATCTTTCTGGTTTCCGAACTTGAAGGATGTACATGTTCCGACCCTTGCCAAGGTTATGTGGACTAATGACGCAAGCGGCGGCTCAAGGGCAGGACTTAAGTTTATGATATAGTTCACCGGGCAGTTGGGCTGCCAAGCCGTTGGACAAGGGGACAAGGGGTGTGCAAGTCGGCCTCGTTTTTTCATGTTTAAAACTATACCTCCAATCCTGACTAATTAATTCTCAATTCTCCAACATCCATTCTTTTCCTGTACGAACCGTACTTCTTTTTTCAATTTTTTTTTAAACTTTTCCGTCATATTCATTGTCTAATTCTAATAGGAAGTTTGATGCGCCTTTTGTTTCAGATTTACTCCCGCTTGCCTAAATTCAGTTAAGAAAATAACCGCATAAGATCCAATTTCCTCGATGACTGTAAAATCCTTTTCACCCTTGAGGTGCTGCGCACGGCGAATCACGCAACAGTTGTTCGTTTCGTTTGGTACAAAAACCTATTTATTAATTTGCTCGCCGCAGGCGTGCTCACCCGGCCATTTGGCTCAGGGGTGGTTTACTTGTCACTTTGAACTCCGAATACTTCCTGAATTCTCCAAAAAATGTGTTGTCCTTTTTTCAAAAAAAAATACCTGAAAGAGACAGGTCATGATGAAAACAGATATTACAAAAAGTGTTTTCCTTATTACGCTTTTTTCGGCTGCTGCGTGCTTTAAATCTGCGCCGCCGCTTGCGTTAATCCCTGTAAGTGGCGAAGCCGATGACGACTTTGTGCTTGACTTTCCTCTAATGTTCGAGGGCAGGCGCTTAAGGGAACTTCCTGATGAATTACAATTTTGCGGCGCTTATGAAAAAACATTTTCCAACGCAAAAAAAATTCCAGGGCATGTAAAGAGATTCCGCGACGCACAGGGGGAACAGGATATAACAATCTGCATCGTAAATGCCCCGACTCGTTTGCTTCTGCCTGCCTCCGACAACTTTCGTACATCCGGATATGACATAAAAACTCGTTGCATAAGGGTGGATATTTATGGCAGAAAGTGGGGTTCTTTTATTGCCGTAAAAAAAGGTCGCCAGCCAAAGCAGGTGTGTGAGCTGATTCATGATACAGAGGGCCTGTGCTGGAGCAACGTACCGGACTGGTACAGGGACGCTTTTATCGGAAAGACTGCCGGGCCGTGGACGGCTTACACTGTCATAACCCAGGCTTCGCTTTTGTAGAACGATTTTTATTGTTAGTTTGTGTTGTGCCTTCTGATTTTCCTCACATTCGAATTTTTCTTGTTTCTGAATCCAAAATTTCTTAACAAGTTTTATTTTTAGACTAAAAGGAGATAACACTATGTGGCAACTGTTGTATGGGTTTAAAATCCCGCTTAAGTGGAAGATTCTTTGTTCTCTGGTATTGGTGGGCTTTGCGGACTGGCTTTTTTATGGTTACCCAGACTTTAATGATGCAGGGCTTTTGTCGATAAAAGCAATTTGTTATTATTCGGGCTGGACAACAGGGCTTTTTGTATTGATTATGCTTGTTTTTACAATTGCGTTAAGCGCAGATGGAAGTGAAACAAAGGTCTTGCACGACGGCAACGTTAGCAGGCATGTCTTTAGATTATTGCTTGTCGTTGCGGTGATTGGGCTTGCACTTTCATGTGTCATAAGTCCGAGTTCTATAGCCTTTATTTTAATAGTGCTCGGCACGGCAAGTCTGGCTATTAGTTCTAGTCCTGCATGGGAAAACGGCGTCTGGTCCTGGGTAGTGAACCTTGGGAATTTCTTTTTGGTGGGGTTTGTAAAGCTGTTTCCAGATATGCGCCGGTTTACTGCAACTATTGGAAAACAAAGGGATATAAAGGCCCTTAATCGATGGGTACTTCCGTTGGTTTTCGCAGTTATATTTATAATTCTTTTTACTGTTGCGAATCCTGTGATAGCGGACAAGCTAAAACTTTTCTGGCAACAAGTAACAAGTTTTGCGGTAAACGCAGACAGAGCTTTTTTCTGGATCTTTGCTGTTTTCATTGTCTGGCCGTTTTTAAATCCAGCCGGCATAAAGCTGCTCAAATACAGGCTTAAACCTTCTGCAGTAAATGAAGTGAAAACACCTGAAGACCCGCTAACCTCAATCAAGGCATTTGAGTGGTCAAACCTGTTTTCTACCGCGTCAATATCAACGTCTTTCATCGTGTTTAATCTGCTATTTCTGGTGCAGACCGTAATGGACGTTATATACCTGTGGGGTGGCAAACTGCCTCACGGTTATACATATGCCGAGTACGCCCATAGGGGCGCGTATCCGCTTATAGTGACTGCGCTGCTTTCAGGGGCTTTTGTGATTATGGCATTAAGACCCGGTAGTGAGAGTGCAAAGTCACCACTTGTCAGGGTGCTTGTATATCTCTGGATTATTCAAAATATCGTGCTCACCGTGTCTTCTGTGTGGAGGACTTACTTGTACGTGGAGGTTTATTCACTTACAATTTTTAGAGTTTCGGCTATTGTGTGGATGGCGCTTGTGGCTTTGGGACTTTGTTGGTTGATCCTTCGTGTATTTCAGAGCAGGAGCGACAGGTGGCTTGTAAACATGAACGTGCTTACACTTGTTTGTGTGCTTTACGTGAGCAGCTTTATGAACGTTAGTGGATTTGTCGCTTCTTATAACGTAAGGCACTGTTTTGAGACAACAGGGCAGGGGGCGACACTTGATATGGTTTACCTGGTTAAGCTCGGGTCGACTTCCATTCCGGCGCTGCGTGAATATAAAAACAGCTTATATGCATCAGAAGAACGACTGTGTATGGCCAGGGCAGCAGTGGATCTGCTTGAAGGCAGGCTTAATAAAAAACTTCAGGGCTGGCGCGGCTGGACCCTTCAGAACCATATGCTTGTCAGGTATAATGGGAAGTAAATAACTCTTAAAAAAAATTAAAAAGGGGAGATATCTTTTCAATTACCTGTCGTAAGTACCAAATGGGCTTGGCTTTTTCTTATATTTTGGCGTGATAATACGTTTTTCTTTTTTCTGTTTCTTAATCGGCTTACATTCTAATTCGTTAGTTTCCGAATCTATTACTACACAGTCGAAAGGTTCACTCTTTGTCCACCCCATCTCTCCTATTGTCTCTTTCAAGAAACTTCTATCTATTAGACATTCAGCATTAAAACGCAGCATATAATTGTCGCTTTTTAGATGTTTTTCAAACTCTTTTAGCCATTCCTCCTCATCTTTCAATTCATAGATCTTAAAAAACTTTCTAACGGCTTCAATATTTTCCACTTTAGAGAAATCTATCTGACCGAATATCCCATCAACAACAAGGAAATAATTGTCCTTGGGCATATTACGTCTCCTTGCATACTCTGGATCTATTAAAGCCTCTTGAAAAAAATAAAGACCTTTCTCCTTCGATCAATGCTGCGTCAGCCATGCTATAACTGTCTTCACGATAAATACAAATTTTCTTACTACTTTTTGTCATCTCTCTTTTAAAAATCACTTCTTTTACCTTAATACTAATTAAAAAAACCTTCTGGAACTGTCCAAACTTTATTGCCGTAAGAATCAAACTCTTTTTCTCGAATCGGTTTTCCCTTGCTTACCGTACCTATAACCACATAATCCGCTTGTTCCGCCAGTTCATGAAGCGGACCGCGTGAACCCATGAAAGCATTGATCTTGGAACTCAGGCCTGCTAACAACAAAAAACCGGCTATTATCGAAATAATTATTAGAAACAAAGTTCTTTTCATAATATAAACCTCATACAATTTATATGTTTTATCATTTTTACATGACAT
>CBDUXY010000210.1:0-4060 GCA_965371305.1 uncultured bacterium
AGAGGTTCGGAAATTTAAAAAGAAAATGACCTCGATTGAACAAAGCCTCGGTATGACCGAGGCTGAGATGCTTAAGGTTGAAAAATCAAAATTAAAAACTAATGAGAGCGCTTTAACCGAGGGGATCAAGTCGGCCTCTCTGTTGCGGCGCGACATAAAGGCGCTTGAGCAGCAAACCGGTTTCAGCTCGGATGAGATTATAGCTCTGAACAAAAGGCTTGGTCTTGTAATGCGCAAGGCGGAGCGGGCAAAGGAGAAGCTCATAAAGTCCAACTTGAGGCTTGTCGTGAGCATAGCAAAAAGATACATGAGCAAGGGCATGCAGTTCCTGGACCTGATACAGGAAGGCAATATCGGTCTTATGAGGGCTGCCGAGAAGTTCGACTACCACAAGGGATATAAGTTCTCCACCTATGCGACCTGGTGGATAAGGCAGTCCATCTCAAGGGCGATTGCAGACCAGTCAAGGGTGATACGCATACCGGTACACATGTCGGATACCATCAACCGTATTCAAAAAGCCTCTCGTGAACTGGCGCAGCAAACAGGTAAGGAACCGAGCGCGGAGGACATCTCCGAGCGTACCTCGATACCTGTTGAAAAGGTAAGTAATGCCTTGAAAGTTTCCCGTGACACTATCTCGCTTGAGACCCCCGTGGGGACGGAAACCGGCAGTTCTTTAAGAGATATAATACCGGACGAAGATAACCTGAGTCCGGACGACAGGGTGATTGATTTAAACCTCACTGAGCATCTGGATCAGATACTCTCGACACTTAATCCAAGAGAGGAGCAGGTGCTGAGGATGCGCTTTGGTATTGGAGATGGGGCCGACTATACGCTTGAAGAGGTTGGTGAGCATTTTCAGGTAACGCGCGAGAGGATAAGGCAAATCGAGGCCAAGGCGCTTAAAAAACTCCGACATCCCTCAAGGAGTAAGATACTTAAGACTTTTTCCGATTGACCCGCACGGCGGGCTTCATGTCGCATGGCGGGTTTTTTCTCATGCGTGGCGGATTAAATCCCCTGCTGCTTGCAGCGGGGTTTTTCATGGCTTTGGTGTGTGTAAAGAAAGTGAATTGTCCCTGAGTCAAGCTACCGGGTATCAAAAGGTGGTATGTTTAAAAAAAACTCTGAGCCAAGTTGCGGGCTACAAGCCCACCATGTGGGTAATGGAGGCGAACAATGTCAAGTGGCAATAAAAAAAAGGGTTTGGTTCATATAAATACCGGCGACGGCAAGGGTAAAACAACAGCCTCCATCGGGCTTGCCGTAAGGGCTGCCGGGTCGGGTCTCAAGGTGCTTTTCGTACAGTTTTTCAAACTTGACTCGGACCCTTCGGGCGAGAAAAATATTTTCAGAGAATCTATCCCTGCAATAGAACTTATCCGCTCGAACCGGCGCCATCCGTTTTTCACTAAAGACGCAACAGACCATGAGAAGGTAAGAGCGTCAATTAGAGAGACTTTTGAAGTTGCAAAGGAGCGACTTAAGCGCGGCGATTATGGGTTAGTGGTGCTTGACGAGGTGCTTGGCGCGGTAAACGGCGAGTACATTTCGATTGAAGAGATGCAGGAGTTTCTTGACACCCGCCCGGACGGTCTTGAAGTCGTTCTTACGGGAAGGGACGCGCCGACAGAGCTTGTGAAGAGTGCCGACTACGTAACCGAAATGCTTAAGATAAAACATCCTTTTGACGACGGGATTAAAGCGAGAAGAGGGGTTGAGTTTTGATTGCTGCCAACGCAGCCGCCGTGACCAGGATTTATCTGGTACGTCACGGGCAAGTCGTCGGGCATGACGAGTACCGTTATAACGGTCACCACGACGTCGACATAACGGAGGTGGGAACAAGGCAGATGCAGCGTCTTGCAGATTTTCTGGCTGACAGTAAGATTTCATCTGTCTATTCGAGTGACCTGCAAAGGTCGGTAAAAGGGGCAGAGATAATCGCAGAAAGGTTGTGTATTGATGGTCCGACGCAGCTCACTGCCCTCAGGGAACTTCACCTGGGCCGCTGGGAGGGCTTGACAAAGGCTGAAGCCGTTGCCCTGTACCCGGAAGACGAGAGTTTCAGCTTTCAGGACTTGCCGCGGGGCAGGATTACAGGCGGGGAAGACCTGACCGAACTTGGGCAGAGAGTAATTCCGGCAATCAACGACATAATAAGTAACCACAGGGGCGAACACGTACTTGTGGTCGCCCACGGCGGCGTAAACCGCGTGATACTCTTCGACGCGATAGGGCTGGCTGTTGATAATTTTTTCAGGATTGAACAGGACTACGGGTGCCTTAACCTGATTGATTATTTTCCCGGCGGCAATAGGGTCGTAAAAATGGTGAACGCAGGGCCCAATCAGATGATGGGCAAGACAGAGATCTATTGATTGACTGACTGACCCAGCATGGCTGGTCAAAGCCCACCAGTTTTATTTCATGATTTAATTCAGAACAAAAATAATATCTTTTTCCGCCTCACCTGCGTTGTCTGTTTCATCCACTCCAACGCTGTAGAGGATCAGGCCGCCGTTTTCTGCTGTCATTTTTAGCGGTTTTTTCGTGAACGGGTCTGTCGGGACTTTATCAAGATAATCGGGAACGAGAGTGTTTAAGTCGGTCGGATATTTACCTGTTTCAGTCTTATAAACAGTCGCTGCAATGGCAGAGTTGGAAAGCCTGGTAAGGGCGCTTACGCGCAAAGAGCGAAGGTAGTTTTTGTATGATTGTTTGATAATCTTACTTGACCTGTGTCTTGGGTGTTCTTTGTCGTATCTGACTGTAAACTCTTCGTAGTCTCTTAATGTTTCCAATGTTTCTTCATGGTCTACTTGATAAAGAAAGAATAGATTTTTGTATAGTTCCGCCATTAATTGGTTATCAAAGCCTCCGACAAAAACCCTGTAAATACCATTTGAATGAGGTGGGTTATAGATGGTCTTTGCCTGATACATTAAAATCAGACTTTCATTGCGAAGGGCTTTTATCATGTTTCCGGTAATGTGTTTACTGTCGGTTTTAAGTATATATAAGTCGGCCCTGGTGAGTGGAGGTGATGTTGCGAGCACGTTTTCAAGGGTGTTTACATACATCTGATATATCTGGGCCGAGATAATGTTGGAAATAAGCGTTGGATGCTCCCCCATGTGCCCTGCCATGTTTCGTAATGTCTTTAGATCCGTTGTTGCTTGACCTGTTTTTCCATTCTGCGCGTTCATGCAAGAGCGCATGGATATCGTCAGGGCCGCGCGCTGAATCCCGGTATAATAGATAACAGGGGCGCCGTATTCAAGATTGATCTCTTTGTAGTAAACCGGCATTGACGCTGCCCTCTCAAGCAATTCGATGGAGTCTTTTTTCTGCTCAAGGATTTTTTTGAATTCAGCGGGGATGCGTAGCGGCTCTGAAAGTCTTGATCTTGAACAGCCCTGCCATGCCTGAGTTTTTTTAAATTCATCCATTACCTTTTTGTAAAGAGGGGCTGAGTTTAGAGCTGCGTCTGCACCCGGCGGGTTAAGTTTAAGGGCGTTTGTTAATGCTGCCACCCTCAGTTCGCCTAAGTGGAGTTGTATTTGTTTGTCTACGTTTTTAAAGACAAGAAATGTAATTAAGGTAAGAACTATGAAGAGGGATGCAAGCCGCACTTTTGACCACTGCCGCGCCGCAATCACGCCGTGATGTTTCCTTTGAGCTATTACTATAACGACAACGCTCGCTGCAATGAAAACCACTGTCCAGATAATTATTGCTGCAAGCCACCACTTGGGGCCGGTATTGGTTGTATGAAGTTTGTTCGCTGCAGCTATAACTTGCAGCGCGCTGTAAAGAGGGCCGACCGTAACTATAACCGGCCCTGCTATTTGCCATCGCCTAAACGTTGATATGCCGGAGAGTGCGGCAACGAACGTGACTATAAACACGGCACAGACAAGCGTGGTTATCCAGAAAAACGCAGCGAACATCTTTTAAATTCTCCACCGGGGTGTAATTTGGCTTGGCTATTATAACATGCCGGGGGTCATTTGTTACGATAGAGTCTTCTTTTTCAGAGTCTATCGCATTC
>CBDUXY010000211.1:0-4052 GCA_965371305.1 uncultured bacterium
AGCTTATTTTTCTCGCATCTGACTCTACCGCAGCCGGAAAAGATGAGAGGCGAAAACGCATAGACGGGGCCGTTCGGGTGATAGAAAATTACGGCCCTGAGATGGAGCTTAACGGCACGCTTGAGAAGTCAAGAGATAAAGTTGCCGATATGTACGCCGATACAGGCGAGTTCGAACAGGCAAGGCTCATGCTTGCCCCCTTGCTTAAGTCAAAGAAGTCAAGGATGGGTCTCGTAGCAAGGAAAAAGACCTCGGAGTTTTTGCTTGCTGAAAACAAGTTTATAGAGGCCGAGGCGTCTTACGCAATATTTGCTCGCATGTCGAGTAATCCTGGGATAAAGAAAAAACTTGCTACCCTCAGGTACAAGATTGCCGAAGAGGACCTTGAAGCCGGAAGATACGATGAGGCCGTTAAGAGGTTTGAGATTGCCTCTAAAACCCTTCCCGGCTCAGAGGTCGGTGAGGCCTCGTTAATCAAACTTGCGCAGATCTTTATTGCTACAAAGAAGATAGACAGGGGTTTTACTAATGCTGTGAAACGAATAGAGCGCGAGTACCCGCGCTCTACCGCACCCATCTCGCTCCTTGTGGACGCGGGGCGTCTTGTAGAGGTCTCTGAGCCTCTAAAGGCAGCTAACCTTTACGCGCAGGCAGCAGAGACAATACAGTGGCTCTTTAAGCAAGGCATCTGGCGTAGGGGGGAGGGGCCGAAAAAACTTGCCGACTCTACGAAACTGCTTTTTGCCTCAGCCCTTATTTACGAAGAACACGGAGAGACCAGAAAGACCGAGAGCATATATAGAGAGCTGATTGCCAGTAAACGCCTTTCAGGCGAAGTGGAGATAGAGACCGTCTATAAGCTTGGCATGATGCAGATTAACTCTGGCAGGAAAAAGCAGGGCCTTGTTACCTTGACCGCCATTGCCCGGCGCAAACCACGGGCTACCGGATACTTCGCAGCGAGGTCAAGGCTGCTCTTGTTAAACCAGAGACTTGACGATTACCTGAAGATAAGGTTAAGGTTGCCCTTTGAACAAAGTCTTAAGAAAAAGACCGATATGCTTGATTCGCTTTTTACCGGTTATACTTCTATAGTCAACGAAAACGTGCCCGAGATAATACCGGAGGTGTTTTTCTATATGGGGCTTTGTCTTGAAAACTACAGAGACTCGCTGTTGAACTCGGAGCGTCCAGGGGGGCTTAACGAGGAGGAGCTTGAGGAGTATATGTTTGTAATCGAGGAGACAGCCTATCCGTTTGAGGAACGTTCCGTGAGCGCTTATGAAAAGAGCCTGAGTTCAGGTGCGGCGCAAAAGGTGTTTGACGAGTGGACGGATAAGAGTATTGAGAGGCTTTCCGTGCTGAAGCCTGCATTGTATAAAAGGCCCTTTGGCTCAAGCGTTCCTGAGGCGGTTTTTGTAAACGAGCCTGCCGTTAGAGAGGACGCCCCGTCGCCTGCGACTACTGACAAAGATAAAAAAGGAGGGGAGAGGCCATGAGACGCTTTCTAATTCTTCTGATTGTTTCTCTCCTGATTGCCGGATGCGCTGCGAGCGGGCAACAAAGTGTCGGACAACAAACGGTAAGGCCGACTCAGGCAGGCGCAGATACGCAAGCGGTTAAAAAAGGCGTACAGCCACCCGCCGCTGCAGCCGGCCCTAAAGTCGTGTTTAAAAAACCTCTTGTGGCCGACATAGAGTTTGTCTATCCGGCCCGTGCCGGGGGCGAGTCCATCGACATGCTGCTCCTTATGAAGGAGAGGCCTGAAAAAGCCCTTAAACATTTCTCTACCAGGGTGCTTAAATATCCAAAGGACTGGGAGAATTATTATAATCTGGGACTTCTTTATTCAAAGCTCAACTTCCCGGAAGAGGCAGAAGAGGTGCTTAAGAAATCCCTTAAGCAGGGTGCGCCTCAATCGAAGGTGTATAACGCGCTTGGCTCTCTTTATTTTACAACCGGACGAAAGATAAAGGCTGCCGAGTCTTATAAGAGATCCGCCATGTTTGGTAAATCGCCTGCCGGGATAATGAACTATGCGAACTCGCTTATTTTAATCGGCAGGGTGAAAGACGCACGGAAGTACTATAAAAAGCTTGCCAGCTTCACGCTAAACGACCCGGTATATGACTACAATACGGCCCTTTATTATTTTCACACAGGTGAGTATGAAAAAGGGCTTGAATCGATAGACAGGGCGATTGAAGGCGGAAGGAAAGACGTAAAAGCATATTCGGCAAAAGCAGAGTTGCTTTTGGGGCTTAAAAAATACGAACTGGCCATTAAAGTTTACAAGGAACTCCTTATTAAGTCGCCCGAAGATCCAACGGCTTACAGGAACATGGGTATTATAAACGAAGTGTATCTTGGCGATTACAAAGAGGCCCGCCTGAATTACTCGGCTTACGTGAGCATGGGCGGGAGGGATGCCAAGGTGGTGGCCGGGTGGCTTTCCATCGTAAAGGCAAAGATGGGTAACAGGGCAGGAGAGGACAAGTGAAGGTAAGGTTTTTTCTTTTTATAATAAGTGCTGTCTTGCTGGTATCATTTGCCTCAGTTGATAGCGCAAATGCCGCCAGGGCAAAGTGGAAGTCTTCTGGAAAAGGCTCCGTGATTCAGCGTATAATCAGGATTGAAGGTACTCTTGAAAAACCAAGGGTCATATTTATTGTGCCGCGCTCGCGGCTTTGGAGGGGGGATTTTATGGACAAGTCTTTTATTAACGATATACTCAAACCGGTACGTCCGGATACTTTAACTATACAGGGAGCAAGCAGCTCTCTTGGAGGAGGCAAGGATAAATGGAAACAATAGCAGCAGTATTCAGAGACGGGGGGATATTTATTTATTTCATCCTCTTTGTCTCGGCAATTGGTGTGGCAATAGTCATTGAAAGAGGGCTTTTGCTGGTGTTTAAGTACAACATCGACGGCACGAAGTTGTGGGTGAAAGTCAGCCGTTTTTTGAAAGAGGGTAATATTGATTCGGCCTACGCCGCGTGTAAGGGGTCGAGTGTACCTCTTATGAGAATTTTAGGCAGCGGCATTGCCGCTTCCAAGGGCACTGAGCACGACATACAAAACGCCATCGACGAAGCGGCGTTAGAAATAATACCGTCAATCGACAAGCGTGTTTCGTACCTTGCGACCCTTGCCAACATTGCTACACTCCTGGGTCTTCTCGGAACCATCCAGGGTCTTATTCAGGCGTTCTCCGCCATTTCAAGCGCTGACCCGTCGCAAAAGGCGTCACTGCTCGCCTCCGGTATATCCATCGCCCTGTACTCGACCGCCACGGGCCTTGTCGTTGCCATCCCTCTTCTGGTCGTGTACTCGATTCTGCAATCAAAGGCGCAGAAAATAGTAGACGAGATAGACGAGTTCTCTGTAAAACTGATTAACCTGCTTAACAAAACTTCAAGAGTTTAAGGGACGTAATTAGATGAGCTTCAGGCCAAGTAAAAGAAGACGTCATAAGATACCTCCGGACGATATAAATATCGTTCCGCTTATGAACGTCTTTGTCATTATCATACCGTTTCTCCTGTTAACGGCCGTGTTCGCGAAGACGGCAATAATCGACATCATGCTTCCTCAGGAAACGCAGAGCGCGGTTACAAGCAAGGACAATAAGTTTCTTTCCATACAGGTCAAAAAGAAGGGTTTCAGGTTGATCGGTATTGGAGGAGGCAAGTTTATTGCCAAACAAGAAGGAGCTTATGATTTTGAGACCCTGACGGCCTACCTTACTCGCCTTAAACAAATACACCCGAAACACCAGGAAGTAATACTATTATTTGATAAAAGCGTGTCGTATGAACTTGTTATAAACGTAATGGACGCATCAAGAGGGACAACACAGGTAGTTGACGGGGAAGAAGTCGACTTCGAGCTGTTCTCAATTGTGTCTCTCGGGGAGAACAAGTAGCCACCATGCCATTTCCACCATCAAAAAGACATCGCACAAAACGCGTGGATAAAATCGCGACACTTTCCCTCACGTCGCTGATGGACATGTTTACTATTATACTCCTGTTCCTGCTCCAGAGCTAT
>CBDUXY010000212.1:0-4026 GCA_965371305.1 uncultured bacterium
AGCCCACACTATAAAAGGTGTGGGCTTTTTATTGTTTAGAATTTTTTCAAAAAAGTTTATTTTACAGCCCTAAATCCCGCCGACGTTAAGTACGGGCTCGATGTTACCGTCCCTGTCGGTTGACGGGTCATAGTCACCGGGTGTCGCCATGTCTATAAGGGCCTGCCTTACAGTTGCCACCCAGTCGGCGCCACTTACGCCTGCGGGCCTTGGATTAACGGATATGTAAAGTGCCGCGGCCCCTGCCACATGCGGCGAAGCCATGCTCGTGCCGCTAATCGTATTGTAGCCTGAGTCCTTCCATGTGCTTTTTATGTCCACTCCGGGGGCTGCAACGTCGATTGCAGCGCCTGAGGAAACAACCGGATTGCCCACAACAACACTTCTGCTATAGTTGCTGAAAGTTGCCATTGTGTCGTCAGGGCCGTAGCTTGTTGCACCACCGAGGCCGCCGCTCTCGCCGTCGCTGTCGGCAAGGGCTGAGACCGCTGCTACTTCGGGGTACGCAGCCGGGAGCGATTCGTCGCCCGTATTAAATCCGCCGCTTCCGTATACGTCTCTTGCGCTGTTACCGGCCGACACGGCGTAAAATATTCCGGCCGATACGCTGCTTGCGATAGCCGTGCGGTAGGCGTCGCTTCTACCCGTACCTCCGATGCTCATGTTTACAACTTCTATCTCACCGGCACGAATTGTTACCCAGTCAATGCCGGCAAGGATGTCGGAGAGCCAGCCGGACCCCCGCTTGTCCAGTACCTTTACCGACCAGATCCTTGCTCCCGGTGCAACGCCGACAACGCCAAAGTCGTTGTCAATTGCGCCTATCGTGCCTGCCACGTGTGAGCCGTGACCGTTGTCGTCCCGGCCGTTTGGATTCCTGCGTACGTTTGCAAACGTAATCCCTCTTGCGCTTATAAAGTTTATGTCCGGGTGGGTGTCGCTAACGCCGGTGTCGATAACGGCTACGTCTACGTCAACGCGTGTGTTGTCTACGCCGTCTATGTTGGCTGCAACGCTCTTATCTGCGTTAATGCGAGCTATGCCTGTTGGTGTCTCCTGCGCCGGAGGTGGGTCTTCGCCGCCTCCGCCCTTGCCCGGAGGTTTGCCTTTTGTAAGGTAGACCGTTATATCTGGCTCGATGTAGTTTATTCTTGAATCTGCCCTGAGGGCCTTGAGCCTGCCCTCTGGAATGGCTGCCGAGAAACCCCGTAAGGCGCGGCTGTAGACGTGGCCAAGGGTAAGGCCGTGTCTTTTTGAAAGTTCGTTTGCTATGGAGGCTGCGTTAGCAGCCACGTTGCCCTGGTCTTCGCCACCGTTCTGGTGAAGCACGACGATGAAACGACCCGGAATAACCTCGGATGATCGTCCGGCTGCGTCTGCCGTTACATTAAAAACGAACAGGGCAACAATAACCGCTACAGTTATTAAAAAAATCTTTTTCATATGCGCACCTTCTCTATCTTGTGTTAAAAACTTATAAAAGAAAATTCTGATGATTATAACTGCAATTTTGATTTATATATTCTATGCTCGTATCTTCAAAAAGTCAAGTTTATCGCAGCCAGGAGCTGGTTCTATCCACAACTCACTGCCGGGTCAGAGACCCTTTCTTATTTTACAATATTCATGATGCGGAGTAAAAAAAAACGGGGAGGTTTTTTTGTAAAAAACCTCCCCGTCAGTTGCGCAAATTAAGGATTTATACAGAAAGGTCTTAGCCTCTTTGCTCCATGCCGGCGGGCTGGGTGGTTGCCTGGGAAACGATAAGCTCGTTGTCTGCAACGATCTTGTGCCATACGTTCATCGGGGCAAGCACGGTGCATCCTGCTGCAAGCGCTACACTCTCTTCACCGGACTCGTCCAGGTAAAAAGTTCCGGTACCCTCATGTACAAAAAATATCTGGTCGCCGGTTGGGTGCCTGTGCCAGTCAAGTACCTGGCCTGCCTTGAAGTAGTAGGTATCTTGCGCAAGACCATCGGTCTTGATATGTGTGATCTTGCTTACCACATCGTCTTTTAGTGCCTTTTTCTCAACTACGTTTGCTGCTTCCATGTTATTTCCTCCTTGGGAATCTGGTATTTTGTTTTAGGTTAATACTGTAAAAAAATAAATTTGTATTATAATCCCGCAGGGCGGGTTTGACTCCACTAACTTACTACCTGGTTTTACCATCATGGTTGTCTTGAAACAATTAGAATACTACTATTTTTTTTATTGCCCGCAGGGCGGGTTTGACTCCACTAACTTACTACCTGGTTTTACCATCATGGTTGTCTTGAAACAATTAGAATACTACGACTTTTTTTTATTGCCCGCAGGGCGGGTTTGACTCCTCTAACTTACTATCTGGTTTTACCATCATGGTTGTCTTGAAACAATTAGAATACTACTACTTTTTTTATTGCCCGCAGGGCGGGTTTAGTATTTACGTCTATATAATATGACCCTGTAGCATGCCTCAGGCCTCTTTTGCTTTTTCCGAGGCCGTCATTTCAAGTTTTCTTAATCCTGCCTTTGCAAGGGTCTCAAAGTCGTTTTGCGAAAGCATTCTAAGGATTTTATCCTGCACCTTGCACCATACGTCGTGAAGAGGGCACGTGCTGTCACGGTGACAGTAACCCACACGTATCAGGCACTCGTTGAGTTTTATATCCCCCTCCATCGCCTCTATTACACCAAGCATATTAATGTTTTTTGGTTCTACAATCAGCCGGAAACCTCCGCCAGGGCCGCGTGTGGACTTTACGTAGCCTTTTTTCGACAGGGTTTGAAATATCTTGGCAAGGTATGCCCGAGGCACTTCCTGAGCCTCGGCAATTTCTTCAACATAAGAGACCTTGTCGTTCGGCTGCATGGACAGGTATAGTATTCCTCGAATAGCGTATTCAGCGCCTTTACTTAATTTAAACATATCTTCTCCGTTAACGGGATATTAGGATATTATAGGTCTTATTTATCTTGATTCGGCGTGTTTGTCAAGTGATTTTTTTGCGTTTTGCACTTGCAATTAAATAATTCGGGGTTAATTAGGGAAAAAACTGCCTTTGAACAGGTGTTGCAAGTTTATTTATGTTAATTGCCGATGCTGTATTTAAAGTTACTCAAATATCTTTGCGGATTAAAGCAGACTTGTCTGTTGAAAAAAAATAAATCTTGTGATAATTTAGGTGTGAGTCAAAGTTTGAATTGGTGATTTTGATTTTTTTAAAAACTGTTATTAGGAGTAAAAAATGTCCATTACCAGAAAAGACGTTGAGCGGGTGGCAAACCTTGCAAGGCTTGCCGTTACCGAAGAAGAGGTTGCATTATACACAGACCAGCTTCAAAGAATCCTCTCTCATGTTGATAAACTCTCGGAGGTTGATACCGAAGGGGTTGAGGTGCTTGGTTGCACGGACGAAAATGCCTCTGCCATGCGCGAAGACACGCCTGCTAAGTCGCTTAACCGCGAAGAGGCGCTTTTAAACGCACCATCGAAGGAGTCGGGACACTTTAGAGTTCCGCAAATAATTGAGTAGTTGTATTTAAAGAGAGACGCAATTTGGTTGGTGTGAGTTGCGAAACTTGGGACAGTCCCGCAAATAATTGAGTAGTTGTATTTAAAGATAGAGACGCAATTTGGTTGGTGTGAGTTGCGGAACTTGGGACAGTTCCGCAAATAATTGAGTAATTGCATTTAAAGAGAGACGCAATTTGGTTGCAGGAAAATGAAAAAAAACGTATTACCTTTTATAATTGGCTCGGCATTGCTCCATGGTCTTGTGGTGGTTGTCGCGGTTTATATGTTTCTGCCCTCATGGAAAGGGTCGGGCGGGGGAAGTTTTGTTGCGACTGACGTATATATTACGGCCTCACTACCGTCTTCAGGCGCGTCTGGCGGCAGCGCCGCTTTAAGTGCAAAAGCGGTTTCAGCCCCTGATGTAATGCCTGCTTCTCTATCTTTTGAAAAATCTAACGCTAAACCTTTGCTCGAAGTCGCTGTCATAAACAAGGCAAAGACTGTTGATTTAAACCTGAAGGCTGAA
>CBDUXY010000213.1:0-4006 GCA_965371305.1 uncultured bacterium
GATTGAAAGTTGTTTCAACAGAAGGCAACTTTCCTTTTTCTTTCGAGGTAGAAAGTGAGGGTAATTTTTCTTTTACAGAGAAACCGGATGAAGAAACCCTTGAAAGCTTTGCTAAAATAAATTGTGCAGCAATCATGTTCCCATATATTAGAGAAACAATTGCAGACATGACACGCAGAGCCGGATTTAATCCGCTTCATTTACCACCTGTTAATTTTGTTGCCATGGCAGAAAATTCGAAAAATACAAAAAAATCAGTAAAGAAACTTAAAACGAAAAAAACCGTTAAAAAGCCCGCAACAAAAGTTAAAAAGAAATGATTCTTAAGTTAATGCTAAGACTGTAAATTTTTTTTATCTACATGCTAATTGTTGTATTGATCTATCTTTCCGACAAGTTCCACCACACAATCAACCATTATGTTCATGAGTTTTTCTCCCTTCTCGGCACTTGCCTTCCCGGGATTTCCCCACACGGCCCCTGGCCAGCATTTTAGCTTATCCCTTGCCGTAATCGGACGCGGCAGGTTTGGATATTCTTCTGCTGCCCTGCCGTCCACAAGCTCAGGTGCTAAGTGTAGTATCAGCGAGGTCTCAAGCTCTCCTGCGTGTGAGTCGTTTTCAGTCTCGGCAATGGAAAAAGCGTCTTTTGGCAGGGCCTCGTATATGGAAAGGGCTGCGATAGAAACCGCCGGCAACTCGGCAGTAAGAATCTCGGCAGCCTCTTTCATGGCCGAGACGTGAAGGCTGCCACCGTGACCCGAGATAAGAATAAACCTTTCAATCCCTTTTTTGTGCCCGTCCCTGACAATGTCTTTTGTAAGGGCGCGCAGGGTCTCGCAACTTATCGTAATGGTCCCTGGATGAGGCCCTGTGGAAGTACACACGCCGAAGTGCACGGGCGGGGCAACAAATACAGGACGTCTTTCGCTTGCCTGTTTCGCAACCTCAACCATTACCATCGTATCGGTGGATAGAGGCAGGTGCGTACCGTGCGCCTCAACAGTGCCGTAAGGCACTATCATTGTCCTGGTCTTTTCCAAGCCCTCTTTAAAAGCCTTCATCGTAATATTTTCAAGCAGCATAACTTACCTCCTGAATTATCTGTCCCAAACTACTTCCGGTCAATGTTAACAACAAACAACGGCGAAACAACCGGCGCTCTGCCTCATGCCTACAAAACTTCTGCCGCGTTCACAACCACGCAATCTCCATAAATAAGGTTTGCATCCTCAAGCAATCTGTTGTTGGACAATATATCACGTGTCGCCCCGTCGGCAACAACCGTGTGCGCTTCGGATAATACAACTGCCCTGTCCGACACTCGCTCTGCAAGAGCAAGGTCATGCGTTGCCATTATAAGTGTTTTGCCTGCGCGTTTAAGCTCGTTCAGGAGTTTAATCAGCCAGGCCTTTGACTTTGGATCGAGCGCACTCGTAGGCTCGTCCATCAAAAGCACGTCCGGGTTCACGGAAAGCACGGCCCCTATTGCGACCTTTTTTTTCTCACCCGTGCTGAGGGTAAAAGGCGCCCTTGCCTTCATCTCGTAAAGCCCGAGCATCTTAAGCGTATCGGTTGTCCTTTCCTCCACTTCACATTGAGTTAGATCAAGCTGCGCCGGGCCAAAGGCGACCTCGTCAAATACGGTCTGGCAAAAGAGCTGTACGTCGGGCTCGTGAAACACCAATCCGACGCGGCTTCTGAAAAGACTCGTATTCTCGCCGCGCTTTAGCAGGCTCCCCGCAAAGGTCACATACCCCGACGTTGGATGCAAAAGCGCATCAAGAATTTTAAGAAGAGTTGACTTGCCACTCCCGTTTGCCCCGAGCACACTTAGACACTCACCCCTTGCAATAGAGAGGTTTACACCACAAAGAGCGGGGACGTCGCCGTACCTGTATTCTACGTCCTCAAGTCTATACAGTTCGTCTGTCATTTAAACATGCCTGCTCAACCAAGTCCTATCGTAATAAAAAAGATAAAAAAGCAAAAACCAAGCCACAGGTAATCTTTCAGGCCCATACACGTATCAGTGGAACGCTCGACTCTATAAGGCGCCGGGTTTCCGCCTACCCCCCTTGCCCTCATACTCGCACTAACTTCTCCGGACATAAAGAGCGACCTGTGAAGCAACATGCCCGTGCTTGCCCCGAACCACCCTTGCGACAGGCCAAGACTCATCCGGGTTATTATCCGTGACTTTCTTGAAAAACATGTATCTTCGATTATTTTTAAGAGTATTAAAATATATCTGTAAGTCATAAAAAGAGCTGTCACAAAAAAACCCGGAAGCGGCATGCGCGAGAGCCCTTTAAAAAATCCAGCCTCACCTGTCGTTAAAAATAAAAGCGACACAAGCGAGGTCATTACCGTCACCCTTAAAACCAGAATAGTACCGACTTTAGTCCCCTGCTCCATTCCTCCCTCTACAAAAAGACCGAAAAACACAGGTAGTGTTATAACCAGAGTAAATAAGACCGGCGCCCATGTCCTCTTTGCAATAGCAACCAGGCTTACGCGCGTGAAAAGGGCAATAAACACGGCCGCAAGAAAAAATAAAAGCAGCCCTGTATGACTACCTGTAATGGCACAGGCCAGAAGCAAAAGAAAGGTACCTGAGATAACCGATTGTGGTGTAAGAAAAAATCTTTTCCTCCCTACTCTCTCCTGTTGAGCGCTGAGCACATCCCTCATGAACCTCGACACGCGCGTAAGGGTCTTATCCGCAAACCCCTCGGTAAGCAGTTTCTTTTCTCCTACACCACGTACGCCCTGACAAGCTTCACTTCCATTAACTGTCATCCACTCGGGCAGAGTCATTGCCTTACCCCCCCACGCCTCAGTCTAACAACCATATATATGACTAATACGGAGACAACACTTGCCGCAAGGGCGGATAACACGTAAGCAAGGGCGTTGTTTACGCCTGCCAGTTCGTAGCCCGGCATTACCCCCCCCTTCCAGAGTCCATGAAGCTCTCCCATGCCTTCGGGGATAAAACCTAACATTGCGGCAAGCTCCCCTGCATTCCACTCGCCCCAGGGCGAGTCTCCTGTCAAGAGGCCAATGGGCGAAAGTATCACCACGGAACAAAGGGCAATCAAAAGAGGCTTTTTTCCACTTGCGACACCGGGATTTGTCTGAACCGGACCTCCAGCCGCAACACTGCTGCCGCAAATACTAAAAAGAAAAGACACGGTGAGGGCCGTTGCAAGCCCCTCAATTGGGCCGAGCAAAAATAGATGCGTCCCCATAACAACCGGCAATGTCACATTCAGCGCATAAGGCGCGTAAAGCGGCACGCCGGACGCACCGTGCGTTGCAATAACAGGCTGCAAGCCGAGCAAAAGGGCTGCCGCAAGGGCCGACATGTTAACAGCCAAATAAGCCGATACAAACGCAGCAATATTGACTCGCCTCTTGTTTGCATTTACGCCAGCTAAAAAACGGTATGAATAATCGGCCGTAAAACACATGACAAGACCCATTGCAAACGCATTGGCGGCAAAGGTCGTAATACCGCCGTCGCCAAACATTACGGCCTGCAAGAACAGGGCAAGGCTCATGACAAACACGCCGGCCCACCTGCCAAGCACTATTGCCACAATCGCCCCTCCGACAACATGCCCGCTCGTGCCGCCCGGCAGGGGGAAGTTAAACATCATCAGCACAAAGACGAACGCAGACAAAAAAGAAACCAGAGGAAGCCCCGCGCCTCCAAACTGTGACCCGTACTGTGACCCGTACCGTGACCCTAACTGTGACCCGTGAGGTGACTCGTACCAAGCCTCAACTTTCTTAAGCGACACGTACCACACAGGCGCCATCACGGCAAACATGGCCATACAAGTCTTCGGGGAAAGGTATCCGTCAGGTATGTGCATAAAAAATTCTCCGGGACTAAAACAGGTCTAAAAAAATGAAAACTTAAAAAATCTGGAAATCTGAAAAACTGAAGATCTAAAAAACCAAAAAATAAAAAATTCATGTTCCGGTATGTCCTGTTT
>CBDUXY010000214.1:0-3928 GCA_965371305.1 uncultured bacterium
ACTTCTTTAATAAAAGCAAACTCTTTTTTCAATTCATTTAATCTGGTTATCAGGTAGTGCCCCACCTTCTTGCAATTTAACAGCACCCCGTCTTCAACCGTTGTCCTGACGGCTGCCATTGCCGCCTCTGTCGCGAGAAAATTTCCGCCAAACGTCGAGGCGTGAGTTCCAGGACCGAAGGCCTTTGCGACCTCATCGGTTGCGAGCATGGCCCCAATCGCAACCCCTCCGGCAAGCCCCTTGGCAAGGGTCATAATGTCAGGCTCTACCTCGTAGTTCTCGTAGGCAAAAAGCGTGCCCGTCCTGCCCATACCTGTCTGCACCTCGTCGAATATAAGAAGCAGGCCTTTCTTTTTACAAAGGGCCTTTAGCTTCTTAAGATACCCCCGCTCCGGCAGGTTCACCCCGCCCTCGCCCTGCACAGGCTCAATCATCACTGCCGCGGTGTTTTTGGTTATGGCTTTTTTTACGGCCCCGAGGTCGTTAAAAGGCACGTACACGAACTTTTCAAGGAGCGGCTCAAAACCCTCCTGGATTTTCTTCTGTCCCGTGGCGGCCATGGCAGCCATGGTGCGTCCGTGAAATGACTTTTCCATGCTGATTATCTGGTGGCGGTCCTCGCCCTTTGAGGTAAAAAATTTACGGGCAAGTTTAATGGCGGCTTCGTTGGCCTCAGCTCCTGAATTACAGAAAAACGCCTTGTCTGCAAACGAGTTTTCACAAAGCAGTTTTGCAAGCTCGGACTGAGGCGCAATGTGAAACAGGTTTGACGTATGTATAAGGGTCTCTACCTGATCCTGAATGGCAAAAACAATCTTCGGGTGACAGTGCCCCAGATTACAAACGGCAAGCCCTGCGACAAAGTCCAGGTACACATGCCCCTTTGAGTCCCAGAGCCTCGCGCCCCGGCCCTTCATAAAGGCCACGGGAAAACGCCCGTAGGTATTCATGACATAGTCTTCAGTCATCTTCATTATCTCTTTTGTTTTCATACCGGAACCCCGCTTGAAAAATGAACTTCCCCGCCGCAAGCAGCGGGGTATCAAAAAAAATATGGTGGTAAAAACCTTACGGCAAACCGTTGGGAACTAAACCCGCATGGTGGGCTTAAACCCGTCATGCGGAACTAAACACCGCCCCTTTAATCTACCTTGCCCTCTCGGCCACAAAAACCCTCTCAATGCCCGAGTAATCTTCTTTCATTTCCATCCAGTCATATTTATCCGTCTCATAGGCAAGATCCATAATACGGCTTGCCTGCCCGTAGCCAATCTCCATAACAAGACTCGCCCCTGGTTTCAGGTAAATCGGCGCTGAAAAAAGTATTCTCTCTATAAAATCAAGGCCATCCATACCTGCATCAAGGGCCATGCGCGGCTCGTACAGAGAGATCTCCGGCGCCAGTACTTCCAATTCTTTTGTCTCAATATAAGGCGGGTTTGCAGTTATCAGGTCGAACTCGCCTTCGATTTTCTCACCCTTTTCATTTGTAGCCTCAAACAGGTCTCCCTGAAAAAAATCTATCGCCGTCCTGTTTTTAACGGCATTTTTTCCGGCAAGCTCTACTGCCTCCTCGCACAACTCCGTCGCTTTCATATCTATACCAGGGAAAGCGCTTTTAAGACTAACGGCAATACAACCACTACCCGTACACAGATCAAGCACGCGGAAGGGATCAATGCCTTTATAACGGTTAATAACCTTTATCGCCTCATCCACCAGACGTTCCGTATCAGGCCTTGGGATAAGTGCGGATGGGTCTACGTCAAACTCAAGCCCCATAAACTCAGTAGACCCAAGTATATACTGGAGCGGCTCGCGCTTCCCCCTTCTCGTAATCATACTCTTTAAGACCGAGACGGCGGCGTCCGCATCAGAAACCAACTCCGCAAGCTCCTTATCAAGACAGGCAAGCAACTCTCCCGGAGGTTTGCCCGTAACATGGGACAGCATAAAAAGCACCTCGGCCCTAAGCTCGCCCCGGAGCTCGGACTCCGGCACATCTTTACCGTAATCGCCAAGCGCGCTTAAAAGCTCAGCCTGAAGCCACTCTATTGTCTGCCTTATAGTTTTAACCGAAACCATTTACCGGACTTTTCCCCTGCCTGCCTGTATCACGGTTCCAACGCCGCTGTCGGTAAAAACTTCAAGCAAGACTGCGTGCTCAACCCTTCCGTCTATTATGTGGGCCGAGTGCACACCAGCTGCGATTGCATTTATGCAGCATTTAAGCTTTGGTATCATGCCGCCTACAGCCACCTTATCTTTAATAACCCTCCGGGTCTGGGCAAGCGTCAGGACGGAGAGGAGTTTTTTCTTCTTATCCAACACCCCCTTAACGTCGGTAAGCAAGATAAGTTTCTCGGCATTAAGCGCCGAGGCAATCCTTCCGGCAACAAGGTCTGCGTTTATGTTAAAGGTTATACCCTTGGCGTCAGCGCCGATGGGCGCAATAACCGGGATAAAAGAGCGCTCTTCAAGCGCTCTGATTACGTCCGGGTTTATCTCGTCAACCTCTCCTGCGTGCCCTAATTCGGCCCCCTTTATCTTGAGCCGCTTTGCCTTAATAAGGCCCGCGTCTTTGCCTCCAAGCCCAACCGCCTTGCCACCGAAGTGGTTTATCATGCCGACAATTTCGTTATTTACCTTACCACCAAGCACCATCTCCACAACGTCCATGGTCTCAGGGTCGGTCACCCGTATGCCCTTTATAAAGGTCGTCTCCTTGTCCAATTTCTTCAGGAGCTCGCCTATCTGCGGGCCTCCTCCGTGCACGACGACCGGGTTTATACCGACGTACTTCATAAGCACTATGTCGCGGGCAAAACTCTTTTTAAGCTCATCCTCCATCATAGCGCTGCCGCCGTATTTTATGACAACAGTCTTGCCGTAAAACTTCTTTATGTAGGGAAGCGCCTCAAAAAGTGTTTTTATTTTTTCTATACGCTGTTGCATCTTCTTTTGTCTCCGTAGCCGTTTTTGCGTTGCGCGTGATTTCGCTTAACACGTCGCGGTTTTTTCTAAAATATGTACCTTGTCCTTTTACAGTATGTACCTTGACAAGTCTTCGTCCTTGAGAATATCGTTTAGCCTCTGTTTTACGTAGGCCGCGTCGACCATTATTTCCTCGCCTTCCCTGTCCGGGGCCGAGAAAGACACGTCGTCAAACACGCGCTCCATCACCGTATGCAGCCTGCGTGCCCCTATGTTCTCCATCCTGTCGTTAACAATCGCCGCAATGGAGGCAATCTCCCTGACGGCGTCGTCTGTGAATTTTAAATTCACCCCTTCCGTATTTATCAGGGCCTCGTACTGTTTTACAAGGGCGTTTTCAGGCTCAGTCAGGATACGGACAAACTCATCTGCCCCTAGTGAGTCGAGTTCAACACGTATCGGGAAACGTCCCTGGAACTCGGGAATCAAATCCGACGGCTTTGATATGTGAAAGGCCCCTGATGCGATAAAAAGTATGTGGTCCGTCTTCACCATGCCGTATTTAGTGTTGATGGTCGAACCCTCGACAATAGGAAGCAAGTCTCTTTGCACGCCTTCTCTTGATATGTCAGGGCCGGCACCACCGCTTTGCCTGCCTGCAATTTTGTCAATCTCGTCTATGAACACAATGCCCGACTGTTCAACACGTTCTATGGCATTCTTGGTAACAGATTCCATGTCAACAAGCTTTGCCGCCTCTTCGTGAGTCAAGAGTTCGGTGGCTTCCGGAATCTTTACCTTTCTGCGTTTATTGGTCTTTGGCATCATGTTCGAGAACATGTCCTTCATATTCGCGCCCATATCATCCATTCCCGCAGCGGAAAATATCTCGACCATGGGCATCTTTTTCTGCTCTTCCTGCTCTATCTCAATTGTCCTGTCGTCAAGCTTGCCCTCCCTTAGAAGCTTTCTCATCTACTCCCTGGTCGTACTT
>CBDUXY010000215.1:0-3793 GCA_965371305.1 uncultured bacterium
ATATATTGCCCCAGTTGTCCACAACAACAGAATCAGGGTGGCTTATTCTTGCATTAACCGCAGGACCGCCATTTCCGACATTACCACTGATTCCGTTACCTGCAACAGTCGTTATGATACCGTTGGTATCGACCTTACGGATACGGTGATTGTATCTCTCAGCAATATAAAGATTACCCTGACTGTCTATATCCAGTCCTTCGGGTTTGTATAGCTGAGCGCTCGTGGCAGGGCCTCCGTCTCCGCTATATCCAGCAGTGCCGTTGCCTGCTACCGTGGTAATAATACCGTCCGGGTCTATCTTGCGAACAACTTGTAAAGCAGATAACATAGCACTCCCCTGGGTCACATAAATACTGCCGTCCGCGCCAAGCGCTATGCCGAACATTCTATTAAGTTTTGCATCGGTTGCAGGTATCCCGTCTGCAAGACTACCACCATCTGAACAAAGATTACCTGGTTTACCTGCAATAGTGGTTATTACCCTTGTTATGTCGGATACATCACGCTCCTCTCCTGTGCCAAGGTGCAATACCTGCCCTTTTGTATCATAGAAGTGATGAGCGTTTAACGACCATCCGCCAAGCTTCAATTCCTTTACGTCAACCGTGCCGACCTCGGTATTCAGATCCTGCCAGAGTGTGATAACCTCGCGAGCAGGAGCAAGGCCACCACTAAACCAACCACCTCCTCCACCGGCAAAATTTCTACCGCCAGCAGTTGGCAATCCGTAATAAGCTTTATACTCGTAGCCAATACGCACCTTGGCGGGATGACGACCCTGCAGGGTTCGGCCATAAGCGTCCTTGCCGTCCCATACAAAGTTAAAAACAAAATTTGGACCCGGTGGAGTAAAATCATCTATATCTTCTGGGAATCTATAATCATAACGATTACCAGCAATATATATTTCAAGTACAACTCCAACAAGCGGTGGAGGAACCGTATCACCGGTAAGAGGTAACCTGATGTACCAACTATCCTTACGCCCCTTAACACGGTCGCTCTTATAGGTCATGGAGTGCCCTGTACCTGTAATATATATATTCTCGCCAAGAGTCTGCCTCTGGACCTCAATGACTGAACTGCATTTAGTATTATCTATTAAACCTTTAAGGAAATCCCAAATCTTTACAAGTGGTGGAATCGCGCCTTCCGCATAATTCACCCAAACCAATAAATTTAAATCTATAGAAAAATGATCCAACGGAGTACGCCACATACTCTGCCCCGGGACATAGAGAGAAGCAATCTGTTCACGTTCGTCGTCGGTTATACCAAAGGCAGCAAGTGCCGCCGCATCAGCCGCTGTGCCGCTTCCGTCAATATCCAGATCGGCAAGTCCACCTGTAATACTTAAAACCTCTATCACCATGCCGTCGTCAATTGCAACCCATGTAGATTTTTCATAATCATAATACCCCGCAGGAATCGGAGTACCTGTTGGGAAGCCAATAAAGTTTTCAAGATAAGAAAATACCGGCTGGCTGAATCTAACAGTTTTAGCTCCGGCTGCTACGGCCTCATCAGCGCTGTATTCGACAGCATAGGTATAACCGCTGGTCGGAGGCAGGTCGGCAGGCATGGCATATGGACCGTTCCCACCAACGGTAAACTCTGTGGCACGAATGCTAAGCGTACTAAGCGGTTGTATTGTTCCGTCCGGCAGCACCATCTCGGCGGTCGTACCGTACGGGAACATTAGAGTTGCCTGACGTGTACCTGATTCGTCCGTACTGACGCTGCCCCTGTGAACCTGCATGGGCTCAGTAAAGTCTATTACCGTTACGTTCTGATCGTACTGGAGCAGCACAACGTCTTCAGACCAAGAGTAATCCTGCCACGTGGTAAGCACGTTACGCTGTGCAGGGATATAACTGTCCATTGAGTACTCAACAACAAGTTGGCTTCCGCCGTTAACAACCATATCAAACATACCGTCGGCGCGACTAATGGTACTGCCGTATTCAGGATGGTCGAGGATAGAGATGGTTACACCGGGTAGAGGTAAGTTGTCTTTATCAAAAACCATGCCGCGCAATACGGACACACGTCTAAGTTCTATGGTGCCCGGAACAACACCTGTCTGAATAGGGTTTGGGCCCGTGTAAAGAAATGCCGTCGAATCTATTAACGTCGTCGCTACGGTACTATCAAGCTCGGGCGCAATGGTTGCAGGGTCCGGAGGAAGTCCGGCTGTAGCAAGGTCAACAGTTACGTCAACGCCTGTAGAACTGTTACCAGCTGCGTCAGTACTTACTATGGAAAGAACATCTCCATCTGCCGCTGCTATATCCACAGAGAAGGTTCCGTCAGCAGCAGTTGTTGCTGTTACCGAACCACCGACGGTTGTGTTAGTAACCGTAATGGTGGTATTGGCCTCGGTGCTTCCGGCACCGCCGCTAACATTCACCGTGCCGCTTGTTACTTCCGTTATACTAACAAGACCCGCGTCAACCGAGTTCGGAGCGACGCTGTCAAAAGTTATGCCTATACTTAATTGAGAAGAGTTACCTGCGATATCCGTAGCTTCAAACAGGAAGATATTCGCCCCCTCCACAAGCGTTACAGGGCCGTGGCTGAATGCGTTCGCCCCATCAAGAGTTACAGGAATTGAGTTTATAGTCAAAGCACCGGGTTCGTTCAAAGAACCGACCAAAGTCTGGCTGGACTGGTTCGTAACTTGTCCGTCCGTATGTGACGTTACGGTTATCACGGGTGCCGTCACATCGGAGACGTAGGTAATCACAATGGAAACGCTACCGGTGTTGCCTGCCGCGTCGGTTGCCGAAACCGTAATAGTATTCGCGCCTTCTGTAAGCGTCAATGCGACGCTAAAATCGTTGCCAACAACACCTGCTGCATTGCCGTTTACCGTAACAGATGCAGAAGCGTCGTCAACCGTTCCGCCTATGGTAACAGACGGATCAAACAAAGTATCACCGTCTGAGTACGACGTAATGGCCACGACAGGTGCCGTCTTGTCTATTGTGAAACTGATAGATTGATTGCTGCTGTTACCAGCAAAGTCGGTTGCGGTCACAGCAAGGGTGTAGAGACCATCAGCCGTGATGGCAGTACCGCTTGTATACGGAGAACCGTTAAGGGTTATAG
The DNA here is from genome assembly GCA_965371305.1 of uncultured bacterium. Lineage (GTDB taxonomy): Bacteria > Desulfobacterota > GWC2-55-46 > GWC2-55-46 > DRQE01 > CBDUXY01. The sequence continues at coordinate 3,115 of CBDUXY010000215.1, forward strand.
TCTGTGTATCGAGGTTCGCGTCTGCTACCGTTATGACAGGCGTAACGTCAAGGTTGGTAAGCTGACCGTCAGTAACGCCTGTGACGGTTATAACAGGCGCTGCCTTATCGATAGTAAAGCTGATTGATGCATTTGCGCTGTTACCGGCAGTATCCGTTGCGCTTACCGCTAAAGTATGAGTCCCACCTGTTGTAATTAAAGTACCGCTCGTATAAGGCAAGCCATCCAGAGTAATCGTTTGAGTCGCGAGATTTGTATCGGTTACAGAAATTACAGGCGTTACATCAAGGTTTGTCAATTGACCATCCATAATGCCGGTAATGCTTATAACAGGAGCTGTTTTGTCAATCGTAAAACTCACCGACGTATTGCTGCTGTTTCCAGCCGTGTCGCTTGCAGTGACAGCAAGAGCATATAAACCGTCGGCAGTTATGGTCGTTCCGCTCGTATAAGGCGAACCGTTCAAAGTTACGGTCTGGGTGCCCAGGTTCGTATCGGTTACCGAAATTCCCGGTATTACATCAAGGTTCGTCAGTTGCCTGTCTGATACTCCGATTATGGTTATTACAGGTGCTGTCTTGTCAATCGTAAAACTGATTGATGCATTTGCGCTATTGCCCGCCGTGTCGGTCGCGGTCACAGCCAGGGTATAGACCCCATCGGCTGTAATAACAGTACC
>CBDUXY010000216.1:0-3762 GCA_965371305.1 uncultured bacterium
TTCTTCGGTGGTTTTACCAAACAACCTTGCAAGCTCTCCCGGATGAGGGGTAAGCACGATGCCGGTTTTAGCTGCCGCGCCCTTGAGTGTTGAAATCTTTGGCTCAATAACGTTAAGCGCGTCCGCGTCCATAACCACCGGTATTTGATTGGCAGCGCAGTGCGTAAGGGTTCTTTCTATATAACTTGTTTTTACGCGACCAAGCCCTGGGCCTATTACAAGCGCACCTTTACCAACGAGCGCGTCTCTGGTCCCGTCAAACGAACAAACACCTAACATACCGCTCTGGTTTTCCGCAAGAGGGTGCGTCATGACTTCTGTCGTTTTAATCTCCATTATCTGACTGAGGCTTTCGGGCACTGCAGCCGTTGCAAGCCCGGCCCCGGCCCTCAAGGCACCCATTGCAGCCATGCAGACTGCCCCTGTTTTCCCTACAGAGCCGCCTATTACGAGCACGTGTCCGTAACTGCCCTTGTGGGTATCCGGCTCCCTCCTGTGAAACAATGCCTCGATCATCTCACCATCTATCAACAACGTCGATACGTCCGCCGCGTCTGCCACACAAGCAGGCATACCAATATCAACAAGCTCAACACGACCTGCGCACCCGGCTCCAGGGAAAAGGTAAAGCCCTGTCTTTGCAAGACCAAGCGTTGCCGTAACCGTCGCCTTTACGGCACTGCCCATTACCCTGCCACTTGTAGCGCATAACCCTGATGGTACGTCCACCGATACGACGGTCTTACGAGTTTGATTTATAAAATCAATTACGGTCGCGTATATGCCCGACACATCCGACTTAACCCCGGTACCGAGTATCGCATCAACTATTACTGCCGAGTGCCGAAGCTGATGCATATGTTTTTCAAACTCGGCCACCGAACGTACAACGTTTATCACGCCGCCTGATTTCTCCCAGATGTCTGAGTTTGCAAGGGCGTCACCTTTTAAAGCGTCCCTTGACGTAAGCAAATAAAGAGAGACCTTGAAACCCGCATTCTTAAGATGCCGCGCACTGACAAAACCATCGCCGCCGTTATTTCCCTTGCCGCACACTATGGCAACGCGTCTTTTTTGAAGCCTTGTAAGTTCGGCCTCAACTATTTCCGCAACGCCCCTACCTGCGTTCTCCATAAGCACGACGCCTTTAACGCCGTATTCGTTAATGGCTTTTTCGTCAAGCTTCCTCATCGAGTTGGAATCTACAAGCCTCATGTTGTTTAGCCGTCTCCTGTTTGTGTATTTTATACCTGAAAAAACATGACTCTCAGCCGGTTTTCATACGCGCCATGTCTTTGATGTTTCGGTGCTACTCTATCCTGAGCTTTGTCGAAGGACCGCACCGAAACCACTCACCCTCCCCTGCCTCCCCTCCCGTCAAGGGAGGGGAGGCAAATCTGGATTCCTGCTTTCGCAGGAATGACAAGAGTAGGTTGCTTCGTCGACTTTTAACTAATTCACTCCTCGCAATGACAGCAAAAGAACATAAACCTTAAAACACTTGCACTACCTCACAAGCTCGGCCATCTCTCTTACCGCCTCTTCAATGCCCACGTAAATGCTTCTTGCGACAATCGAATATCCAATGGCGAACTCTTCAATTTCCCTTATCTCGGCCATGGCCTTTATGTTGTGATAGTCAAGGCCGTGCCCCGCATGGATGTTAAGCATAAGCCTCCTGCCGAGCATCACGCAGTCATGAATCCTTTTAAACTCTACCTGGCGCATTTTTTCCGTCGCCGCGTCGGCGTAACGCCCGGTGTGCAGCTCCACCCCGCTTGCCCCTATCCTGTGCGACATCTTTATCGATTCCGGCACAGGGTCAATGAACAGGTTTACCGGAATGCCCGCGTCGGCAAGGGCTGCTACGACACCCTTAAGATGCTCCGACGTGTTCTTAACGTCAAGGCCGCCCTCTGTCGTAAGCTCCTCCCGGCTTTCCGGCACGAGTGTTACCAGGTCCGGCTTTACCTCAAGGGCAATCTTATACATCTCCTTTGTCGCTGCCATCTCAAGATTAAGCCTTGTCTTGATCATCTTCCTCATGAGCATAAGGTCGCGGTCCTGAATGTGCCTCCTGTCTTCCCTGAGGTGCACGGTTATGCCGTCGGCACCCGAGAGCTCTGCTTTAAGAGCCGCGGTTACCGGGTCGGGCTCGCGCGCAAGACGGGCCTGCCTTACAGTTGCAACGTGATCAACATTTACCGATAGTCTTGCCATTTTTTTTAATCTCTCCTCAAAATATAATTACCGGTTCAACCGAGTTCTTTTCTGATAAGCCCGGCAAGTTCCTCGGCCATCTCTTTTATTTCAACTTCGCTCTGACCCTCGACCGTTATACGCGCAAGAGGCTCGGTCCCTGAATATCTGACAAACGCCCTGCCCCTGCTGCCAAGTTTTTTTTGTATGCCTTCGAGAGCTTCATTTATCGAACTAATCGCGCTTAAATCTTTCTTGTCTTTTACCCGGACGTTAAGAAGCACCTGCGGGTAGCTTGTCAGCACCTTTGCAAGCTCGGATAATTTTCTGCCGCTCTTTACCATTATGGCGAGAATCTGCAACGCGGTTATTATGCCGTCTCCGGTCGTCGTATGGTCTCTGAATATAATATGGCCCGACTGCTCACCACCGAGATTATAATCGCCCCTTATCATTTCTTCGACCACGTACCGGTCCCCGACGTTTGTCCTTACAAGCTCCCCTCCTAAAACCTTGATTGTCTCATTAAGGCCGGAATTGCTCATAACCGTTCCAACAAGTGTGTTATTCTTAAGCCTTCCCTCGGCAATCATAGCCTGGGCGGCTATGGCAAGCACGTGGTCGCCGTTAAGTACGCAGCCGGTCTCGTCCACAAGTATGCACCGGTCCCCGTCCCCGTCAAGGGCAATACCAATGTCGGCTCCTGTTTCCTTTACAAGCCCTGCTACGTTTTCCGGATAAAGCGCGCCGCATTCCGAGTTTATGTTTTCTCCGTCAGGGTCAGCGCCGATTGTATGCAGCGTTGCGCCAAGCTCGTAGAAGACCTCCGGCGCCCCACGGTAGGCCGCGCCGTTTGCGCAATCAAGGGCTATGGTCATATTATCGAGAGAGAGTTCGTCAGGAAATGTGCTCTTTGCAAACACAACGTACCGGCCAACCGCGTCGTCAATCCTATAGGCCTTGCCGACCTCGCGCGCTGTCGGCCTGTAAGAGGGGTCTTCGGTGGCATCAAACACAAAACGCTCAAGCTCAAGCTCAAGCTCATCCGAAAGCTTCAAACCCTCTCGTGAAAAAAACTTTATCCCGTTATCCTGGTACTGATTATGAGACGCTGATATTACCACCCCTGCATCCGCCCTCATGCTTGAGGTTATAAAGGCAATGCCCGGGGTTGGGAGCGGGCCGACAAGAAGCACGTCAACCCCCATCGAGCAGATCCCGGCCACCATTGCGCTCTCAAGCAAATAACCTGAAAGACGCGTGTCCTTTCCGATCACTATCCTGTGCCTTCTGGACTCTCTCTTAAACATATAGGCTATGGCGCGCCCAAGCTTTAGCGCTGTTTCAGCGGTCATGGGCTCTATGTTGGCGACACCCCTGATTCCGTCGGTTCCGAAAAGCCTTTTTTCGGCAGTTTTCATTTTACCCTCTTTCCCTTATTTCCTTTTTTTTATGCGCGTCCTGGCCTTTTTCTTTTTCTTCACCTCTTCCAGAACCACCTTAACCTGCACCGTCTCAGGCTCTACGGCTATAAGCTCCATGCCTTAAATATCAAGCAAGACA
>CBDUXY010000217.1:0-3746 GCA_965371305.1 uncultured bacterium
GCCGCCTTGTCGGTGGGGGCGGGGGCGGGGGCCGCCGCAATCAAAACACCTCTTATCCTGTGGAACCACCGGTGGGAACACGACAAAAACCCGGAAGAGTTTTTTAAAGCGTTGTATAGACTGGCTGAAAAAGGTCTTGATTTTGAAGTTGCAGTGCTTGGAGAGAATTTTAAAAAATCGCCTGAAGTGTTTGACGAAGCAGCTAAAAAGCTTGGCCGTCGGGTGGTTCAGTTTGGTTTTGTAAAAAACGCAGCCGAGTACGCAAGGTGGCTCATGCGCTCGGACATTTTGCCTGTGACGTCGGTGCATGACTTTTTCGGAGCTTCGGTTGTTGAAGCAATATATGCCGGGTGTTTTCCGATCTTACCAAACAGGCTTGCATACCCTGAACATTTACCAAAGGAACTGCATAAGAAGTTTCTTTATAATGATTTCAACGATCTGGTTGCAAGGCTTGAAGCTGCCATTGTAGATATAGAAAACACGCGCAAAATAAATCTGAAAAAATATGTGCAGCGCTACTGCTGGAATACAATGGCGCAAGTCTACGACAAAGAGCTGGAGGGGCTTATTTAAAAAGCTTTCGTATTGGAATATCCCCCCCCCCTCCCTCCGCTGGTCAATTTGCACGACCAAAGGGGTTTTTTATTGTGAGCCGATTGTTTTTGTGGGTCATGGTTTTTTTTAGCATGCAGGTTGGCCGAGCGAAGCGATACCCAACAATCATTGGCTTTTAGTGTGCCAGGTCGTACGGGTTTTTTACTCCGTCTATCTTGTGAACAATGGGCTGGACAACAAGATACTTGTCTTTGACCTTGTTTACGAGAAAATCTATGTCGTACTTCTTTCCTGTTTTCTTGTCGGTAAAGTCAGCACAGCTTGCATGCAGACCGCCTTCGCTGACAATGCCCGTGTGAAACCCGTCCGGGTATTTTTCGCTTGTACGCAGTTCAAGTAAAAACACTTTACCATCGTGCACTACCGGCAGTTGACCGTCTCCTGCGCTCTGGGCCTTGACGTAATCCTTCATGGCCTGTTGTATCTCTGACTTGTCTTTGTTCGTTAAGTCTCCGGCATGTACGATAGCGGCTAATGTAAACAGGCTGATCATAACTGCAACAGTAAGCGTAATTGCTGATTGTCTGAAATTCATAATGACTCTCCTTCTAATTGTTTGTATTTGTCTGTTAAAAAAAGAAAAGTGTTAAGGTGAAAAAAATATTACTTTATCTTTGAAAGTATTTTAGCTGCGCGCGCGGCAGATTCCGGTGTGGTGAGAACAGGCAGCCCTGCTTTTTCGAACATCTTATTACGCTTTTTTGTATAAGCTCCGCCAGGGTTGCACATTATAAAAGGTTTTGCGATCCTCACTGATGCGTCCTTTATCATGCCGATCAGGGCGTCGGTCAGCAATGGCGGACCCCACAGGGCCATTACTATTACCATGTCGTAGTGTGCCATTGCCGCGTCAAGTACGGTTATGAAGTCCTGGTCCGTAGCGCTGCCCGTGATGTCCATCGGGTTGCTGATGGCGCAAAAGGCGGGCAACTGCGAGCTTAATTTTTCTTTTACTTCGTCGGGCAGGGGCGTAACGTCAAGACCGTGATCTGCGCAGGCGTCGGCAACACTTGCACCCATGCCCCCGCCGTCGGTAAGTATCAGTACGCGTTTGCCGCCGGATTTTTTAAGCCTCGTAAGAAGCCTGCAAGCGTCAAGAAACTCCCCGTACCCCGTGACCTCTATTATGCCGGCTTTCCTGAAGGCTGCCCTGTATATCTCGTACCTCCCGGCAATCGCCCCTGTATGCGATCTTGTGGCGCTAATGCCTGCCTCGTGGCGGCCTATCTTTATGGCAAACACGGGCTTTTTTTGTACGCATTTTTGTGCGGCCCTGATAAATTTTTGCCCGTCGTCGACCGATTCTATATAAATTCCAACCGCAGTTGTTGCCGGGTCTTCGGCAAGGAACTCAAGGCATTCCGTCTCGCCGACGTCCGCGCGGTTTCCGTAGTTTACAATGCGCGCTACGCCTTCGCCCATATCCGCGAGGCTGTCCATGATCGTACCGGCAAAAGACCCGCTCTGGGAGAGGATGGAAAGCCCGCCGATGGGTGGTCTTTTTATCCTGTCCCTTACGATAAAAAAAGTGTCAAGCTTTGAGATATTATCAAAGATGCCGAGACAGTTCGGCCCCATAAGCCGTACGCCGGATTGGCGCGCAATTTGTGAAATCCGCTCTTCAATCTCAGCCCCCTGCTCGCCGATCTCCTTAAACCCGGCAGTGACGAGTATCGCGCCTTTCACTTTCTTACTGGCAATCTCCTCCATAACTGTCGCAGCGGCAGAGGCGGGTACACACACGATGGCAAGGTCCACGTCTTCACTTATGTCGGTAACAGAGTCCAGGCACTTAACTTCGTTTATTGAATCATATTTCGGATTTACAAGGCTTACCCGCCCTTCATAACCGGTCAGGCGCAGGTTCTCCATTACCGAGTTCGATACCTTGCCTCCTGCGGGCGAAGCGCCGATTATGGCAATTGACTCAGGACTGAAAAAAAACGATATGTCGTCTGATTTATTTTCCATCTTTTTGATTTCTATTTTTTGTTTTTTTTAATTCATTTTAGTGTATTAAGCTTACGAGCAACGTCCTCATAATAGTCCAGGCACGCAGGATTAATCAAGGCGTCTTTATTGGTGACAGCTTTGTTGTTCAATATGTTGGTTACGGCGGACTCGACTTTTTTCATGCTTGCGGTGTAGGGCACTTCAGGGACCTCGAATATAATGGCAGGCACGTGCCTTGGTGAGGCCTGCTTCCTGAGTTTTTTCTTGATTTCATTTATAAGATTGTTGTTAAGTGCGAAATCGTCTGCCATCTTTATAAACAACAAGATCCTCTGATCTCCCTGGAAGGTCTGCCCAACAACAAGGCTGTCCGCAACTTCAGGAAACTCTTCGACTATGTTGTATATTTCGGCCGAACCGATGCGTACGCCCGAGGGGTTAAGGGTGTAGTCGGAACGACCGAGAAACGTAATGCCGCCCGTGTCCGAGTGAATCTGGATCCAGTCGCCGTGGCGCCACACGCCTGGGTAGTCGGCAAAGTAGGCATTATGATATTTTTTGCCGTCCACGTCGTTCCAGAAAAAAAGCGGCATGGAAGGGGACGGCGCCTCGCACACAAGCTCACCCTCGGTGTCAAAAACAGGGTTGCCGCTTTTATTATACGCTGCTATCTTCATTGCAAGGGCCGGGCCCTGGAGTTCTCCGCCGTACACCGGCTCTATAGGAGAGCCTGCCGCAAAACAACCGTTTATGTCCGTGCCGCCGGAGATGGAGTTCAGGTGAAGGTTTTTTTTAATCTCCTGGTAAACGTATTTAAAGCCTTCGGGTGAAAGGGGCGAGCCGGTCTGGGAGATCTCCCTGAGTGTAGTTAGGTCGAAGTCAGTGCCCGGACGCACGCCGGTTGTCTTTAGATAGTCAATATAACTTGCGCTGCAACCGAAGATGGTAACACTTGAGTCTTGAATAAGCCGCCACATTGCACCCGTATCAGGATAGTTCGGGTTGCCGTCGTAGAGTACGACCGCTGCGCCCACGGCAAGCGAAGTTACGACCCAGTTCCACATCATCCAGCTTGGGCTTGTGATGTAAAATATTTTGTCGTTCTGTTTCAGGTCGGTATGGAGCAATAGTTCTTTCAGGTGGTTCAGGAGTATACCGCCTGCAGACTGCACCAT
>CBDUXY010000218.1:0-3693 GCA_965371305.1 uncultured bacterium
TGCCCGGTGGAGGCCACTTCCACTCGTATGTCTGATACAACAGAGCCCAGGGAGTCTTTTTTTGTTTTATAGGAATCGACCTCTATGTCAAGTTTCATTATCAGTTCTTCGGCAATGTCCGCGCGGTGTTCAAGTTCTTCGCGTTCCTTTGAAAGAGAGATCTTTTTATCGCCGATTGAGTGCAGTTTCTCGTCGGTAGAGGCAAGTTCTGCTGAAAGAGACTCGGATTTAAGCGTAAGCCTCGTGACTTCTTCTTCAATCCGCTTGAGTTCACCTTCTTTGTTGACGCCTGCAATGTCATGGCGGTGCAGGGCCTGGCCTGATTCTTCAACCACTGTGGTGGAGCCGGATATTTCGTTATTCAGGTCTTTAAGTTCGCTTTGAAGGCCGCTAAAGCTACTTGTTATTTCTTCTGTTTCAGAGCGGAGTTCTTTTATCTCGCGGCGTTTTTTAAGCAGGCCCGCTTCCGAGCCTCCGTTACCGCTGCTGCCCATGTATCCGCCGGTGATTATGCCGCGCGAGTCGATGGTGTCGCCTTCCGGGGTGACAAGGGTATTGGTTATGCCGTTTTTCTTCCAAAGGGCAAGGGCGCTGTCGAAGTTGTCCACGACAAGCGCGTCGTCAAGCAAGCCGCTTATCAGGGATGAATATTCGCCTTTGGCCGTGACCATGTCTCTTAAGTAGCGTGCGCCTTCGGGGATGTTTCCGTTACCCCCTGTTGGCGCTTCAAGGTGACGCGAGTCATTTACAGGTACGAAGCTTACCCTGCCCGACGAGTGGGTCTTTAGGTATTCGACCGCGTCCACGCAGTCGCTTTGACCGTCCACTATTACGTACTGGAGACGTTCTCCAAGGGCCGCCTCTACTGCCCGTTCATATCCAGCGCTCGTCTCGATTACGTCTGCGAGTACGCCGCGAACCCCGCCACTACCCTTACGCTCCCGAACAACGTTTCTGACCCCTTCGTTAAGGTCTTCCATGCTTGCGTGCATCTCTTCAAGCGTTCTTAACCGGGACGTCTTTGCCGCGTGCTCTTCTTTAAGGGTTTTTAAAGACTCTGTCTTTTCCTCCCGCCTTGATTCGAGCGAGACTAAACTTTCTTTGGCAAGGTCGAAGTCCTTTTGAGCGGCTTCTCTGCTCGTGCGCGAATGACTGATGGTTTCCCTGAGTGTGGCAAGTTCAGGTTCTAATACGGAAAGTTCCTGATGCGTCTGTTCGTTTTCGCTCTCAAGGGCTGCGTGGCGTTCTCTTAATGCTTCTTCTTTCCTTATTTCGTTGGCGATCGCGTGTTTCAGGTCGGTTGTGCCGGCGCTCAGGGTTAACGCCTCTGCTTCCTTGCTTTTGAGCAGCCCTTCTTTTTCCGAGAGGGTCTGGTTTAAGCCCTGAAGTTCGAGCTCGTTTTTCGAGAGGTTCTCGCGCTCGACCTTGAGTCTTGTTTCTATTCTTTCAAGCTCTGTACCGATGGCTTCGAGCTGCCCGCCAAGTGCGCCTTTCTGGTCTGTATATTCCTCTATATCTCGCGTTAGCCGCTCTATTGTCCTGCCAAGCTCTTCGCACCGGAGCCTTGAGATCTCCGCGCGTCTCTCTTCTTCCTGAATAAGCCCCTGTATACTATATACCTTGTCTTTAAGGGCTTTAAACTCTTCTTCCTTTTTCAGGTGGTCGAGTTTTATCTGCTCCGCGCCGCCGTGGCCCGCGCCGATCTCGGTCTTAAGGCGCACTTCCTTGTCTTCGAGCGTAAAGAGTTCTTTTTCAGTTTCCGCGCGCCTTGCGGATTTTTCTTTGAATTCAACCGTAGAGGCGTAGAGTTCAAGCCCTTTCAGTTCGTCTTTTATTATTTTATAACGCTCGGCCTTTTTTGCCTGTCTGTTCAGCGAGTTTAGCTGGCGTTTCACTTCTCCGATTATGTCGGTAACGCGCGTTAGGTTCTGCCCGGTGGAATCAATGCGCCTGAGGGCCGCGTCTTTTTTATGTTTGAACTTGTTTATGCCTGCTGCTTCTTCAAAGAGTTCCCGGCGTTCCTCTGGTTTTGCCGTTATAATGCGCCCGACCTGGCCCTGCTCGATTATGGAGTAGGCGCGCGCACCGACGCCTGTATCCTGGAAAAGCTCGACAATGTCTTTCAGGCGCGAGGGGACTTTATTGATGTAATATTCGCTGTCGCCGGATTTGTAGATGCGGCGCTGGACTTCTATCTCGGAGAAGTTTGCGTACCCGGCAGGGGCCTTGCCGTCTTCGTTGGCTAACGTTAACGTGACTTCTGCCATGCCGGTTGCTTTCCTTGTGTCGCTGCCGCTAAATATCAGGTCGTCCATGTATTTTCCGCGAAGCCGGCGCGCGTTCTGCTCGCCTATGACCCAGCGAATCGCGTCAACGATATTGCTCTTTCCGCATCCGTTTGGCCCGACGATTGCCGACGTGCCGGTTGGAAAAGTGAAAAGGGTCCTGTCCGGAAAGGATTTAAACCCGTGAATTACAAGCTTTTTTATCTTCATGATTTTTCCTGCATCCCGCAGCGTGATGGAAGTTTTTTAAGTATTTTTCCTTTTAACACCCCGCAACTCTCAGCGAGGTTGTTTACTTGCCGTAATTTAGCAGAGTTTTTAAGCGTTGTAAAGGAAAAAATACAATAGAGAGTGGAGAAAATAGTGAGGGAATACTACATGTAGTGGTGATGTTTTGGCGTTAAGACCGGGGGTTTTTCTTGATTTTAAGGGTGTTTTGGTGGTTTTTGATGATGGTTTTGCAGAAAAAGCGCCCGTTATTGCATGGAGTCCAGCTTACCTGACCACTTATCTTGTGAGAGCTTCAGGACAAACAATTAATTCATAATATGACTTTGAAAAAATCTACGGCAAGTAATTCAGCAATTTCATGCCTGACTTTAACTCCTTGACCCTTTTTGTATTACCAAGTTCCCCATGAAGTTCAATTGATTTATTCATCATTTCCCTTGCTTCTGTATAGTTTCCTCTCTTTATGTACAGTTGCCCAAGGTCTGCATAACAAATTGCAATGCCTTTTTTCTTACCTATTTCTCTATTAATTTTAAGGGATTTCTTTAATAATGCTTCTGCGTTATCAAGGTCGCCTTGAGCTAAATAGATCGAGCCAAGGTTGCCGTAGTTAATTGCAATGCCATGTTTATTTTCAAGTTTTCTGTCAATGGCGAGAGCTTTTTTATACATCCTTGCTGCCATTTTCAGATCTTTCTGTTTACTGTATAAAAGGCCAAGGTGGGAGTAGTTTTTTGCTACCCCTCTTTGATCTCCGAGTTTCCAGTTAATTGCAAGGGCTTGTTTGTGTTTTGTTGCGGCCTTTTGTAGTTCGTCTTGTTTCCGGTACACAAGTCCAAGATTGTCGTACTGGATTGCCAGATTTTTTTTATCATCTATTTCTTTGGATTTAGCTATGGATATTTTAATTGTTCTTTCAGCCTTTTCAAGTTCGTCGAGTGACAGGTATGTATTACCAAGGTTGCCCATCGAGTGGGCGATACCCTGTTTTATTCCGAGTTCTTTATACAGGGTAAGGCCGTTCCTATATGCTTCCCGGGCTTTACCGAGCTTCTCCTGTTCTTTATATAAATTCCCAAGGTTGCCGTAAGCGCTTGCCATCTCGTGTTTAAGGCCTATGCCTTTACTTATTTTAATGGACTTTTTAAACATTGCCTCTGCCCAATCCATGTCGTTG
>CBDUXY010000219.1:0-3686 GCA_965371305.1 uncultured bacterium
TGCATTACTCATGAGTTGAAGTTGAACCAGCACGACACCACCATCTTGAATAAGCAAGGCAAGGTATTCAGGTAGAAGCATCCTTGGGTTTGCCTGGATTCTCATCAAGCACGGATGCAGAATTCCTGGTTCCGCGTCACTTGGAAACAGCACACAACGACCAATCGTGCCTCGCGTAGTTACCAAAACGTCATTTGGAAAGACTGTGAATAATTTTAGTTCCTGATATTTGCTTTCCGTAATATAATTCTCACCCGAAACTAAATCACGATCAACAACATTTCGTTGGTTATACACTTTGACTGTTCCAGAAACCATCTCAGATGAAAGTAACTGGCTACCAAACGGTCCCGTTTTTACAGCATCACCTCTAGGCACTACGGCAAACTTTAATGGAACGATACTCCAACCCTCCGGAATTTCTCCCAACCACTCAATGCCGGAATCTTTCGTTTTGGCATTATGGTTAAGGCCCTTTGTAACGGCGTGGCTTATAAGAGCTGTGCGCTTTTCTTCTAAAAGCTCGATCTGCCGTTCCTTCTTTGCAATCAACGTGTCAGTCCTCTCCGTCTCCCTGTCAAGGAAGGTGGCAATGGCGCGCTGGAGATTCATTTCTATTTTAGGAAAAGGCAAACTGCCTATATCCGAAGCATTTATAGCCGGATAGCTAACGCCAACGGAACGCGCAACCACCTCGTCAACGAAATAGTTCGAGCGGACCCAATACGCCAAAAAACGAGGGTCGACTTGACCGTTGGCGCTGAGCACGGCAAATCCCGTTGAACAGATCAATACTTCCTGAACCTTATCTACATGCGTAATTGCTCGAAGATAAGTGCGAACAGTAGAAATAAGAACATCCCCGTCAACGATCACTCTCCGCGCACGTGAAGGTGCATCCGCAAACTTAATCAATTCAGAGGTCGTCCATCGACCATCCGAGTCTACGCTACTAATATCAATGTACCTGAACTCTGTTTCCGGCTCAGTTCCCTCGGCCAGCACTCTCTTGTTAATCTCGCATAGATACTTGAGCGGCTTGAACTGCCAGCCACTCATACACTGATCAAGCCATGAAACTTTTCTGTCTCCGGGAGCTAACAGAGGTCGTATCACTCCGTCACCTCCTCGAGCATATCTGCTATCTTTTGTTCAATAGTCTTTAAATCCACCTCTATTTCCTTCAGCGGACGCGGGGGCACGTACTTATAAAAATAGCGGTTGAAGTTTATCTCATAGCCCACCTTTGTCTTGCTCTCGTCAACCCAAGCATCTGGCACGTGCGGCAGTACCTCGCGCTTCACGTATTCGTCAATATCTTCCTTTAGAGGAACGTTTTCGTAATCTCGAAGGTCGGTGTCTGGCATTGGGTTACCTTTTTTATCAAGACAGACGTCGGCTGTTTCATCCTGCTCGGAGAGGGCCTTCAGTATGACCTTAAAGAGAGGAGCGGGGACCTTGAGACCTTTCTGTTCGAAGGCCGCCGTTAGCAATGCGGAGAACTCATCGTTGTTCTTAACCATCTCTTCTGATGAGAGCGTATCCAAGGCCCCCATTATGGCCGCTTGCATACGCTTACCTTCGGCTATCTCTGCCTCGGCGGCCTTTGTGTTCTTGCGTTTCTTGCTGGTTGCGAGGTTCGTAAACTGCTTGGCCTCTTTAACTCTTTCAAGGCGCTCTTCTGTTACTTCGAAGTTAAGCTTCATAGGCCGCTCGACAGTTATGCGGTGGTAGCCAAAATCAGAATTGTTGAAGTTTTTAACGTATTCGCCTTCTTTGAATTCACCGTAAAGACGGGTTACATCGCCGCGCTGATCGTCACAGACCTCGTTACGCTTGTTGCCGAGACTTTTGCGCATCTTCTTAAAAAAACTTACGGCGTTAATGAGTTGAATCTTGCCCCGGCGTTGACTCTCCTTACGGTTGGTAACAATCCACAAATAGGTAAAGATGCCGGTGTTATAAAAGAGCTGATCGGGTAAGGCCACTATGGCCTCAAGCCAGTCGTTTTCGATAATCCATCGGCGGATTTCGCTTTCACCGGAACCCGCAGAACCGGTAAACAACGGAGAGCCGTTGAAGACAATAGCCAGGCGCGTGCCACCCTCCTTGGGGTCTTTCATCTTGCTTATCATGTGCTGAAGGAAAAGGAACGACCCGTCATTTATGCGCGGAAGCCCCGCTCCGAAACGGCCGCCGAAGCCCTGCTCATCATACTCACGACGTATGTCGCCTTCTTCTGGTTTCCACTCGACACCAAAGGGCGGATTAGCCAACATGTATTCGAACTTTTTTCCCGCGAAATGATCCTCGGTAAAACTGTTACCAAAGCGGATATGTTCAATATCATGCCCCTTAATCATCATATCCGAGCCACAAACGGCATAAGCCTGGTCGTTATAGTCCTGACCAAAAACTTTAAGGTTTGCTTCCGGGTTAAGCTCTCGCACGTACTCTTCGGCCACAGAAAGCATGCCGCCGGTGCCACATGCCGGATCGTAGAGAGTCTTTATAATGCCTTTTCTTGTCAGCACATCACTGTCAGGCAGGAATATCAGATCGACCATAAGGCGTATGACCTCGCGCGGGGTGAAATGGTCGCCGGCCTCCTCCTTACTAGCCTCGTTGAAGCGACGGATGAGGTCCTCGAACACATAGCCCATTTCTATATTGGGCACCACGTCTGGGTGAAGGTCTACATCGCAAAACTTGGATACGAGCAAAAACAGACGATCGTGTTTGTCGAGTTTGGCAATGTGTTTCTCAAAATCAAAGTGTTCAATAATATCGCTTGCACGGCTTGAAAAGCCTTTGATGTAATTAGTTAGATTGGCAGCAATGTTATTAGGGTCGCCCTTGAGCTTTTCAAAGGTAAAACGGCTGGTATTGTAAAAGGACTGGCCGGCCACCCTTTTAAGAATAGGTTCAAGGTTCTTGACTGGGCTGCCCTCCAGGCTCTTAAACTTGGCGATGACCTTGTCCTTGGTGGGCCCCAGAACGCAATCAAGCCGACGGAGTACCGTCATTGGCAGCATGACATCCTTAAATTGATTAGGTTTATAGGGGCCACGAATTAAGTCTGCCACAGACCAAATGGAGCTTACTTTTTCACTGAAGTTTTTAATTTGCGAAGTTTTCATTTTATTTGTAACACTACCAGGTTAAATTTCACTCTTTCATTGCCTGCAAGACAATACCTTGCGAAGCTGTTAGACTGGGTCAAAACGAACTACACAGACTGAACTGATTGTACTCCCTCCTTCGCTGCTCAGTCAACATATTTGCTACCCATATAATATCAGACTCTGCCCTGCCTCTCCTTAAAACAAGCCATTTTTAAACTCAAAAACCGCATAAAATCGCCAAAAAATGCTGTTTTTTGAATGCATTTAAAGCATTTTTGTGATCCCAAATTCACACCTTCGGCTTTTTTACACCTCTTACAATAGCCACTCACACCTTTAACCCTCTGTATTAATTCAACTTCTCACACTCTTCCCGCCATGTGAAAGGCTTTGAGCGTAACTATACAACAAGAATAAGCCGCTGGTTCGCGCTTTAATGCCTCATGTACGTAGGATTTTCAGTTCATGTAGGACCAACTAAAAGCCATTTACCTGCTTGCTAAATTTGCAGTATTTGTGCTATTTAATAAAAATTACGTCCTCATTATTGATAGCCAAGCC
>CBDUXY010000220.1:0-3573 GCA_965371305.1 uncultured bacterium
CATACAAGCTCGATAGTTTTAATAAACAAATTGAAATTGAAAAGGCCATGGCGCTTTTTTATCTGTACCGAGGGACGAAGCACCAAAAGAAGAACGGAACAAACAAGCAATATAAAAATAAATAAAAAAAACGCATATTCGTAAATCTACACTTTGTTCAAGAGTTCTGATGGATCTTTCTGGTCTACATGACGGTAGATTCTTAATAAATTTATCCTTTTAACCTGTTTATGATCTAATCTTATAGAATATCCATATTGCATAAATCAAGATAGTTTTATCCCCTTTTTTCAAACCATTAAGTGTTAGATTTTACAGGATAAACATGTTAAGCTTAAAGTGTAGTCTTTTGTAATGCAATACAACTCTGCCACTTAACCCAACACTATTAGCCATACGCCTCTAATAAAATCAAAGGTATTGTTGAGTTCAGACTGCAAGCTTTTTTAGCAACTCTAACACAAGAAGATACAATGAAATTTAATATAAAATATTTGCGTCTTTTCGTATATAAAGTCATCAGAACAGGTATTGCAAGGTTTTTTCTCTTCTCCAGTTGTCTTCTAATACTATTGTTTGCCTGTCCACCGGTTACATGGGCAAGTCCTAATGATGATATACTTAAAGCGGCCCGTCAGGGTCAAATAAATAAAGTAGAGCAAGCGCTTACCAAGGGCGCCGATATAAACGCCAGGGACGAAAGCGGTTATACCCCCTTATTCTGGGCTGTTACATGGGGCAACCTGGAACTCACCGAGTTTCTTATATCCAAAGATGCGGCTGTAATTATCAAAGATAATGACGGCGTTACTCCCCTGCACAGGTCCGTCCGCAAAGGCTACGAGGAGATAACAAGGCTTCTTATCGAAAACGGAGCAAACGTTAACGCTGGCAATAAAGCCGGTTTTACCCCACTACACGCGGCGGTTTTCTTTAGTCAAACGAAACTTGCCGCCTTGCTGATCGAAAAAGGTGCAAAAGTGGATGTCCCGAACAATACCGGCACCGCTGCACTACACATAGCGGCTAATGAAGGAAAGATACTTATTGCAAAGCTGCTTTTGCTTAAGGGCGCAGACGTGAACATCCAGGACAAGCAGGCCTCTACCGCTTTGCACAAGGCAGCGGATAACGAAAACACGGAAATGATGGAGCTGTTAATCGCAAATGGCGCTGACATGGACCTGCAGGATGCTTATTACCATACCCCTTTACACTGGTCGGCAGGCAAAGGCAGCATGAAAGTAACCGAGTTGCTCATAAAAAAGGGCGCCAATGTGAATATCGGCGATGAATTCGAACATACGCCTTTGCACTATGGCGCTGGAAGCGGTCATAGCGAAGTGGTCGAAATCCTTATTGCAAATGGCGCTATTGTGGACAAGCAAGACAACAACGGTTCCAGTCCACTGCATTATGCGGTTTTCTCAGGGCATAAGCAGGCGTCGGCATTACTTCTAACCAACGGTGCAAATCAAAACCTGCAAAACCGGAAGGGTTACAGCCCCTTGCACTGGGCTGCGGAAAAGGGCCGGACAGAACTCGCCCTGTTGCTTCTCGAAAATAGAGCTGATGCAAATATAAAAAGCAAGGACTCTCAAACTGCGCTGCACAGAGCTGCGTTCTGGGGCCATACGGAAGTAGCGCGGCTGCTTATAGAAAACGGCGCGGATGTGAACGCACGTGCCAAAAATGGGCATACCCCTTTACATGAAGCGGCAGCGGGGCATCTAAAGACGGTGGAGTTATTAATCGCAAAAGGCGCGGATGTAAACGCCAGAGACAATCATCGTATGTCACCTCTACACGAAGCGGCAAACACAGGCCAAACCGCAATAGCAAAACTGCTTATCAAAAACGGAGCAAATGTAAAAGCAAAAACCCGGAACGGCAAGACACCCCTGGACGTTGCCGAAGAGATGACCGACAGCGCTGAAATGATACAACTTCTTCATAAGTATTAGTCCATATATACACTGCTCAGGCGACAACACGCATACATGCAAACCTTTTTAAATCTAAGCAGAATATTAAATTCAAAACAAAAATTTAAAAATTGCGAGTTTTTTTTAATTGCGTATTTATTTTATGACTGTTCTTGACCTGGGTAAATTATTGTGTTATACTTGTTACGGTTTTAAAGATAACTTATGCTTTTTTCCTATTTAAAAGGTTTTTCACTATGTTAATATCAAAGAAGATATTCCCTTGCAAGGTCAAGACGGTCGAATATTTCCTCTTAAACTGCCTGATCCTGGTCTTTCTTGCATTGCCCGGCAATGCAAGTGCAGGGCTTGACGTCGACCTCTACACTGCAGTCGAAAAAGGTAAAATAAATTCTGTAAAGCGCTTATTGTCAAAAAACGCAGATGTGAACACACTTGGCAAGTCGGGCCAAACCCCTCTGCACAGGGCTGCAAACATGGGACATACCGAAATTGCCCGGTTACTTATCACAAAAGGCGCCAATGTGAACGCGAAAAGTACGACCGGCCACACACCATTACACTACGCGACAGGCAGGGGCAATACGGACCTGGTAGAGTTACTTATATCCAGGGGCGCCCGTGTTAACGAAGTAGATGAGTTGAACCGTCCCCCTCTTCACTGGGCGGCCCACTTTGGCCATACGAAAGTGGCAACAATCCTAATCGAAAATGGGGCCGGCGTTAACAGCAGAAGCAAAAACGGTTATACACCTCTGCATATGGCAATATCATCCGGGCACACGGAAATGGCAGATATGCTCATCAACAAAGGCGCCGATGTAAACGCAAAAAACCTGTACGGAGAGACCCCTTTGCACGGGGCGGTATTTTTCGATCAAACAGAAGTTGCCGAACTATTTATAGCAAAAGGCGCCGACTTAAATGAAAAAGACGATGAAGGGGCGACATCTTTGCATAAGGCGGCGGATAGCGGAGACGTTGAACTGGTACGGCTGTTTATATCCAAAGGCGCCGATGTCAATGCAAGGGACCACCATAAGCACACACCCATGCACAAGGCAACGGGTAAAGGCCATGTGGAAGTGGTGAAAATGCTGGTCTCAGAAGGCGCCGATGTAAAACTGAAAGACGACGAGGGTCATACCGTACTTCACTATGCTGCCGGCAGAGGTATGCAGGAACTGGTCAAACTGTTTTTAGCAAAAGGCGCTGATGTGAACGAGCTGGACAAACTACAAAGACCCCCTCTGCACTGGGCGGTACACTTCGGCCATACGGATATGGCAGGTCTGCTCATCTCCAGGGGAGCCAATGTTAATGTGAAATATATGGATAGTTATACAATCTTACATAAGGTGGTCAGACGCGGTCATATAGAAGCGGCCAAGTTGCTCATAGATAACGGGGCCAATGTAAACGCCAGATGCAAGGACGGTCTGACCCCCATAAACATCGCGAAAAATCGAGGCTATACAGAGTTGACAACACTGCTTCGTAAACACGGCGGTCATTAGAAAGTCGCCGGTTAAGAGGTAAACCGCTACACTCCTACCGTGGAAGTAAAGAATACCATATGAGCGAGCAGTATTGCCGTACGGTATTTTCCATTTATTTTACCCATTCA
>CBDUXY010000221.1:0-3515 GCA_965371305.1 uncultured bacterium
CTGTCGTCTTTTTTAAGTTCTTTAAGGACTTTTTTGTGGGCAGTAGAGTAGGGCATGTTTATGGCGGTTGGAATGTGACCGCGTTTATAGTAGTCTGAGTCTCTGATGTCGATAATTGTGAGGCCTTCCGGTTGTTCCATCATGGCCTGAAGTTCGGCTGATTTAATATTACCGTAATCTCCTGCCAGGGCAAACACACTTGTTGTTGCCACAAAAAAAATCAGGGCAAGTGCTATAAAAATTTTCCTTTTCATTGCTTTACCTCCAAGGCGTATACAGTTACAATATACCAGATATGCCAAATATAATCAAAAACGATATAATCAAAAAAGTTAAATACTCAAGTTACAGTTCGCCTGTTGGCAAGGTGCATGTCGTAGCGTCAGGGGCCGGGTTGTGCCGCCTCGGGTTTGGTGATGAATTCTTGGGAATTGTAAAATCAGACTACGGGGATTTAGCCGTAGAAGACAGCTCTGGTTTCCGCTCTCTTTTCAGTTTGTTTGATATTTATTTCACAGGCTCTCCGGTTGAGCCGGTTGAGTTTGACATGAGCTTTGACTTTACAGGTACAAACTTTCAAAAGTCCGTGTGGACGGCTCTGAGAACGGTTCCGTATGGGACGGTGGTTAGTTATGCTCGGCTTGCCGAGAGGGCAGGTTTTTCCGCAGGTGCTGCAAGGGCGGTTGGCTCGGCGTGCGGAAGCAACCCCTTGCCGATAGTTATTCCGTGCCACAGGGTGGTCAGGTCGGACGGTGCTATCGGCGGATTCTCACCCCCTGCCGGAGGCGTGGAGATGAAGAGAAAGTTGCTTGGCCTTGAAGGGGCGCTGCTAAATAAATAGACATGAAAAGCCGGATTGCCAGATTTAAAAATACCTGTGCGCGAATATAACCCCTGCGCCGCTTGCCGCAAGCGAGACGATTAGCAGCACAATGTGCATCCTGTTCATCATGGCAAAGATGCTTTCTATCTCGGGTTTCTCCCCGCTCTCAAGCATTTTTTTAAGCATGCGTTTTATCACAAGCGGCTCAAGGCCGAAAAGCATCACAAACCAGAATACCCAGACAACGGTCATAAACAGCAGCCCGGCACCCTGCCTGGTAAAATAAATATCCTGCCAGCCTTTTAAGTAGACCATCACGGCCCCGGAGATTCCAACTATTACGTTGAACACCCTTGCCATCGGGGCAAACCTGTGCTCTATTCTTTGAAAGAGCAAAACTTTTTGCAACGAGTCCTGCATCTTTATGACCATTGGCAGCAGCAGTATGGTTATAAAGGCAAGCCCGCCGATCCATACGATTACGAAAAGAAGATGTATTATGTGCATGGCCTTGAATATGAGCATGTGTGCCTCCGCCTGTTTGATTTATTGACTGTAACATAATTATCCCATAACGCTACAGGCGTTAAAATGACCGAAGTCAAATTTTTCTAAACCCGTTTAAGTGAGTTCAGGCCGTGTCATGTATATAAGTATGGCATATAAATAAGGGCGCATTAGCTGTTTTATTTTTTTTATGTTGTGTTGTCACCCGTCTAAGACGTGATTATATAAGCTTTTTCAGGGGGGAGTGAAAAAAAAGTTAAAAAGAACGAAAATAATACTTGACAAGGTTAGTCCGGTATGTTTACAATCATTACAAGATGAGAATGATTCAAAACTACATAGGCGGATTAAGCCGACATAATAATTCAAGTAACGGCCCGGAATGCGCTCAGGCGCAGCATACAGGCAGCACTCAGGTAACAGATAACGGTGGCAACAGCGCCAGGCAATATTTAGGCGCTCGTATGATTCAGCGTTTGTTCGGAGTTTCAGGTAAGGCACAGAAAAGGTAGATGCCAAGTCTGAATAGATAGGCGACGAGGTAGACTAACTCACAACAAGCTTCCGGGTATTAATAAGGATGTACGTTGGCAATAACACAACAGCAAGTTGCGGGGCATCAGGCCCGCCATGCGGGTAGACGGTTATGAAGGAATTACTTGAGAGATACAGACAAAAGGGGCTTCGGTTGACACCGCAGAGGATTGCGGTAATAGAGTACCTTTACGGTAACACGAGCCATCCGTCAGCAGAGGATATTTTTACGGATATCAAGAGGACTTACCCGACCATATCCTATGCTACGGTCTATAATACACTTATTGCGTTGAAGGGTATTGGAGGGGTTGTCGAGTTAAGGATTGATTCCGAGCGACGTCATTACGACCCTGATACGAGCGAACATCATCACGTTATCTGCACCAGGTGCAAGAAAATAGTAGACGTGTTCGTGGATTATTCCGACTCGGTCAGGCTGCCCTCGGAGGTGGTAAGGGATTTTGCAATCACCTCGAACAGAATTGATTTTTTCGGCGTGTGCAACGAGTGCAAGAATTAGGTTTAGAATCAAATAAAGCTATCAGGTGTATAAAGTTTTTTTTGATAGTAAGACATAAACAATGCAAATATAAGGGAATTAAACCCGCCCTGCGGGTGCGAATATAAGCGAAGTAGTTAATTTGTTAATTAAACAAAAGAAAAAAACAGGAGGTACTAAAAATGTGTTGTGAAGCAAGAATACCGGAGCAGGCTCCGGACTTTACCGCCCAGGCGGTTATGCCGGACGGAACTACCAAAGAGATTAAACTTTCGGATTACAAGGGAAAATACGTGGTGCTGTTTTTCTATCCCCTGGACTTTACCTTTGTGTGTCCGACCGAGATCATTGCCTTTAGCGAAAGGGTCGAGGAATTCAAGAGCAGGAACGCAGAGCTTATCGGCATATCCGTTGACAGCGCTTTCTCACACGCTGCGTGGAGAAACACTCCAAGGGATAGGGGCGGAGTAGGCGAGGTGGCATATCCTCTCGTGGCCGACCTTGATAAAGGCATCAGCCGCTCTTACGGCGTGCTGCTTGAAAAACCCGGCATTGCCCTTAGAGGACTATTTTTAATCGATACCGAAGGAAGTCTGAGACACATAACCATTAACGACCTGCCGCTTGGCAGAAACGTTGACGAAGCCCTTCGTGTGCTTGAGGCGTTGCAGTTCCATGAAAAGAACGGCGAGGTCTGTCCGGCAAACTGGAAAGAAGGCGCAAAAGGCATGAAGCCGAATCAGGCCGGTCTTGAAGAGTACGCAGGAGCAACTTATAAATAAGGCACCAAGTGTTGCAATGGGGTAAGTAGAGAGTGTTTTAAGCATGCCTCGTTAGCAACAACAACAAAACGCATAGGGAGTATTAGAAGGAGTATAACTGTTAAAAACGTTCAAACCAATCTTAAACCGTTTTATTTATTAACGCTAATTATTAACGCCCAAACGAACCTTCCATACAAACCGTGGTAATTAGTCCCCCCACCTGCACAGTGCAGGTGGGGGGTATTTTTTTGTAAATGCGGATAGAAAACTCTTGTGCAGCATGGCGCTGCCTGAGCTTTTAAGCCAGGGTATTAACTGTTGCAAGTACCAAAACTGTCCCGTTGTTTTTTAGTATAAATGGCGGTAAGATAGAATCCGGCTGTAT
>CBDUXY010000222.1:0-3513 GCA_965371305.1 uncultured bacterium
AACCCGCCATGCGGGGCTGAATTTACCGTATGGGATTAAATTTGTCGTAAGGGCTTAAACCCGCCATGCGGGGCTGAATTTACCGTATGGGATTAAATTTGTCGTAAGGGCTCAATCCCGCCATGTGGGCTCAAACCTGCCATGCGGGCTTAAACCCGCCATGCGGGGCTGAATTTACCGTATGGAATTAAATTTGTCGTACGGGCTTAAACCCGCCATGCGGGTTAAAATCCTATATTTTCTCATTCCTTGAATGTATAATATCGGCTATAGTATTTTTTTAAGTCAGGATAGAACAAACAAAGACAGGTTAAATGGAATTAAACAGTCAAAAAGTCCTGCGCTCTTGCGCCAGGGTCATAAGTTACGTATTCATACTGGTTTGCCTCGCCGGGTGTACACCCAACGACCCCTACCGCGACTCGGAAAGCACGGGTAATACCAGGACTTATTATACCACCTTTGACGAGCCGCCAAAATACCTTGACCCGGCGCGCTCGTATTTCTCAAACGAATACGACATACTGGCCCAGATTTACGAACCGCTTATCCAGTACCACTACTTAAAACGCCCTTACGAGCTTACCCCTTTAACGGCTGAGTCCGTGCCACAGCCCGCCTACTATGACCGCCGTGGCAGGCGCCTGCCTGCGGACGTACCTCCTGGCAAAGTGCACCGCGCCGTATATGAAATAGAAATAAAAAAGGGTACTATGTTTCAAAACCACCCTGCCTTTGCAAAAGCACCCGATGGAACTCTACTTTACCATAAGCTTAACACACAGGACGTTGCAGACATTACCGAGATAGCAGACTTTGCCAAAACAGACAGCCGGGAGCTTACCTCGGGCGACTATATTTATCAGATTATGCGCCTTGCCGACCCCAGGCTTCACTGCCCGATCCTGCCCATACTCGAAAAATACATACTCGGCATGACGGAATTTAAAAAATCCCTTTCAGACGATATTGACAAACAGAGAAAAGAACGGAAGCAAAAGGCAGGGGCCGCCTACAACATGACGCTTGATGAGAAGCAAAACCCCCTTGTAATCGATTACAATAAATATCCGCTGCCAGGGGTTAAAAAGATCACCGACCACAGCTTCCGTATCACGCTGAAAAAGAAATACCCGCAGTTCGTCTACTGGCTTGCAATGCCGTTTTTCTCTCCAATGCCAAGGGAGGCCGACCTGTTCTACGCTCAAAACGTGTTGAAAGAGAAAAACATCAACCTCAACCGCTTCCCCGTAGGGACAGGCCCCTACAGGATAGACACCTTCAAGCCGCAGCGCGAAATAGTCCTTGCACGAAATGAAAACTACCACCCGGACCCGTATCCAAGTGAAGGTGAAACAGGGGACCTGGAAAAAGGACTCCTGAAAGACGCGGGCAAACAAATGCCTTTTATCGATAAGCTCGTATTCAAACTTGAGACCGAAGCAATCCCAAGGTGGAATAAGTTCCTGCAGGGCTACTACGACGCCTCGGGCATCAGCTCGGACAGCTTTGACCAATCAATAAACGTCTCGGCAAGCGGGGGTATTGAACTAACCAAATTCATAAGAGACAAAAATATAAGCCTGCATACTTCCGTAAGTTCGACCACTTATTACACGGGCTTTAACATGTCGGATAAAGTCGTCGGAGGTTATTCTAACAAGGCAAAGAAACTGCGCCAGGCCATCTCCATTGCACTTGATTACGGCGAGTTTATAGAAATTTTCGCCAACGGCCGCGGTATAGCCGCCATGAGCCCGCTGCCTCCGGGCATATTCGGGTACACAGAAGGAAAAGAGGGCATAAACCCCTACGTCTACGACTGGGACGAAAAGGCAGGCAAGGCAAAGCGTAAGACAATCGAAGAGGCAAGGAGACTCATGACGGAGGCCGGTTACCCGGAAGGCAGGGGTGAGTCGGGAGAGCCGCTTGTGATAGCCTTTGATAACGCATGGACAGGGGCCGGGAGCAAACAACGTATTAACTGGTTTATCAAGAAGTTCAAGACAATCGGCATACAGCTTGAAAACCGCACGACCGACTATAACCGGTATCAGGACAAGATGGCCTCAGGCAACATACAATTCTTTTTCCTCGGATGGAACGCGGATTACCCGGACCCTGAAAACTTTTTCTTCCTGCTCTACGGACCAAACGCCAAGGTCGCGCATAAAGGTGAGAACCAGGCCAACTACTCGAACGCTGAGTTCGACAGGCTATTCAGGAAAATGGAGAACATGGACAACTCGCCCGAGCGCCTTGCCATCATAAAAGAAATGACGCGTATTTTGCAAGACGACTCACCCTGGGTCTGGGCATATCATCCCGTAGGTTTCACACTAATGCACCAGTGGGTCGGCAACATCAAGCCAAACGCAATGAGCAACAACACGAAAAAATACATGAACCTTGACCAGGCACGGCGCAGTGAACTGCGTTACTCGTGGAACAGACCAGTGCTGTGGCCGGTAGCAGCCGCCGTGTTGGTGCTCTTAATCACAGCCCTGCCAGCCATAAAGTCGGTCAGAAAAAGGCTTGGCCAGACTCGCGGATAAAACCGCGCGGGCAGAGCCGCAAGGATAGTAATACTCTGACAACAACGACACAAAAAAAGGTAAATTAGAAAAAAATGCTTAACTACATCATAAGAAGATTGCTATATGCCGTACCCATACTTATCGGGGTCAACCTGATCACAGCGTTCCTGTTTTTCTACATAAACACCCCGGACGACATGGCGCGCATGATTCTTGGCGAAAAGAACCTCACGCCGGAGCTCGTGGAGGGCTGGAAAAAAGAGCGCGGCTACGACCTGCCTCTATTTGTCAACACAGAAGAGACAGGGGCCGGGACCGTGACCCAGACCATCTTTTTCCAGAAATCCCTGCCGCTTCTGTGGCTTGATTTTGGCAAGTCAGACAGGAACAACTTGAACATCGCAAGCGAGATACGCTCGCGCATGGGGGCAAGCCTCTCCATTGCCCTGCCGACTTTTATTATCGGCGTCCTGGTCTCACTTACCTTTGCAATGTTGATCGCATATCTCAGGGGCACTTATTTCGACCTGTGGGGCGTGGTCTTGTGCGTGCTTCTAATGAGCATCTCTACCCTCTTCTACATAATCGGCGGGCAATACTTGTTCGGGAAGATTCTAAGGATTTTCCCGATATCCGGATACGACACGGGCCTGCACTCGATCAAATTTATCATTTTGCCGATAATTATCGGTATTGCCGGAGGCATCGGCGGCAGTGCGAGGTTCTACCGGACGGTTTTTCTTGAAGAACTTGGCAAGGACTATATTCGCACTGCACGGGCAAAAGGTCTTTCAGAATCAAAGGTGCTGTTCAAGCACGGGCTTAAAAACGCGATGATCCCGGTGCTTACAAGTGTCGTTGTGTCGATTCCGTTCCTGTTTTACGGAAGCCTAATAATGGAGAGGTTTTTTGCCATCCCCGGGCTTGGCAGCTTCACGATAGACGCTATCATGTCGCAGGACTTCGCAATCGTAAG
>CBDUXY010000223.1:0-3504 GCA_965371305.1 uncultured bacterium
GACGGTCCACAAGAAACAGGACAAAAGTACCGAGTATGAAAAGCGGCACTGCCTCTTTAAGATACCACCTGACCCTGACCATGGTCTTCAAAAATATGTTCGATAACTTGGGCATCCTGATTGGCGGAATTTCAAGTATAAAATCGGACGTGTCTCCGGGTATTACCTTTGATGAGAGGTAAGAGACCAGGAACAGCACAAGAGTAACCGTAACGGCCCACACCACGGTTGCCTTAAACGACACGGCGCCGAGCATACCCATAATAACGCCAAGCTGCGCCGAGCACGGCACGCCAAGGGCAAGCAGAAGCGTAACGATGATGCGTTCCTTACGGGTCTCAAGTATGCGCGTTGTCATGGTGGCCATGGTGGCGCACCCAAGACCAAGCACCATGGGGAGTACTGCCTTACCGTTAAGGCCCATCATCTTAAAGACGCGGTCCACCATAACGGCAAGCCTGGGCAGGTAGCCTGAGTCCTCAAGAAAACTGAAGAATATAAAAAAGTACCCGACAATGGGCAGGACTATCGCAATTGCATAGGTAAGAGCCATTGTGACAAGCCCGTATTCGCCGACTATCAAGTCTCTAAGCAAGTCCGTTATAACATTGCCCTCGGGCAAAATAAACTCGGTAATTCTTGTTATCCAGGGGTTAAAGAATTCGCCAAAAACGTGCGTTTCCAGGAAATCCACGCTCGTTCCCGCACCAAAGACCCCGACGAATTCGTACATCAAAAAAAGCGTTATAGCAAGGAACGAGAAACCCCACACAGGGTGCATGGACCACTTGCCTATAAACTCTGCCACAGGGCCGCTCTTGTGTTCACTTGTCTTTACGACTTCCTTTACTATGCTATCCGCCTTTTTAATCCTCGCCGTGTTCACAAGGGCTGCGACCGGGTCCGAGTACCTTGACTGAAGTTTTTTGGCAACGGCGCTAATCTCGTTTAAGTCTGCGGAAACGTGGTGTTTCTCAAGCCACTCAAGCATGCTCTCATCGCCTGAAATAAGCATAAGGGCAACTGATCTTTTCATGGGTACGGAGTCGGGTAAAAGCTCCATTACCTTTCTCACCGCCTCTTCCACTGCAATCGGGTAGTCAACCTTAATGGGTGAAACCTTTGCACCGTCAATGGCGCGCTCCTTGAGCTTGTCTATACCCCAACGCTGCGTTGCAATGGTGGGTATAACGTCAAGTTTAAGATAACCCGTGAGCCTTGCCGTGTCGATCTCTATGCCCTTCTGCCCTGCCTCGTCGTACATGTTAAGGCTCACCACCACGGGCAAGCCCATCTCGGCAAGCTGAACCGTGATAAGGAGGCCACGGAGCAGGTTTTTCGCATCTACTACTTGTATGATCGATTCGAGTTTTTCATTGAGAAGAATGTCACGCGTAACACGTTCGTCTTCCGACGTCGGCACAAGGGTGTTTACGCCGGGGCTGTCAACGATTAAAACGCTCTTACCCTTGATCTTTGTCGGGCCGCGCGAGATCTCAACCGTAGTACCAGGATAATTACTTACCGTTGCGTAACGCCCCGTAAGCGTGCCGAAGATAACGCTCTTGCCCACGTTCGGGTTTCCGAGAAGTACAACCTTGGTCTTTATAGGGGTGTTCGCACCTGTATTTTTCGTTTTACAGTCCATAGCACCAAATGATAACAATTTTCATTTTCATTTGTCAAGGCTTTTTTTATCAGGGACACAGAAATGTTTATGTATTGTTCATGGAATTCTAATAAGAATTAAAGACGTATAGCGGAGGGTTGATTTACAGAAAAAGGTTCGTATCTTGCTTAAGTAGTGGTTGCTTCGTTGCAGGATGTGCAATACCCGTAAATTTCAAGCTTATGTCTGACTATATTAAAACCGTATTTTAAAGCTGTCTCATCCTGAAGTTTTTCAATACGGTCGTTTTTAAACTCTGCAATATCACCGCACTTAAGGCATATCAGATGGTCGTGATGCCCGTCCACGGGTACGTTTTCGTAGCGCGTCTGTCCGTCCCCGAACTGCCTTGGAAGGGCAAGCCCGCATTCGCTCATAAGCTTCATGGTGCGGTACACGGTTGCGTACCCCACCCTTGGCGTCTTTCTTTTGACTCTTTTAAGGAGTTCGTCGAGACTTATGTGCGTGGTGGTCTTAAAAAAGGTCTCAGCAATGAAGTAACGCTGCTGTGTGGACTTAAGCCCCTTTTGTTCGAGGCATAAGGTGAATTCCCGCATTTTCGCTGTAGTTGCGCTCTCTTTCATAGACCCGACCATGAGTTAAAAAGTACAGCCCAATAAACTACTCCGCAAACTACTCCACTACAAGCTACTGGGTATTAAAAAGAAATTAAGTATGTTTAAAGGCAGTCGCGGTGCATGAAAAAATCATGGAGCGGGAGACGGGATTCGAACCCGCGACCCCAACCTTGGCAAGGTTGTGCTCTACCACTGAGCTACTCCCGCGTTTGCCTGTATTTACGAAGGCTAAGAAGTTAACATGAACCGGTCACAACTGTCAAGAGTGAAGGGGGAAAAAAGAAGGAATTAAGAACTTTTTATCATTTTTCCAGGCCGGAGCGTGAAAAGTAACGCTGTCTACCATTATACGCGCATATGAAAACCAGAGTTGGTGAACACAGTTCACCCTACGGAGCCAAGTGATAACTATTACTTCTTCAGGTAATAATTATAAGAGCGGACATAGGGCAAGTACCGTGGGGGGCATCCTCATAAAGGCCGCCGACTCTGACCCATTGCCAGACTCGTTGCCTGTCGCCCGGCATTCCGAAAAACTCACCTACTCCATCATCCATACCCAACTGATTTTTCAGATAACCTCCAAGAGAAAACCCGTTTATAGTGCCTTTGGCCACATGCTCGTTTATAGCCTTATGAGTATCAGGGTCCAGGGCATGACACAGAGGCGTGTAACCCGATATAATTACTAACGTCAATACTGCCAGCAAAATCTTTTTCATGACATGCCTCCCTTAAAGATTGAAACTATTTAGCTTTTCTGAGCAACTTGTCCCCTTCCTTACCAGCTTTATCCAGTAAAGGCAGCTCTTTAGAGCTATATCCGGTTACACCTCCTGGATGTGCATTCAGCATCTCTTGCCTTGTCCAGGCCCTTGGAAGCTCTACAAGGCCATAAATTAAGTTCACTTTCTTTAACTCTCTATCACCATCTTGCTTCTTTACCCACAATCTCATAACCCCTTGACTTCCGCTTTTCTCTCCAAAAAATATCTCATGCTCATCTCCCAGCAAACCCCCAGAAGGGACCGTATGATGCTTGGGAAAATTACCGTAACCCGGCTTGTAGATTATAAAGCCCACCCAGAAATCATATGACAAAGGGTCTGTTATGGACTTATAGGAAGGAAAGTAAAACGTGCCGTCTTTGAGAGTTAGCGTCTCCCTGACCTTCTTTATTTGACTGCCTGACTCGATCGGACTCCTGATAGCAATTTTTTTATACAACGCCACTACCACTGCGCCTTCTATAGGCTT
>CBDUXY010000224.1:0-3490 GCA_965371305.1 uncultured bacterium
CCAGTTCAAGTTTAAGCCGGGTCGTTTGAAAGAGGTTCTCGACCACTTCCGGCAGTGTTCCATAACGATCGTTAAGTTCGTCGGTTAATGTGTCGAGTTCATGGAGCTCCACTGTTGTTGCAAGCCTTTTGTAGGTGCCGAGCCTTTCTCTCGGGTCATAGACGTAGTCGTCGGGTATGAACTGAGAAACGGTCAAATTTATCTCGGCCTGCGGTATTTTTTCAATCTCGCTGCCATCAACGCTGCCGCGCAGCTCACTTACCGCTTCGCTTAAGAGTTCCGTATACATCTCAAATCCGACTTCGGAAATGTGCCCTGACTGAGACCCCCCAAGCATCTCCCCTGCCCCACGAATTTCTAAATCATAGGCGGCAATGCGAAAGCCGCTCCCAAGCTCGCTTAAGTTTCTTATAACGTCCATGCGTTTTCTTGCGTCGTGGGTAAGGGTTGCGTCGTCAGGACATACGAGGTACGCGTAAGCCCGGTGGTTGCTTCTGCCAACGCGCCCCCTGAGCTGATACAACTCGGCAAGACCGAACCGGTCGGCCCTGTTTATGATAATCGTGTTTGCCGAGGGTATGTCAAGACCGCTTTCGATAATCGTTGTAGTAAGGAGTATGTCGTATTTTCCAGCGCAAAAATTCAACATTACCTCTTCAAGCTCGGCCGGTTTCATCTGGCCATGGGCAACGCCTATCTTCATGTCCGGTTTTATGCCCTCTGTTATCATCTTTATGCGCTCAAACATGCCGGCGATACTCTGCACCCTGTTATGCACAAAAAATACCTGTCCGCCCCTTTTGAGTTCCCGCTCTATGGCCTCGCGTATGGTCATTTCATCAAAGCTGATAATGCGTGTTGTTATGGCAAGGCGGTCTTCGGGCGGGGTGTTTATTATGCTCATGTCCCGGACGTCTGAGAGCGACATGTGAAGCGTTCTCGGAATAGGAGTTGCCGTGAGGGTCATCACGTCCACTTCTTTTTTAAGTTCCTTTAGTTTTTCCTTGTGCGTTACGCCAAAGCGGTGTTCTTCGTCTATTACAAGCAGGCCCAGGTTTTTGAAAACAATGTCTTTCTGCAAAAGCCTGTGTGTGCCTATGACTATGTCTACCTTGCCCTCTCGAAGGGCACTCAGGGTCTCGGCCTGTTCTTTTCTTGTTTTAAAGCGGCTCAGGACATCCACGGTAACCGGGTAAGGGGCAAAACGCTCGGTAAAGGTCAGGTAGTGTTGCTGGGCGAGTACTGTTGTCGGCACAAGGATTGCGACCTGCTTTGCGTCAAGCACGGCGCGAAAGGCGCCCCTCATGGCCACTTCCGTCTTGCCGTATCCAACGTCTCCGCACACAAGCCTGTCCATTGCCTTGGGTTGTCCCATGTCGTCCATGACTTCTTCAATGGCGCGCTCCTGGTCAGGGGTCTCGTCGTATTCAAACCCGGCCTCAAATTCCCCGAACATATGTCCGGGTGCGCTGAAGGCGTGCCCCTTGGCAATTTTTCGTTCCGAGTATAGTTTAATGAGTTGTCCGGCGATCTTTCTTATAGCTTTTTTGGCGCGGGTTTTTTTCTTTTCCCAGCCGCCCTTGCCAAGCCGGTCCGGCTCAATGCTCCTGCCCTCGACCCCGTGGTACTTGCTTATGAGGTCCATCTTCTCGACCGGCAGGTAGAGCTTGTCACCGCCCTGGTACTCTGCAAGTAGAAAATCGCTTTCAACGCCGCTGTTGGAAAGTCTTTTAAGTCCCCTGTATATGCCGACGCCGTGAGTGGCGTGCACAAGAAAGTCGCCCTCTGACAAGTCTTTTAGCTGAGTCAGGAATGAATCAAGTTTGCGCGACTGTGGCGGCCGTCGTTTAACGCGCCGGCCGAAGACCTCTTCTTCCGTTATAAGGGCCAGGCGCTGCTCAGGGATTCTAAAACCGGCGGATTGACTTGACATGGCAGGGGCAACCCCTTTGGGGTTGCCGGAAATCGCTGTGCCGGAAATGGTCCCAATAACTATGCGCACGGTCGCAGCCCTCTCCAGTGTACGCTCGTCCGAAAGCACGTCCGTACTTTCCATAACAACCGTTGAAAAACCCTCAAGCAGTTCTGTCATACGCTCAGCCTGCCCCCTGTTGTGAGCGGTCAGGTACACGGTCATGCCCTCGTCATTCGTCCATTTTTTTATGCGCTCTGTCAGCGGCGAAAGGTCTTTTTTAAGGGTTATGTCTTGCCTGAGGTCGAAGTTTGAAACCGTGTGCAGCTCCGTACCTTTTCCTGAAAACGGGCTTAATTCAATAACAGGATAACCGTGAATAATCCGGTCGAAGGAATCCTTGTTAATGTAGAGTTCGTCAGGAGCAACAAAATGCTTTTTTATTTCAGCGCGCGCGTTGATTTCCATGGCAAGGTTTTCGGCAGACTTGTTTATGCCTGCCTGGTCAATGACGTTTAATATCGTGCCGGAGGGCAGGTAGTCGAATATGGTGGTAAGTCTTTCGTAAAAAAGCGGCAGCAGCATGTCCACTCCGTTCAGGGCCGTACCTTCCCTGAGCCTTGCGTAGAGCGGCTCCCAGTCCGAGCGCTCCATGCCCTGCTCTTCGGCCTGTTCAAGCAGTTTTTCTCTGGCGCGCGTGCGGGCTTCAAACGACAGGTCGGCCTGGCGGGCAGGGAGTATAAGGGCTTCAAGCAGTTCCTTTTGCGAGCGCTGCGTGCCAGGGTCAAACGTTCTTATGGACTCCACTTCATCGCCGAAGAATTCAATTCTGAACGGGTATTTTTCCGCTGGAGGGTATATGTCGATAATACCGCCCCTGACACTTATCTCTCCCCGGTCCTCGACCATGCTGACCCTGTTGTAGCCCATGGCGTGCAGGGCCACAAGCAGCGTGTCGCGCTCGTATTCCGAGCCAAGTTCGATTTGTTGAACCCGATTTTTAAGAGACGTACGCGGAAGTACTCGCTCAAGCAGGTTAGGCGCGGCGGTTACGGCTATACGATGTTTATTTTCTGTAAGAAGTTGATATAGAAATAAAAGTCTTTTAGCGGATATTTCAGGGTGTATGGACTGGGTCTCGAACGGAAGCAGCTCGGACGAAGGGTAAAACAATATTTTTTCAGAGCCAAGAAAGAACTTTAAATCATTTGCAAAACCCTCGGCGCTTTCCTCATCAGGCAAAATGACAAGTGTTGTTTGTTTGGTTGCGAGAAAAGATTTTGCAAGAAAATACGCCCCGGACGCTCCGGAAAGGCCGGTGAAGACGCACCTGTCCCCCTGGGCAAGCAGACAAGCCTTGTTTGCCGCATCTGAAAAGGTGTTATCGTTTAACTGCTTCGCGGTAGACATCGGAATTTAATATTATAGCATAGAGGTAGTGCTCGGGATAGCTAAAAAAGTTTTTTAGGCGGCAGGCAACAGGTTTCCCCTCCCTTGATGGGAGGGGATTAAGGGGAGGGTGAAAAAAATGCATTCGTATACGCGCTTGCAAGTTGTTTTATTTCATAATAAAATATA
>CBDUXY010000225.1:0-3486 GCA_965371305.1 uncultured bacterium
ACCACACCTTTAACAACCACATACTCTCAGAACTAAAAAAACGCCCCGCATCACTGCGGGGCGTTTTTAACTTAAATTACAATTGACTTTTCAGGACTGTTTGCTTAATGCCCTATATCGTGTCCTGTCTCTTCCATTATCTGCTTATCAACGCTTGAAAGATGGTATTCATCACCAAACGCGCCTTGCGGCTCTTTCAGGAAGATAACACAGAAGACCAGACTGAATGCCGCGCCTCCTGCAATAATAAAAAAGAACGTATTTGCGGGAACCATGGTCAAGACCGTCAGATAAAACACAGCACCAACGTTACCATAAGATCCGGCCATACCGGAGATCTGCCCTGTAAGACGTCTCTTGACCATCGGAATGATAGCAAAAGTTGCGCCTTCAGCTCCCTGCACAAAGAAAGAACAGAGGACTGTCAGGACCACGGCCAGTGTTAGAGGCCAGGAACTTTTTATAAGTCCCATGCTGAAGAACCCGAGAGTAATACCGCACATATATATAACCATGATAAGTTTTCTACTGCTCATCACATCCGAGAGCACTCCTCCAAGGGGCCTTGCTATCAGGTTAACAAAAGCAAAGGACGCAGCGATAAGTCCGGCTGCAGTTGGAGTCAAGCTAAAGGTGTTTTCAAAAAACAGCGGAAGCATTGACACAACCGCAAGCTCGGCGCCAAAGTTACAGAAGTACGTGGTATTCAGCGCCGCCACCTGGTTAAAGTTGTACTTATCGTCTTCCGGTACACCTTTTTTGAGTGTCGGCAAATTAACAAGACACGCCTGTATACACTGGTAAAGAACCACAAGCGCTATAACGACGTAACAGACAATCAAACCTGTTTTACCAAGATAGCCAAGTTTGCCAAGCTTCCACACGAGTATTGAAAGAATACCAACACACGGTATGGTAAAGATAATGAGCTTTACAAGGTCTGCGTATGTACTGACCTCCAGAGCTGCGACCTTTCTTGGTTTATGCATCATGGTGCCTTTAGGTCCGTCAGTAATGGCAAACCAGTAAAACACGCCGTAAACCGCCATTATCACGCCACTCACTACCATTGAATATCTCCAACCGTTTTCCCCGCCAAATGCCTGGAGAGCTATAGTTGGAATCGTTATGGCAGCGGCAGCCGAACCGAAGTTACCCCATCCTGCGTAAAAACCCTCTGCAAAACCAATGTCTTTCGGTTTAAACCACAGGGCCGTCATGTGGATACCAACAACAAAACCGGCTCCGACAACCGACATACAAAGCCTTGATACCATAAGTACCGCACGGGAATCGCCAAAGGCGAAAATAAACGTCGGTATTGCAAGTATTACCATTAAAATAGAAAACACCCTTCGCGGGCCGTATTTGTCAAGCATCATTCCGACAACAAGACGACCTGGTATTGTAAGAGCAACATTACAAATACCAAAGACCTTAAGGTCGGACTTCTGAAGCCAATCCACATGCTTAAGCATGGTACTTGCAAGAGGCGCCATATTAAACCAAACATAAAAAGTTATAAAAAATGCGATCCAGGTAAGATGTAACGCCTTGATTTGTGGATTTTTAAAATGCCATAATTCAGAAAATTTCATATGGTATTCTCCTCCTTTCGTTAATTACATATTAAAAAATCAAGATTAAAGCATGGACGCTTTCGGCACAATCGCCTTTCCAGTAAATTCCGCGTAACGGGATTAAGCCAACTATGTGGCCTAATTCCCTGTTGCATATCGCGGACCCGCATGGCGGGTTTAACATCCGCAGATTGCAACATGGTTTCTCATTCAAGCTTTTTAAGTGTCATAACAAGCACCGGACGTTCCGAGTGGCGCACCAGGTAAGCGCTAACGCTTCCAAGCGCCATCCGCCTCATATCACTCATTCCCCTTCTGGCAACAACTACTATGTCCGGATCTTTTTTCTCGATTGCCGCAAGTATCATCTCTCTGGGGTCACCCGTTGCAGTCAGACAATCCACCTCCATTCCGTGTTCCGCCACCCACTGTGCCTTTGACTTAAGGGCCTTGTCGCGCAACTCCTTGAGCTGCTCATAATGCGCCTCGCTCTCAATGCCTGAGTCCTTCGCCGCCTCGCTAACGGTAAGCAGTATTACATCGGGCTTTTGCTCCTTGAAGTAATTTATAGTTTTTTCAAGTGCCCTGTCTGCAATCTCGGAGCCATCATAGCAGAACATAATTTTCATTCGTCCACTACCTCAGGAAGCCCCCCGGACAAACTAAAACAGGCGCAGGAAGTTAACCCGGTCAAGTTGACAGGTAACTCCCATAGTGATAAACGTTCACCATTATTAAGTATTGGTAAATTTGAAAAAAAGGCGTGTTGTGGTAAAATCCCCTGTTGCAACAAAATCAACTCCCAGCTGTCTTCTGGAGCTTGCCCCGTATTATTACTAAAAAGGCCCGCTTAAACACACAAGAGAAGTACTCTAATTGCTCGTCCTGACCGGTAGCCACGTTTAATTACCTGGCAGTAAATGATTTTTTTTTAATCTTCAAAATCTTTAAAACCACAGATTGGTATTCATTTGTGAATACTCCTGTAACGTAAATACCAGTCCAGATTAAATCTACATTATCTATTTTCTCCTTAATTGTCAAGCATTTTACATGATTCTCCAAATGAAAATAAGCTTTCTTGCATTTTTCTTCTTATTAAGTTATATTTATTACAATATATTTGTATTTTTTTAATAATTAAAAATTATTTAAACAAATAAAAGCCCGTATTAGCGCTCGATCCCATAAAATACTTTTTTGTTCAAATTAAGACATTAACAAGTTTAAGGGATCAAACCTGCTGTGCGGAAATTAGATTATGGATAATCAATCTTTAAAAACAGATCAATTAAATACGTTTAAGGAAATAGGCACCGCCCTTACCTCTTCTCTTGACCTTGACGAGATACTCATGGTCGTTGTCGATCAGATAGACAAACTCCTTAAGCACGACAACTGGTCTTTAATACTGATAGACGAAAAAAATCAGGAACTGCGTTTTGCCATAGTGGTTGGCGAAAGAGCGGCCCTGCTTACGAACTTTACGCTTGCGCTTGACGAGGGCATTGCGGGCTGGGTTGCAACAAACGGAGAACCCCTGCTCATACCCGACGTAAGCAGCGACATTAGATTTTCCGAAAAGGCAGATGAATTTTCTGGCTACAAAACAAAGGCTGTCATCTGTGTACCTCTTAAAACAAGGGGCAAAACACTTGGCGTAATCGAGCTTGTGGGCACGGAAGCTTACAACGACTTCTCCGATGAGGACATGTTGCTCCTCACCACCCTTGCCGACTACGCGGCAATCGCCATTGACAACGCCCAGCTCTTTAAAAGGATTCAGGAGGTCACGGAGACCGACGACTTAACGCAACTGGCCAATGCACGCTACATGCACAGCTTCCTTGATAAAGAGCTGGAGCGCGCTATCAGGTATGAAAGACCTCTCTCCATGATATTTATG
>CBDUXY010000226.1:0-3453 GCA_965371305.1 uncultured bacterium
CTTTTATAAACCTTACAAGCCTCATTTTTTCTTATTTTTCCCCTTTTTTTGAGCTGGTCTTAACTGCGGCTGTTTTTTTTATTTTTTAGTTTTACAGGGCGCGACGGCGGATTTGACGGCCGGCCTGTCGCCATGCACCATGGCCTGGAACTTAAGCCGCAGCGCGTTTATCTTTATAAACCCGTCCGCGTCCTTCTGATCGTAAACCGTGTCTTCTTCAAAAGTTGCGAAGTCGGGCTGATAGATCGAGCACGGCGACTTTCTGCCGACAACAATCACGTTACCCTTATAGAGCTTAAGCCTTGCCGTACCCGTAACGTTCTTCACTGCGTCGTCTATTAGTTTTTGCATTGCAATACGCTCGGGAGAATACCAGTAGCCGTAATACACAAGCTCGGCATAACGGCTTATAAGGCTGTCTCGAAGGTGAAGCACCTCACGGTCCATGGTGATTGACTCGACTGCACGACGCGCCGGATGCAGCACCGTGCCTCCGGGGGTCTCGTACACTCCGCGCGACTTCATGCCCATAAAGCGGCTCTCCACGCAATCCACCCTGCCTATGCCGTTTTTACCGGCAAGGTTATTAAGCCTCTCAAGCAACTTTGCAGGGCTTAGCTTTTTTCCATTTACAGATACGGGGTCTCCGTTTTCAAATCCAACGGTAACGTAGGTCGCCTTATCGGGCGCCGCCTCGGGCGAGACCGTCATCTGGAACATGTCCTCGTTCGGCTCCTTCCACACGTCTTCCAATACGCCTCCCTCGAAACTCGTGTGAAAAAGATTCCTGTCTACACTGTACGGTTTCTTTTTGGTCGTAGGGACGTGTATGCCGTGAGACTTTGCGTAGGCTTCCAGGTCTGAACGACCCTTCATATCCCACTCGCGCCACGGGGCGATGACTTGAATATGCGGGTCCATCAGATAATAAGTCAGCTCAAAACGCACCTGGTCGTTACCCTTGCCGGTTGCCCCGTGAGAGACCGCGTCTGCCTTAAAGCGCTCCACGGCCTCCATCTGAGCCTTTGCGATAATCGGCCTTGCTATGGAAGTGCCAAGTAAATAAACACCCTCGTACACAGCGCCCGCCCTTAACATGGGAAAGACAAAGTCCTTAACGAACTCTTCCTTAAGGTCTGCTATAACAACGTCTTTTGCGCCGCTTGCCAGGGCCTTTTTCCTAAGCGGTTTTATCTCGGCCCCCTGCCCAACGTCGGCAATGAAAGCTATAACCTCACAGCCGTAATTCTCCTTGAGCCATTTTATAATAATCGAAGTGTCAAGCCCGCCGGAATACGCAAGTACCGCCCTTTTCACCCGCATAGCGGGTTTGATACTAGGCAGCTTGCTGCGAGATTTTTCCATCATATTTCTTTTTGATACCCCGCAGCTTGCTTCGGGCTTGTTCTCTGTGCCTTTCATGTTTGTTGTCTCCGCTTTTGTTATTCAGTTATTGTTCGATTGCAGTATCTCTTAACTAACAAAAAAAATCAGATACCTTTTTCAACTAAAAGCAGTTCAAGTATGGCCTTTTGTATGTGCATGCGGTTTTCCGCCTGTTGCCATACGACTGACTGTTTGCCCTCTATTACTTCGTCGGTAATTTCCTCGTCCCGGTGTGCCGGAAGGCAATGCAGGACTATCGCGTCCTTTTTTGCTTTTTTCAGCAGCCCGGAACTTAGCTGGAAACCGGTAAAGTCAGAAATCCTTTTCTCCCGCTCCTC
Organism: uncultured bacterium; assembly: GCA_965371305.1. Taxonomy (GTDB): domain Bacteria; phylum Desulfobacterota; class GWC2-55-46; order GWC2-55-46; family DRQE01; genus CBDUXY01. The sequence continues at coordinate 1,725 of CBDUXY010000226.1, forward strand.
TTCCTGCCCCATCGACACCCAGACATCTGTATTAATGACGTCCGCGCCTTTTACGGCTTCTTCCGCACTCGCGTGAAGCGTTATGTTGGCGCCTGCCTTTTTTGCTTCTTTCAGCAGACCGGAATCCGGTTCGTAGCCACTTGGACAAGCAAGGGTTAACTCAAACCCAAGCACCGCTGCCGCGTCAATCCAGGTGTTGGCCATGTTATTGCCGTCCCCCACCCATGCTATTTTCAGGCCCGCATACGAGCCTTTTACCTCGACAATAGTTTGCAAGTCGGCAAGCACCTGGCACGGATGGTGCGAGTCGGTAAGGCCGTTAATCACAGGCACGCTTGAATATTCTACAAACTCTTCTATTATATCGTGCCCATAGGTCCTGACCATAATACAGTCGGTGTAGCCGGATAATACCCGGGCCGTGTCTTTTACCGGTTCTCCGCGTCCCATCTGAGAAGTACCCGATGTAAGTACAATAGAGCTTCCGCCAAGGTCGTTCATGGCGCACTCAAACGAAACGCGCGTGCGGGTTGAGGCCTTCTCGAACACAAGGGCTATGACCTTGCCCGTAAGGGGCTTCCACGGAATTCCAGCCTTTTTCCTGACTTTTAGAAGTACCGCTCGCTCGATGAGTTCGTCTATTTGTTTTTTGTCAAGGTCAGCGACCCTTAATAAATTCACCAATTTCACCTTTAAATAAAATTGCCATTGCAAACCAGTAAAGAAGTCTGTTCAATTCAGGAACAATCTTCAGGGCTTTCACATACCCCCGGCTTGCAATGACTCGGTTGTGTAAGCTAAATTTTATAACACAGGTGTTTTATTAATGCAATGGAATTGGGGGTGGGGTGTCTTTCATCAAATAAACAAAAATATTTGATAAATTGTTTTTTTATGTCAGCACTAAGAACACTTCAATTATACTCAGGACAGGGTTGCACCGAAACATCTACAATGGTGAAACGGGTATACTTTTTCCACCCTCCCCTCAGTCCCCTCCCATCAAGGGAGGGGAAGCATAGAAACTATCAGCTTTCGCCTCAAACGATTCATTTAGCTTCTTGAAAAACATAATCAAACAAAGCGCCTAAATAAATCTACCCAAAGCAGACCAAGGCCTATTGAAGATACGACACCGCGTACGGCAAACTCGAAACTGAAATACTTTTTTCACCCTCCCCTCTATCCCCTCCCATCAAGGGAGGGGAGGCATGGAAACTCCGAGCTTTAACCAGAAGCGGGTCAGTTAGCAGTTTAAATGTATTCACACACAAAGCGTCAGAACAACGCAGACCAAGGCACGACGAATCAAGGAGCAACACAGGTATGAGAAGTTATGGCGCTTTGTAACTACACACACAGAGCGTCAGAGCGAAGCAGGTCAAGGTGTGACGAAGTCGAGGAGTGAGGCCGTACTACAAGTACGCCGCAACGACGAGACAAGGAACAACGCAGAGATGCAACGCTATCACGCTCTGTAAAAGGAACAACACAGGTATGCGAAGTTATGACGCTTTGTAAAAACTACTCCCCGACCCCTTGGAGCACCTTTGTTAAAATTTCAACCATCGCATCCACATCATGTTCAGTTATGATTAGCGGCGGCAGGAAGCGCAACACCGTCTCGCCGGTACAGTTTATAAGCAACCTGTGCTCAAGGCACGTGTTCACAATGTCAGCTCCGGGACGGTCAAGCTCCATAGCCACCATAAGCCCCACTCCGCGCACT
>CBDUXY010000227.1:0-3353 GCA_965371305.1 uncultured bacterium
TTCCTGAAACTTTACCCGAAAAACGAGTTTGCCGACAACGCCCAGTACTGGATAGGGGAGATACACTACGCAGAAGGCAACTGGGTAAAAGCAGCTGTTGAGTTTGCCAAGGTAAAAAAGAAATATCCAAAGGGCGATAAGATACCGGCAGCACTCCTCAAACAGGGCATGAGCTTACAAAAGCTTGAGTATAACGACGATGCCGTCACAACGTTCGAGATGATCTTGTCCGATTACCCCAGGTCTCCGGAAGTAGGGCAGGCAAAAGAGCGGCTTTCACAGTTAAAAAGAAAGAAGCCGCCAAAAAAGAAAAAAAGCAGCAAGAAAAAGTCATAATCCCGCCGCCACCCCCCGGCAACCGATGACTACGCGCCGCGCACACAGAGAGAAAAAAAACAATCATGGAGTACCGGTATGTCTTTTGACGTTGCCATACGCAAATGCAGCGACTACGACAATAAGAACGTATACCGCGCGGTAAAAGACGCGGTTGACCTCGTTGGCGGCATGGGGGAGTTCGTAAAAAAAGGCGAGCGTATACTGCTCAAGCCTAACCTGCTTGCCCCCAAGACCGTTTCACACGCGGTCACGACAAATCCGAGCATTGTACGTGCCGTGGTCGGGCTTGTTCGGGAGGCAGGGGCCGTGCCGGTCGTCGGAGACAGCCCGGCCCTCTCGACGGCCGCCAAGGTAGCCGCCAAATGCGGTATCATGGACGTATTAAAAGACCTCGACGTAGAGTTGGTAGAACTCTCAACACCGGTAGAGGTTGACAACCCGGGTGCCGTAACTTTCCGCCGTCTTGAACTTGCAAAAGAGGCCCTTGAGGTGGACGGCATAATAAACCTTCCCAAACTGAAAACACACGCCCAGATGTTCATGACCATGGGTGTAAAAAACATCTTTGGATGTGTTGCAGGAAAGAGAAAGGCCCAGTGGCACCTCACCGCCGGCGTTGACACGGACTACTTCGCCGAGATGCTGCTTGACCTGTACTTATTTATGAGACCGCGCCTCACGATAATGGACGCGATAATATCAATGGAAGGTAACGGTCCTGCCGGAGGCGACGCAAGAGAAACGAAGTTTGTTGCAGCAGCGAGCGAAGCCATAGCCCTTGACCGGGTAATGGTGGAAATCGTCGGCACAAGGGTAGAGGACGTGCCGGTAATGAAGATGGCGAAAAAAAGGGAACTTCCCTGCACCGACCTTTCAAACATTAACGTGCTTGGCGAGGACTTAAGCGACTTGCAGGTCAGGGACTTTAAGTTCCCCCCGCTCATCAGTGCAAACCTGACCGCATTCCTGCCGAAAGTGATGGACCGGCATCTAAGAAAGGCCATGACCTCAAGGCCGGTTATAGACCCGGACAGGTGCAAACGGTGTGACCTTTGCGCAAGGATATGTCCTGCCGATAAAATTGAAGACAAGGGGAAGATGATAATCGACCCTGACGGTTGCATCAGGTGTTATTGCTGTCAGGAGATATGTCCGTGGGGAGCCATCACGGTCAAAGAGGGTTGGTTAAAAAAAATAATACCAGGGCTGTAAAAAGAAACATGGGCGAATTCTACAGGTTCCTAACCCTCCACTCGAAGTGACTAAATCCTGGATCCCGGTTTACGTCAGCGAGAATAAGAAATGAACCACTCCTGGCTCCAACGCCCGGAGTTTCCATCTCTCCCCTCCATTTATGAGCAAGAGGGGACAAAGATAAGGGTAAAAAAAACACTCATCCTGATTAAAACACCCCGGCATCGTTTATTCCCTTGAACACCCACCTTACCTTTCATATAATCAAATTGTACCTGTCGCACAATACGGCCCGGAGAATAAACGTTGCAAAAAAACAATACCCCCCCCCTTAGCAATCAACAGAGTGAAAAAACAAACTCTGACGGGAAAAACATAACAGCAAGTAACGGGCAATCAGACCCGCCACGCAGGCATAAAAAAAGAAAAATCTTAAACTCGCGCGTACTCTTTTTTCTCATACTCCTTTGCATGTGCGTGGCCGTGTTTTTTATGATAGTCCCTATAAATCTGAAAAACCATCTCCCGAAGATCGAATCACGCATAGACACCATAGTAAACGGCACGGTTGAAATAGAGAACGGCGGCTTACTGCTGCTGCCGTATCCCAGGATGAAACTTAACGGGTTTCGCCTTACTGATGATAATAACGAAGAGATACTCAAGGCCGACAACGTGGTGTTGGAATTTTCCCTGTGGAAGCTGCTGTTTAAAGAACTGAACATCACCACATTTTATATCAACAAAGCCCAGGTACTTGTAAGGCGCGACCCTGAAGGTTTAATCAACTTTTCAAAGCTTTTTAAAAAAACTGCCACTGACAACTCCGAAACCAGGGAAGACCCGGAGAGAGGAGTAAAGATAAGGATAAAAGATTTTGCTCTCAGGTCCGCCACGGTTCGCTTTATCGACCAGGGCGCTGTCAAACCAACCGAGTTAAATGCAAGTGAAGTAAAGGCCAACTTCAGTCTTACGGAAAACGGGGTTTCATATAACGGCGCGGCCAGGATCGGGTCGGGTACGACCGTACAAATTAACGGAAGTTATGCCAAGCTTCACGGCGGTTTTCACCTGTTCGGCAAGATGCAGTTCGAAGACTTCGAACTCGGCACTCTAAAACCCTACCTTAAAGACGACGATCTGAAGAAAATAGCAGTGGAAGGGAGGCTCTCCACGCACGTTACCTATGAGTTCGACGGCAAAGGTCCAGTCATAACGAACGGTGTCTTGTCCGGCAAGGCCTCTTTAAGTGAAATGAACATTAAGCTGCCAAATATCCTTTCAAAGCCTCTTCACTCGCCCGAGGGGTCGTTTACATTTGAACTGAATCTAATGAAAAAAGGTGCAGAACTCGAACTCAACGACATAGACATAAAACTTGAAAAGTTCAGACTCTCCGGTATGCTCGGCCTTGACATACCAAAAACAAATATAATAAAAGCCACGGCTGCCAGCCTTACGACCTCCCCCATGGACGCTGCCTACCTGAAAGAACTTATCGTTTTTGACGCGGCAATGCCAACAGTGGTCAAGGAAACCGCAGAAAAATTAGGCGCCCTTACCGGCGCCGTTGCAATAAACGATTTGAAGCTTTTAAACCTCTCCGGCGACGCGGCGCATTTATTAGACAAGCTCGACTTCAACCTTGAACTCCTGGACCTTGGGTTCTCCCACTCCTCGCTTGGAAGACAGGTGACAGACTTAAACGGTATAATTTCCTTTTCAAAGGGACGCCTCTTTACCGCCGGTATGAGCGGAAAATACGGCAAAGGCACACTCCACAACCTCATGGGCGAGATGTTCCTCGACAGTAAGATTCC
>CBDUXY010000228.1:0-3298 GCA_965371305.1 uncultured bacterium
GACAACAAACGAGTTATCGTCTTTAAGAGTACTTCGTATGGTAATGTCGCCTTTTTCCTCTATCGCGTCGATTGAGTTTTGAATAATGTTAAGGAAGGCAATCTTTAGATTTGTTTCGTCAATCATTAAATCAGGAGGGTTCTCCATCATGCCGGTCTTGATGGTGATGGCCTTGTTTCCTATATGGTCGCGCGCCTCCACAACGGAGCGCTCTATTACGTCGTTAATATTACCTGACTTCAAGTTTGACACGAGTATCCACTTGTACTCGTCAATTCGCTTTAACATGCCTTCCAGACGTTTTACACTCTTCATTATAATATCGGCGTAACGCTTTAATTTATCGTCTGTTTCCAGGTCGTAAAGATGCCTCGCCATGCCGCCTATGGTGGTAAGCGGGTTTCGTATCTCATGCGCAATGCCGTCGACCATCTCGCCAAGGGCAGCCAGTTTTTCACTCTCCGAAAGCTTTGCCTGCAAAAACCTCATGCGCAAAAGCGAACTCACCCGGGCCGAGACCTCAACAGAGCTATACGGTTTTACGATATAGTCCTCTGCCCCTGCCTCAAGCCCAACGAGTTTGTCTTCTACCTCACCCATTGCCGTTAGCATTATAACCGGAATATACCTGGTCTCATCCCTTGACTTAAGCCTTCGGCATACCTCGTAGCCGTCCATATCAGGCATCATTACGTCGAGCATTATTAAGTCCGGGTGGTTCTCGTGCACAATAGAGAGGGCCTCGACACCGTTTTCTGCAAGCATCACCTCATACCCGTCATTCGTCATCCGGGTTTCGAGTATCAGGCGGCTTGTCTCGTTATCGTCAACTATCAGTATTTTTGGTTTCATGGGGTTTCATCGCTACTCGCTTGGGGTTTCATCGCTGCTCGCTTGGGGTTTCATTTTGGGATTTCATCGCTCAACGCTTTGGGGCTGCGATCATTACGCTTCGGGGTTTCAAGACAATTTTATCCTAAAAGTATTTATATCCGATTTTATCAGAACAAAATGAAAAAAAGCAATTCGCTTGACAAAAGACCACTGTGTACATAAATTAATTATATGGGTAAAAAACTTTTTTTACTGTTCGCAATTGTACCGGCCCTTGAGCTTTACCTGCTTATAAAGGTCGGAGGACGCATCGGCGCCTTTAATACGATAGGGCTTGTAATCATAACCGCTGCCGTGGGCGCATACATGGTAAAGCTTGAGGGCCTTAACGTCATGCTTCGCTTTCAGCAGCACATGCGTGAAGGCCTTTTTCCGGCTGACGAGATATTCGACGGCGCGCTCCTGCTCGTAGCAGGTGCGCTTCTCGTTACACCCGGACTGCTGACCGACCTGGTAGGTTTCCTCGTCGTTATCCCCCCAACAAGAGCAATAATCAAAAAAATTATAGAGAAAAAACTCAAAAAAAGCAATTTTGTTATAAATGTAAGGTAGCCTGCGCCACTGAAAACAATTTATTTTGAAATAGGCCCTTTCTTCTTATTAATTGCCTTTACTAACTTTCCTATTTTCTCCTTCCTTTTTTCAAATAATTCATCAAGCACATGCTCTAACATTTCAAAAGCATCAAGCAGATCATCCTTAGTAAGTTTACCAATATGGCTTCCCTCATTTCCAATCCACTTGATAGCCATCAAAGCATCACCTAGAGTAGCATTTTTATAACTAAATAACTCTATTCGCTCATGTAAAGATAATCTCTTCCTCTTACCTTTTTTGATTTCAAAGCGTTTAATATGATATTCAGTAAGAATCAGCTCGACACATGACCTAATCCTGTTTGCACATGCCCTAATATCAGACCAGTAAAGAGTAAAGGCAGAAATAAATTCATCCTTCAACTCCTTGCTACTACTCTTAGGTAAGTGGATTATATGAGGAGAAGGATAAACATATTTAGCTTCAAATACATCTAAAAACTCCATTTTATTAGTTTCTGGGTTAAAATCATTGTCTACAGAGCCACGACCAGAGATTACAACTACTTCATTACAATAAATATTTTCACAGACTCTTACACAGGAAAAAACATATTCTATCCCTTCAGGATTGCGAGCTTCACGTAATCTTACACAACGTGAAGCTGAAGTTTCCATCTTAGAAAATGTTTCATTTTTTGCAACTAATACCCCAGCAAAGCATGATGGACAGCCCCACGCAGGAATAGAATTTTCATAAAACCACTTATTCCAAATATGACGATTCATAATATTCAATTAATATGGTTCAACACATCTCTATGCCGTAACTATTCCCTTTTATTATATTCATACGATGCGAAGTCACAATGAATTTCATCAACATATAGAAAAGAAGATACAACATTTGAAGAAAAATTACAATTGTGGACTTAAATCTCTCATTTTTCAGTCTTTTAAAAACCCAGTGGGGATAGGGTGTGACAGGCTAATGCAGGGGCGGGTGAGCGAGACCGGGGGAGCATGAGCGCAGCGATTTAGGCGGACGAGCGAACGAGGCAGGGGCAGCCCCGCCCTAAACACCCTACCCCACAAAAGCCGTCCCGCAGGGACAAAATATATATACTCCCACTAATAACATATCTCGCAAAAGTATCAATCACACAACAAAAAAAGACCCGCAACGCTTAGAGCGCAACGGGTCTTTTTATATATGAATTAACAGTGCGTACTCGCACAAATAGTTTTTCCTACCTCTATACCTTCTCCCTCATAAGCTCGACAAGTATGCTTGCCACCTCCGGCCTTGAAAACTCAACCGGCGGAATCTTGCCTGCCTTTAACATCTCCCTGACCTTTGTACCGGAAAGAGATATGTGGTACTCAGAGTCGTGCGGGCAACTCTTAAACGATGCCATGGAGCCGCACTTGTTGCAGAAAAACGTATAATCAAAGAACATCGGGCTTATTCCAATCTTTACCGGATCGAACTCGTCAAAGATAAAATGAGCGTCAAACGTACCGTAGTAGTTGCCAACGCCTGCGTGGTCGCGCCCGACTATAAAGTGAGTACAACCGTAGTTCTTCCTGATAAGAGCGTGGAAGACGGCCTCTTTCGGTCCTGCGTACCTCATGGCAGCGGGGAACACAACAAGAGCGACCCTGTCTTTTGGATAATAATTTTCAATAAGTGTCTCGTAGCAGTTCATCCTTACGTCTGCCGGTATGTCGTCCGCCTTTGTCTCGCCAACAAGGGGATGGATCATAAGACCGTCTACCGTCTCAAGGGCGCATTTCTGAATATACTCATGAGCGCGGTGTATCGGGTTTCTGGTCTGAAAACCAACGACCCTTTTCCAGCCCTTGTC
>CBDUXY010000229.1:0-3279 GCA_965371305.1 uncultured bacterium
GACTACGAATCAGAAGGTCGGGGGTTCGAATCCCTCCAGGCGCACCATAGAAATAAAAAGGGTCTCACAGAAGTGAGGCCCTTTTGTGTTTGGTGTATCTTGAAGATTCGAACCCCTCTGCCGCAGGCAGACAGGGGTCGACTGGACACCTGCGGTGGGCGAATACAGTAATTAGCTTATTTAAAGGAATGGAGTATTTAATCACAAATATTCATTATACATTTTGCCGAGCGGTACGCAAACGCCGCCGCGACGGCGAGGAAGCGCAGTCGTGCTTATCGAGACCGGCACGGCGCATAGGCGACGTACCGTAAACCCTGGACGCCTCGTACAGGGCAACCTCCGGGGTTTCTTTTATTCAATCAATAAGTGGGAAGGCATTGGCCGAAGCGGGGAGGCTTTGCGGCCACACCAGGCCGCGCGAGGATCTGCACGGGGAGTGACGGCCACGTCCGGCGCGACACGTGCGCGTTTGTTATGACAAAACCATCCCTTGTAATAATTGAACCGGCCCCTATCATCCCGCCGCTGCCACTATTGTTCCTTGCGCTTATTACCACTACAGAGGGTGCGCATACCTTATAAACCTTCTTGGCCGGAAACCCCGCGGCAACGGCCGAAACGGCAAAAATCAAAACAAACAGTAAGCTTAACAAAATCCTCATAAAGTCCTACCTCCCGTCTGTACTGCCTTGTTTTACAATCCTCAACCCCTCATACTACGGCCAGGTAGCAGAGGTGGAAACCTGCCCCCGGTTTTATTTAATAATTATGACTGCTCTGCCACCTTACTTATTTATTAGACGGACACTCTTTAACCGTTTTGAATTATCCACCTGATAATAGACAAATTCGAACTCTTGCGTAACACTTGATTCGCACAGGGAGTTTAAAGAAAAACCGGCTGGATTTCATAAAAAAAGCCGAAAATTTATGGCCTAGAATTCAAGGGAGAGGACTTTAAGTCCTCTCCCCAAACCAGGCAGGATCGGGTATTTCGGATTCTCTGCATTCCCTTATTTTCAGGTAAAGCAGGAAGAATTGCAATTTTCCCTGATTCTTATATAATGGTATTACCGCTAAAAAAAAACAATCTTTTACTACTCGCCATAGACTACGGATTTATCATCATAGAATAAATAGAAGGTATCGGATTGGCAACACTTCTCCGGGAAGGTGATAATGAAACTCATTAAGTTTATTTCTGTGTTAATGACAATAACAATGACGGTTGGCCTTTGCGATTTCGGCTTTATTAGCAAGGCTCGTGCCGGTGATATTAAAGGTGTGTGCGTTCCTGCGCCTGGTTACCCTTGCGGAAGCAGTGGCGGCGGGAGCTGGGGTGGAGGAGGCCCATCAATATGGGAGATACTTAAGCAGAGGCGGGTACGTAAAGAAAAGGAACGTAAAGAACGCGAGAAACAAGAAAGCCGGGAACGGGTAGCAAATATTCGCGAGGCGACCGAAGAGGCGGACCGCTACTTTTCAAGTGGTAAGTATGACGACGCAATGCGGGCATATCAGCAAATAATCAAGACCCTGAGTGCCGATAACAGCTTTTATATGATATTTCGCGACCGCACTAAAGGGTATTACGACCATGCTATTGAGCGAATTAAACGCATTGAAGATTATAAAGAGTTCCAGGCTGAGCAAGCCCGGGGGATGATCAAGTCAGACGAAGCCAAAGCGAAGATGGATAAGATGCTGGAGAACCTTGCAAAGGAATTCGGCACCACGACCAGCTCGTTTGATTCTTCGTCCGACACGTCGGACTCCCTTGATTTTGTCGCTCCTGGTGAACCCCTGTTCTCAAAAGGCAGCAAGACTTCCGCCCCGGTTGATTTGAGGCTTATGGACCCGAACCACCCGATGGTTGTTCAGCAAAACGTTGTGTCGGGTGGGTTGAAACCGAGTGCCGAGGCCCTTCGTGTTGACAGTGAGAGGCTCTCTGACGCCGTTGCTGCGCAAAAAAAGACGAGTACCGGGAACAAACAACGGACTGAAGTCCTGCTCGATGCGCTGGAGGTCGGGCAGACGGACTGGAGGGAGAGCTGGAAGTACTTGAAAGAGGCGCGGACCAAGTACCCGAAAGACATGGCCATACGCGACGCCTTTGAATTCTTCAAGGGCATGACAAGTGGCCTTGACCAGGTGCAGGACCTACGATATAAGGAATTTTACCGCGAAATGCTTTCCGAACTTGATGAAGAGACAATGAAGGCTCTTTTACCGGATAAAAAGGTGGAGGGATACCCGGACCTTGATTACAAGACATGGGCGCTTATCGAGCGTGCCAAGGCAACGCTTAGAGACGAAACTCATGACCCGGATTATGAAACAGCGCTTCGCCTCTTGCGTCAGGCCCGCAAGAGGTCTCCGGACCATTTGGGCCTTCGAGACAGGACCAACTTTATAGACGGGCTCAACACGGCTCAAGGCATGGGCCTGACAGAGTAGTTTTTCTTGCCGGGGCCATTCTCCGGCACCGGTTACTTAAGAGGGAGGGCGCATGAGCAACCCTGCGAAACAGAATAAATTCCATATTGTTGTTATTTCTTTTCTTGTCGTCTTTTTTGTTTGCGCCTTGGCTCTCCCGTCCGAGGCCTCGCAAGATGCACTTCCTGAAAAGGCCCTGGAGGCCGTGACCAAGGGGCTTGCTGCGGTCAGGGCCGAGGACTATGAACTTGCGATCAAGTATTTTAGCGAGGCATACGAGAGCGGCGCTCAGGACTCGCAGGCCGTCCACTTGAACCTTGCCCTTGCCTACGACAAGGCGGGCGGGCGCGAGTTGATGTCGATTGCATGGTACCGCGTCTTTCTGGCGGGCTTCACTTCCGTGCCAGAAGGAGACGTCAGCAACGAGCGTCTTAAGCAGATAAGGCAACGCGTCATTGATCTGGACATCCAGACAGAGCGTGTCATAAGGCGTCTTATTAAGATTGCTGAGGAGGCCGTCAAAACACTTGCGCCAAACAACCGCAAGGTATACCTGTTGATTGCGGAGGCACAGGCGGCGATAGGCGACCTGGGGGCAGCGGATAAATCACTCAGGCTTGCATACCAGTCGGAGAAAAAAAGGCTTTCCAGACCAAGGAGCGTTGGCTATGCGTCGTCCTTCTTTGAGCAGCCTGTTATTAGTATTGCCCTGTCGCACTGGAAACACGGCGACCCCGAAGGCGCTACCAGGATCATTGATTGGGCCATTTCAGAAGGCTACGCCACGTCTACGGGTTCTACATACAGACACTACTTTGTATATAAAAAGGCATTGAATCC
>CBDUXY010000230.1:0-3260 GCA_965371305.1 uncultured bacterium
AGACGTCGGTCGTCTCGCCCATCGCGCCCAGCGTTCCGGCATTGTTGAAGGCGAGAGGGTCTTTGAATTAAGCGGCGGCGACGTGCTTGGCTGCGCTCAGGCTTACGACCCAATTCCGGTTGAAAAGTCCGAGACGTCACATAATTTAATTGACGTCAAGCTGCTCGCTCCTGTCTTGCCTTCAAAGGTCATAGCAATCGGGCTTAACTACAGGGAGCATGTAGCCGAGTTCAATCTTGAAATACCGGACGACCCAATGGTGCTTTTAAAGCCCCCGACGTCGGTCGTAGGGCCGGACGACGACATCATCTACCCCTCACACATGTCAAGAAGGGTTGACTACGAAGGCGAGCTAGCGCTCGTAATAGCAAAAAAAACAAAAAATGTATCGCCTGAGGAAGCGAAAGATGCAATCTTGGGCTATACTTGCTTTAATGACGTTACGGCAAGGGATCTGCAAAAGACAGACGTGCAGTATATAAGGGCCAAGGGTTTTGATACTTTCTCTCCGATGGGGCCGTGTATAGAGTCGGACATAGACCCGCTCGACGTGCGTATTGAGACCTATCTTAACGGCGAGAAACGCCAGGACACTTCGACGAGCGACATGATATTTAACGTCTTTGAGATAGTCAGTTTTGTCTCAAGGATCATGACCTTGCTTCCGGGTGACGTTATTACCACGGGCACGCCGTCGGGCATAGGCAAGGTAAAACCCGGCAATGAAGTAGAGGTCAGGATTGACGGTATTGGCTCGCTTTTTAATACAGTTGTTGAAAACGATATAGAATAAATAGTCCTGCTGTAACTGGCGGGTATAAACCCGCCATGCGGAAAATCACACCCGCCATGTGGGAAACACTTTAACGGAGGTTTTAAAAAGAAATGTCGGAAGATTATATACAGGGGCTATTTGCCGAGAGGATTGGCGGAACGGGGTTTGGCAAGGATACCAAGATCTATAAATTCGAGAAGATAAAAAGGGCAAAGGCCGAGGCAAAGAAAAACAACCCGTTAGTCGAGTTGCTCGATTTTGGCGTTGGTGAACCAGACGAGATGGCCTCCCATATGGTGGTTGAGGCTTTAAAAATAGAGTGCGCAAAACCCGAGAACCGCGGCTACGCGGATAATGGTATTCAGGAGTTAAAGGACGCGGTTTCGGTTTATATGAAAGACGTGTTTGGAGTAACCGGAATTGATCCGAACACGGAAGTCGTACATTCAATCGGCTCAAAGCCCGCCCTTGCCATGCTCCCTGACGCTTTTATAAATCCTGGCGACGTGATGCTCATGACCGTGCCGGGTTATCCCGTAATGGCAACCCACACCGAGTGGAACGGGGGCCGGGCCGTAAACCTGCCGCTGCTTGAGAAAAACGGTTTTCTGCCCGACCTGGACGCCATAAGCGACGAGGACCTGAAAGTGGCAAAGCTGCTTTATCTTAACTATCCGAATAACCCGACAGGGGCCGTTGCCACTTCTGAGTTTTTCGAGCAGGTCGTTGCCTTTGCGAAAAAACACAGTCTGATAGTTGTTCAGGACGCGGCCTACGCAGCCCTTGTGCATAATGTAAAGCCTCTTAGTTTCCTGTCTATTGACGGGGCAAAAGACGTCGGTATAGAGATACATTCTTTTTCAAAGGCATATAACATGACCGGGTGGCGTCTTGCCTTCCTGGTCGGCAACGCAAAGGTCATAAGCGCTTTTGCAAACGTAAAGGACAATTACGACTCGGGCCAGTTTAAGGCCATTCAAAAGGCCGGGGTCTACGCCCTTGAAAACACCGAGATAACCGAGAAGATTACGGCAAAGTACAAGAGACGTCTTGAAATGATGGTTGCGGCTTTAAATGATGCGAAGTTTGACGCAAAGATGCCGGGCGGGACGTTTTATCTTTACGCGCAAGCGCCAAAAAGTGCGCGCGGCGGCGACGTTAAGTTTGAAAGCGCTGAAGACGCCTCGCAGTTTCTTATAAAAGAGGCTCAGATATCGACTGTTCCGTGGGACGACGTGGGCAACTTTCTTCGTTTCTCAGCCACCTTCGAGGCAAAGGGCAAGGACGATGAGGAAAGGGTAACGGACGAGATGGGGCGCCGCCTTAAGGCCCTTGAGCTCGGGTTTTAGTTTTTTTTGATCAGCTTTTTTGTTACTTCACCCTGCCCCCCTTTATTAAAGGTGGCAGGGTGAAGGTCAGTACAATCCTTATCGTGGCGGGTTCAGGTTTGCAACCTGAACCCGTAGTTTTTTAATCATAAAAAAATGTCACGAGTATTCTTATCCATAGGCTCTAACCTTGGCGACAGGGTTGAGAACTGCCGCAAGGCGATAGAGCGGGTCTCTGATGCTTCGGAGATAACGTTTGTCCGCGTAAGCCCGTTTTACGAGACAAGCCCGTGGGGCGTGTCTGATCAGCCCGAGTTCGTAAATTGCGCGGTAGAGGTGAAAACCGCGCTCGCTCCGCGTAAACTCCTTGAAACGTTAAAGAAAATCGAGACCGCAATAGGCCGCAAGGCAGGCACGAGGTGGCGCGCGCGACTCATAGACCTTGACATTATCCTGTACAAAGATATGATAATAGAAGAGCAGGGTCTCGTCATTCCGCACCCATATGCCCATGAAAGGGGTTTTGTGTTGGTGCCGCTTGCGGACATTGCGCCGGAGGTGGTGCATCCCGTGTTTAAAAGGAGCATAAGTGAGTTATTGCTTGAGCTTAAGGACGCAGGTTTTGTAAAAAGGTTGGAGGACGTATGTTAAAACTTCTTTTAATCGCTGTTGTTATTGTGATTATGTTCAGGGTATTAAAGGGACTTCCTATGAAGTTTGACGAGCCTGGTGGTGGGCAGGGTGACGAGCCGGGCGGCGAGCAAGGTGACGCGGCGTCCGAGTCTGAAGACGCCGATGCGTCTCCGGGTGAAGACACGGTATTTGACGAGGTCTGCTCAACGTATTTGCCCGTTTCAAAGGCGGTTACGACCACGGACGTCGCCGGCAAGACGCATTACTTCTGTAGTACCGAGTGTTTGCAGACCTTTACCCTGCAGGAAGGCAAAAAAACCGGCAGCGGCGATGGTAACGGTAAAGACGGAAAAAAGGGGTATCCGTTTTTTTAAACTCTTGTCATTCTCGCGAATGCGAAAATTTAGTAATGTAGCGGCGGGCTGTGCCCGCCGTTTTTTTTTTTGCGGTAGGTGGGTAGGGCTGGAAATATGTAACGGCCCCCGAAGGGTTTTATTTGTGAAAAAGGACTAGGTGCGGGTACG
>CBDUXY010000231.1:0-3137 GCA_965371305.1 uncultured bacterium
AAAAGAAGAGTTGCAGCACATAGACGTCATAGCCTCGCTTTCCAACAGGGTTGGCAGCGGTGAGAAATGGCCGTCATATGACGAGGCGCTCAAGTCCGGGTTTACCACCAGGGAGAAGAAGGGACTTCCTTCGTTTCAGGACGATGAGGAGTTTTTGGAGAAGCTTGAAAACGTTGCCGGGGACGTGGACGTGATAGAGATAGCAATAGAGATTGAGGACGAGGCAGTGGCTTTTTATACGTCTTTGCTGATGGAGACGGATGTCCCTGACGAAAGGGTGCTTCTTATTGAGTTGCTTGAGATGGAAAAGAGCCATTTAAAGGCGCTTCGCTGGGAGCATGATGAGCTTGTAAAGACGGGTTTTTGGGGGGACTTTATGGAGTTCAGCGTTGAAAAGGAACTTGGCTGAGGCGTTTTTGTGACGACGTTGTTTTTTTGAATTGAAGTTGAACCGTGCCAGGCAGTGGTTGTTGCGGTCTCAGGCCCGGGATGATTCAAAGACACGGACTTGCAGCCACGTTGGCAGTTAAAGTACACGGGCTTGTCGGTTTGTTAATGAAGGATTAAGACTGAACTCTATCCCGAGTTTACCTGTATTTACAAGCCATACATATGTTCGTATTTGTATTCATGAACCGTTTGGTTGGTTAAAACCCGCCAAACGGATCAATAAAAAAATTCCGGAGGTATAGAGTTATGTACAAAAATAAATACCTGGTTTTTGCCGCCCTTTTGTTTGCTGTTATTTTTATGGCATCGTCGGGTTCGGCCTTTGCAAAGTGCAAGAAGTCTCATCACGACGGCGCAAGGCACGAAAAATATGATAAACACAAAAAATGTGATAAACACAAAAAACACGATAGTCGCTGTAAAGATAAACACTACGGAGACCATTTTTCAAAGGTTGTTTCCTCTCTCGACCTGACAGATGAGCAAGAGGGGAAGGTAAAAGCGCTTAAGTCTGATTACAAGAAAAAGACTGTGATGATGGAGGCGGAACTTGAAGTGCTTGCACTCGAACTCACGGAACTTCTTCATGCCGACAGTGTAGACCTCAAAGACGTAAGGGCAAAACTGGAGCAAAAGTTCGACAAAAAAATAGACTTGAAAATGTACAGGTTCCAGACGTTTGAGGATTTAAAAGAGATACTTACCAAAGAGCAAAAAGCGCAATTAAAGAAAGCTATGCGTTCGGGTAAACACGGAAAGTATGATAAAAAGCAGTGCAAGACAAAATATAAAGACCGCGACAAAGACAAAGACGACTGAAACGTAAACCGTTGATCTGTAACATGTACACAAAGAGCGAGAGGAGGTAATACTCTATGACACGGAGATTCATGATCCCAAGGGTTGCTCATTGCGACGAGGGCTGTATACTGTTGTCCCGGGCATGACTTTAAACTGCCCAGGTTAGACACTCAAGTGCGCGTTAAGTGTTTAGTGCCTTACGAATAAACGAGAGAGAGAGTTTTTTTAAAAAAACTATGAATAAAATATTTCTTACAGATAATCTGCGAACCGGCCTTAAGTGGCAGGACAAGGAACACGAAGAATTGTTCAAAAGGGTAAATGCCCTTGTTGATTCAATAGAGCAGGGAAGTGCGAGAGAAGCGGTTGTTGATATTGTCGGGTTTCTTGACGAATACGTAGTGGTGCATTTCCATAACGAAGAGTTGGCAATGCATTCGTCAAGGTACCCGAGCGCCCTTGAGCACATGCAGGAGCATACGGAGTTTATCGGTTACCTCGCGGGGCTTAAGAAAGAGATTGAGGGTGACGGGGTGAGTGACGCGTTAGCCTCTCAGATGCAGGAAAAAATTATTGACTGGCTTAAAGAACATGTGGGAAAAATAGATAAAGAACTGGGGTCTTTTCTTGTTAAAGGAGCCCTTACCTATTAATATGACAGTGTTTTACCCGTATGCCGGACCAATAAAGCCCACCATGTGGGTTTAATGCCCTTACTGGTGCTGCAAACCCGAATAGTGCAACAGTCACTGTTCGTTATATAAAAAAGTCTGTTGCTAAATCTGCTCACTTGGTGGTGTGCCCATCTGGTGGTGTGCCGAGATGTCTTTCCCAACACACATCCTTTTGATACCCGTAGCCTGTCTCAGGGGTAGTTTGCTTTTTCATTTCTGTTTTTCTTGTTAGTCCTTGTATGATATAATATAAAATTAAATAAATATAAGATCATCTGGATTTCTTTTATGAGTCGTAGAAAGAAAATTCTATCGCGCCTCTGGTCGTTTATTCCGAGTGAGGCGTATTTTATAACAGGCGTTTATTTATTAATGCTCAGTGTGTTTGCCGTCATGCGTTATGTGCTGCTTGTGCGTAACAGCTTTATGGCAGGCGACATTTCTTCTACGACTTTGATCGGAAGTTTTCTTGTCGGCTTTCGTTTCGACCTTGCCGTAAGTTCATATTTCCTGATCTTGTTATTCATACCTCTTTTATTTGTGAAGACAAAGGCGAGAAAATGGCTGCTCAGGGTGTTTTGCATCCTTATGAGTGGTGTGTTTTTCCTCTGCATCTCGGAGGTTGAGTTTTACAGGGAACTCTCCATGCGTTTTAACACCATGGTATTTGAGTACACAAGCCATCCCGAGATAGTCGGCGCCATGATATGGGACGGTTATCCCGTCCTGAGATACACCATGCTCTGGCTTATCCTGACGGTTATATTCTGGAAGCTGACGTTCTGGCTAAACAGGTGTTTTCTGGAGTCCGCTCTTAACAGCAATGCCCCGGAGAAAGGTTATATAGGTTACAAAGGGGGAAGGGTTCCAAGGGTCGCAGGGAGCGTGTTTACCATTGCCCTTATGGTCTTTGCCATGCGCGGCGGGTTTGCAAGCGAGCCGCTTAGGTGGGGGGACGCGTTTTTCTCTAACGAACCTTTTGCAAACCAGCTTGCTTTAAACGGCATATTCACGCTCGGGCGCAGCACCATTGACAAGTATTCACGAGACAAACAGGAGTACTGGATTAAGGGCGTACCACAGGGGCAGGCCATGGAAGTCACAAAGGAGATGCTTTTTTTGCCGGGCGAGACCGACCTTTCAACTCTCTCCATGCCGCTGCTCCGCAGGCAATCACGGGCAGCCTCTAAAGCTGCCATCGCCCCAGGCGTT
>CBDUXY010000232.1:0-3107 GCA_965371305.1 uncultured bacterium
CAAATTACCTGTAAAGAGAATGTCAGAACTGAATCTTACAAATTCAGCAGGTATGGTCGTTGAAAGTTTCCAGGGTAGCACAAACCGCTTGGTGTTGTTTGTCATTGTATCTGTATTGATTGTTGTTTTTGCCGTTATTGCAGAGAAAGCCTGTAAGAAAATTCCCATAACATTCAACGATAACACGCAGGCTTATCTTCCTGTAAAACTTACTTCTGCCGGTACTGTGCCATATATGTATGCATCAATTATTTTAATTTTTCAGGCAACTCTTGCAGCTTTTTTCCCTTTTTTAGAAGGTTTGGATTTTATGCTTGCCCCCGGTGGATGGTTATACCAGGTAGTATTTGTTTTTGTGCTTATTATAATTTATTTCTTTTTTACTTCGTTTTTCTATAACCCTTCGAAAATCTCCGTATTCCTGGATAAACGAAAAGCTTGTTTAACAGGGTTAACCGGTAAGGATGGTGAGAAACAGATTGGTACGGTTATTGACTGGATGGCGCTTTTCGGTTCCCTGTATCTATGTGTGTTGATTATGTTTCCTCGTATAGTCAGGGGAGGTTGGTTTGTTGGTTCTATAGCATTGATAACAACTGTTGTTATTCTTCTTGATCTGATTGGGGAATTCAGTTTCAGAAGGAAATCAAACAGGCTTGTTAAGGTCGCCGAGTTTGGCAGGATACCGATTGCAGGGCTTGCAAAAAGCGTGCTTGAATCAAAAGGCGTGCCGTGCCATTTGAGGGGTTATTACCACAGGGCAGTCCTTTATTTCTTCGGTCCGCATATAGAGGTCTCAATGCTTGTACCAGAGGATCGGGCGGGAGAGGCACGGGAAGTGCTTGAGAAGTACGTGGGCAGTGATTACAGGTAGTAATAAAAGAGGACATCCAACATAAGAGGGTAAACGCAAATGAAGAGAGTACACTTTTTAATAATCTTAGTTGTTTTTTCAACCATAGCTCTTGTTAATACAGCTAATGGTAATTCATATGAAAGATACTTTAGTCGTATTATCGACGGAAAAGAAATGCAATTAAGCTACTCAGAAGCTTTGCAGGCTACATCTACGGTGGGATTATCCGAAAGAGCACTTGATATTCATAAAAAAGCCTTGTCTGTCTACCAAAGCCCTGATGATGAAAATGTGAAAATCAGCTATCTCAAGGCATTTCCAATAAAATTTGATGAATTTTTAGCAATTTTTCATCCACCAAAATTTAACCAATTATATGATGGTGCTATCTATATTCATTTGTTTCGATTGCTTACAGATGAATACCCAAATTTGGCAGCCCCATCGCTATTTGCATTGGTGAAGGATGCTTGTTTTGATGCCGATGCTCCAAGTTACCTCAGAGCGACCCTCAGGGATTTCAACCTTAAATATTCTGAATTGTATAATTCAGAGTTTGAAAAATTATCGGAGCATGAAAAAAACAATGTCGATTTATATTTAAAAGCAAGTTTTCATCCACGTTCTGATGATGAAAGAAAAGTATTATGCAGCTTTTAACCAAACACTTCAGTGGGCTGGAAGGGTTGCCCCTTGCGCTCTTCCCCTTGCTTTGATAAAATTTAACTCTACAAACTATAAAGGCGGTTAAAAAGAATATGGGTGAACTCAGGCACAACATGATAACCCGGCAGTGGGTTATCATTTCAACTGAAAGGGCAAAAAGGCCAAGTGATCTGAGTGGCGGTAATGGCGAAAAAAAGTCCTTACCCGCTTATGTAGAGAACTGTCCGTTTTGCCCCGGCAATGAAGAAAACACCCCGCCTGAGCTTCTTCGTCTGAACGGAGAGGGGCAGTGGCGGATTCGGGTTGTGCCGAACAAGTTCGCAGCCCTTGCTTCCGAGGGCGACAGGACAAGGAAAAGAGACGGCCTTAAGCGTCTCGTAACAGGGGTCGGAAGGCACGAGGTCATAATCGAGACCCCGGCCCATGACTCAAACCCGGCCCTTATGGAGCTTGCCCATGTCGAGGACATAGTGCGCGTATACCGCGACAGGTTTATAGACGCCCACAACGACGAGCGCGTGGAGCACGTTATAATTTTCAGGAACCACGGCGAGGGAGCCGGAACGTCGCTTGAGCACCCGCATTCACAGCTAATCGCCGTACCGGTCGTACCAGGAGAATTCAGAGACCGCGTGCAGGCCGCGATGCATTATTTTGACGACACCGGCGAATGTCTCCAGTGCGACATACTGAATACCGAACTAAAAGACAAGACGCGTATCGTCATTGACACGGAACATTTCCTGACATTCGTGCCTTTTGCATCTCTTACGCCTTTTTACACCTGGATATTCCCGAAACGTCATTCGGCTGCTTTCTCCGACATAAACGACTGGGAGATAAAGGACCTGGCACGGCACTTAAAAACTCTGCTTGCAAAACTCTACCACGGCCTTGGCGACCCGGATTATAATTATGTTATAAGGACAAGCCGCCCGAAAGACGCCAGGAACGAATATTGTCACTGGTACATAACCGTCATACCGAGGCTTACTAAGACCGCGGGGTTTGAGCTTGGAAGCGGCATGTACATAAACTCAAGCGTGCCGGAGAACGACGCGGAATTCCTCCGGTCGATTGAAGTATAAAAAGGGTGAAGTGTAATAAAGGTGTAATGTGTCAGATGAAAAAGCATATAAAAACCCTCTTCCAACCGTCGACATTATAATAGAGCTTTCAGGCAGGGGCATTGTGCTTGTCAGGCGAAAGAACTTTCCTTACGGCTGGGCCTTGCCAGGAGGGTTTGTCGATGAAGGGGAGACGCTTGAACAGGCAGCAGTACGTGAAGCAAAGGAAGAAACCTCGCTTGATGTGACCCTTGATTGCCAGCTCCATGTCTATTCCGACCCAAATAGAGATAAAAGGTTCCATACCATAACCGTTGTGTTTGTTGCCCGTGCTACGGGCGAGCCGGTAGCCAGGGACGACGCGCAGGAAGTTTGTGTTTACGGCGAAAAAAATCTGCCAGAGAACATGGCCTTTGACCACGCCGACATATTAAAAGACTACTTCAGGTGGAAGCGCGAAGGGTTCGGGGTGTTCGGGTTCGAGGCGTAGCTTGCGCCGGCAATTGAAATTAAAAAAA
>CBDUXY010000233.1:0-3080 GCA_965371305.1 uncultured bacterium
CCCTGCTCTGCACCGCTCTCCCTGGCTTCGCAAGCAAAGTAATCCACGCCATACGTTCCGCCGTCGCAACAATTGATGAGAAAGTACCGATTGGCTTTGTAGTGGATGATGGAACTGGTTCGTGGATCGAAATAAGCCGTGTCTCCAATCTCATTGCCATAAATATGGAACTCGTGGGTGAAGAAGAGCCTCACTTGACGTTCCTTCGCTGCTGAGTTTGTTACGCTGATCTCTTTGATATATATGTCCATCTCGAAGTCAACCGCATCACGGCAGCGAAGCTCCAAACCCAAGGTCTCATTTTTCAGCAAGACATCGGTCACGAGACTGTCATCTTGATACCGGAGATCCTTTGTCCATTCCGGACCCATCCAGGAGAAGCTTCCATCCACCCATATCCCGAACCGAAAGGGATTTCCCTTTGAATGGTTCTCCTGCCCAATATGGGGAAAGTACACGTCCCTGATCCGATAATCAGAGTCAAAGTTCAAGAGAAACTTTCCGTTGCTTACTGGAATGTCTTTGGGCATGAGTTTATTGTGTGGTTATAGTATCGTGGTGGCAAGGTTTGTTAAAGGTTGCCTGTTAATTGGCAACTGTCGGTGTCTGATATTTTTATGGTCGCTGATTGCCTTATGGTACAACTCTGAATATTTGCGGGCCATATTAGTTATAGAAAAATGTTTCTGAACATGGCTTCGGCATTCACGCGGGTCTATAAGGTCTAAACACCGAACCGCCTCAATCATGGCGCTCATGGAATCCACCACGAACCCTGTTTTGTTGTCTACGATTATTTCCGGGACGGCACCTCTATTGAATGCAATAACAGGCGTGCCGCATGCCATTGACTCGACCATGACAAGTCCGAACGGTTCACCCCATTGTATGGGGAATAGAGTGGCTCGCGCATGTCGGTACCAATGCTTTTTATGCTCGCTGCTGATCTCTCCGATGTAGATAATCTGTTTGTCGCTGTCCAGCAGCGGCTTTATTACTTTGTCATAATAGTCATTATAGGGTGGATATTTGCCGACTTCAACCGACAGGTCTATTGAGTCTTTCAAGCCTGCAAAAAACTCCCTATCAGCGACTTTATTCTGGACACAACCGGCAATGATGAGTTTGGAGCCTGTTTTCTTCGCAACTTCTATAGCCTTGTCCTGCCCCTTCACGCGGGTTATCCTGCCGATAGTGAACAAATAGTTTCCTCTGTCCGGTGTGTCTTTTGCCGGGAATTGTCCAACTTCAATGCCGTGGTAGACGACATTCGCTTTATTTAACTGGCCCTTATACTGCTTTTTTTGATACTCGCTTATCGCAGCGCAATAGAGCAGGGGAGTTGACTTGGGGGTGTGCCAGCGCTGATAAGCCGCCCCTTTAAACGGACTGTCTTTTGCGGCCACATGAATGGTTATCACAATAGGTATCCGCATCTTAGATGCAACGTCAGAGATGAACTCGACCGCTTCCATATCATGTGTGTGTATGACGTCAATGTCACCCGACTTTACTCTCTCCAGTATTCTTGAAAGATGCGTGCTCATGGTTTTACGTCGCTGCAGGGTGTTATCGCTGCAATACTCACCGATGCTTTTCTCGACAGTCACGTAATGTTCACCGGCGACTCTGGAATCGCCTGAACAGGCAACGATAGACCTGTGACCTAACGAATGGAGTCCTTTATCAATGTTATAAATGACCGTTTCTATGGGACCATAACCGAGGTCCAGGCTGATCGGTTGGTTAAGTGTTGCCACGTGCAGAACTGTCAGTTTTTTATGTGTGCTTATCATGCGGATACTTCCCTTTAATACGTAGACCACGAAGTCACAAAAAAACCGCGAAGCTGAATACTTTGCGGTTTGAATACAACCAAATACTTCATCAACTAATTCTTTTAATATAGCATATTTATTAGCTTATAAGCAATCGTTAAAATTAATAGATATATTAAGAGTTTTCCGTTGGCTTGTTTCCCCTTACATCACAGAGCTGATTCCCAACAGAAATATAGAGCATACTGACAGGAATCACAATTGCTTAGTTCAGGAAGTAGTCAACACATTCATAGAGTATAACAGACAAAATTGAAAATGCAGATAAGAGAATATAATTTTCAAGGTACAGCATAAGTCTGTTTTTTTTCTTGTCATACGCAGGTAAAGTAAACTATAATCCCTTATGGTTCTACTTAATAAAATCAAATTACATAACTCAAGCAAAGCTCTGCCCTTTCATCATGCCATGAAAGGGTTTTTTGGTTTTTTAACAAGTTGAAAGTAAGCTAATAAAGGTCTAAGTTGCCCATGTTGCCCATGTTGCCTGTGTTGATCGGTAAAGTAAGAAAAACGGTCAAGGCACACAGAATGCTAAAATCAGGGGACTCTGTTGTTGTTGCCGTCTCAGGCGGGGTGGACTCCTGCGTTTTGCTAAATGTGCTTAACTCGCTCAAGGACGAAGTCGGTATTGATCTTATCGTGTGCCACCTGAACCATAACCTTCGAGGTAGGGATTCGGATAACGACGCAAGGTTTGTCAGGAGGCTTGCCGCCCGCTTTGGTCTGCCGTTTGAGTCGCGGCGGCTCTCTATCAGGGAAGTAAGGCAGAGGGCGGGGCAGGGTGTTCAGGAGTGGGCACGGGAGAGGCGTCTTGGTTTTTTGCAGGAGGTCGCGAAAAAATATAATGCAAGGCGGATTGCCATCGGCCACAACTCAGGCGACCGCGCCGAGACCATGCTCATCAGGCTTCTTAAGGGAAGCACCATAAAAGGGCTGAGCGGCATGAGGCCTGTGAGGGCGCCTTTTGTGCGCCCTTTAATTGACTGCTCAAGGCAGGAGATTGAAGACCACGCAAGAGCAAACAACGTTAAACACGTCGAGGACGTGAGTAACCGCTCACTTAAATATCTTAGAAATAGCGTAAGGATAGATCTGATTCCATACCTTCAAAAAAAATACAACCCGAACATATTAAACACGTTGCTTCGAACGCAAAAAAGCCTTGTTATCGATGATCAATACCTCTCGCTTGAAGCAGAAAAAGTTTTTTCAAATTTAGCAAACAAACATCGGGGAAGG
>CBDUXY010000234.1:0-3074 GCA_965371305.1 uncultured bacterium
TTTTTGATAAACTTACCTGTACGAAAAAACAATTAAGAGGACAAAAAAAATGTACGAACTCACAGTGCTTGCCGGGTTCTCCTCGGCGCACAATCTAAGGAACTACGACGGGGTCTGCGAGAACCTGCACGGGCATAACTGGCGCATAGAAGTAATGGTCTGCTCCGAGGTCTTAAACGACCTTGAGATGGTCGTTGACTTTAAGGTCATAAAAACAGCGACTAGAAAACTTGCAGACAGCCTTGACCACGTCTACTTAAACGAGATCCCGCCGTTTGATAAAATAAATCCGACCGCCGAAAACATTGCCCGCTATATCCACGGCGAGGTATCAAAGGCGATTAACGACGAAAACGTAAAAGTCAGCCGGGTCAAGGTGTGGGAGAGCGATACTTCGGCTGCAACGTATAGCAAATAAAACTAAAGAGCGTTCAGTGTTTATTTCTGCACTGAGACCGTTACTGAATTTAACAAAATGCCTAAAAAAACACAAACCGGAAAGACATTGAAAGACGTTCAAAACGAGCCTGATCTGCGGCGAATAGACATCGACAAGGTTGGTGTCAAGGACATTCGCTATCCGATAGTTGTGCTTGATAAGGCAAATAAGACCCAGCACACGGTAGCTTCGGTGAATATGTACGTTGATCTGCCGCACCACTTCAAGGGCACTCACATGAGCCGCTTTGTTGAACTGCTGAACGAGCACAGGGGCGAGATCACGGTTGATAACTTCTCTGGAATACTCGGTAAAATGCGAGAGCGTTTTGAGGCGACGACCGCGCACATGGAGATTGCATTCCCTTATTTCATAGAAAAAGCAGCGCCCGTGTCAGGCGCAAAAGGGCTTATGGAGTACGGGTGCCGCTTCCTCGGCGCGCTTGGGCAGGAACTTGATTTTATAATCGAGGTCACGGTGCCGGTAATGACCCTTTGTCCCTGCTCAAAGGAGATAAGCGACTACGGGGCGCACAACCAGCGAGGGCGCGTTACGGTCGGGTTTCGTTTCGACGGATTTGTCTGGATCGAGGACGTTATCACGGCTATTGAGGCCTCAGCCTCAAGCCCTGTGTATTCCATAATAAAGCGTCCTGACGAGAAGTTCATAACCGAGAGCGCCTACGACCACCCCGTGTTTGTGGAAGACGTGGTGCGCGAGACCGCAATTAACCTTGGCAACTTACCCGGCATTACCTGGGCAAGCATCGAGGCCGAGAACTCGGAATCCATCCACAACCACAGCGCCTACGCCTACCTTGAAAAGACTTTTTCAGCAGGGGGAGGGGAAGAGTAGGGAAGCAAATGAGTTTGAAGTAAATAGGGAGAGCTGCGCCTAGTTGCTTATTGAGTTGAGGATATTAAGTGAAGTCTAAAACATCAATTTTTTTATTAGCTTTATTGTTGTTGTTATTTTCTCAATATGCATATTCCCAAATGCCTGAGATTAAGCAAGATCAAGTAGTATTCTTGGGTGGAAAGATTCTACGTTTTGAAGCTGAAAATAGTTCTGAGCGTGTTCATATAGTAGACGATAAATATGAAGAACCGGTTTTAATTGAAGAATGGAAACGGTTGGTTTTAGTTAAACATAAAATTTTGAATGAGGATATTAGTAAGCAAATTGTGGTCTATGATTACAATGGGGAAGAGCTTTCACGGTCACCATTCTTTTTTGGCAAAGTTGTTTTCCTGAGAAAATTAAATCGTATAATGTTGTTTCAAACAAGTGCGCATTATATGGTTAATAAAAGTTTTCTGTTGGATAGTAATGGTAAATTAGTTAAAGAACTCACACAAGGCCAAAACGTCTTTGACTTTAGTTTCTCTAAAGACGAAAGACTTCTATGGTTACTATCTGATCATATAAAAGAAGATGGGAGGCTTTTCGTTAGAGTTCAAATCTTTGATAGTAATGGCATTTCTATTAAAAATATTACATCATATAAAGAACAAACCATCAACGTTAATTACAGTGGCAAAAAGTACGGTATTTTTACTCCTCAACCAAAAGTTCCGGGTTAGCTATACAGGGTCACTTGGCCACAAAAAAACTCAGTGCATATTCAGTACTTCTTTTATCCGGGTCTTGAGTTCTTCGGTCCAGAAGGGGTTGCCTTTTTGCACGAACCCTTTTACCTCCAGGTCCACCCACTTTGGATCAAGCACCATGTCGTCGACGATCTCCTTGCCGGTTGTGACTATGAAGGGGATGTTTTTTTCCATGGCGATGACTTCCCTTAGGAGTTCGTCTCCGTCAAGCTGGGCTGTGGGGTCGTCTGAGTCTTTAAGGTGCAGGTCTGTTACCAGAAGGGAGTATTCGTTTTTTTCAAGCTCTTCAAGTGCGGCTTCGCCGCTTCTGACAACCGTGATGTCGATGTCCGTACCAGAGAGCTCGCTTTTGGCAAGGGCTGTGGCAAGCCTGTCGTCATCCACAAACAGAATCTTTGTCATCTCGACTGCCGGTTCTGTTTCTACTTCCGTATCTGCCTCGGTTATTTCCTCTACGGCGTCTATGGTGTCGGGGGTGTCGGGCTCAAGCACCGGCGCCTCGGCAACAGGGGCTTGTTTTTGAATGTGTATGACCCTTATGGCGTCGTCTATTTTCTTTACGATGAACCTTGAGTCGCAACCGACGCAGCCCATCTCGTTACCTTCGCGGCCCCACTGCTCAAGAAGAGGCACGGGTATCCAGAGCCTGAAGTTCAGGTTGCAATCCGGGCAAAAAATTTCAGTTGAATCTTTTTCAGACATAACCTTATCAGTTGTTGCCCTTCCGCAGTTCTAAGGGCGGCGTTATTAGTGTGAGTGTCTGGCAAAATCAGTGTCAGGCAAAAAGTTGAAATCATGCGATTGCCTTGCCGTTAAAACAAAAAAAATTAATATCCGCAAGACCAGAACCAGGTAAACATGGCTTATATACACAGTTGAATTTAAACCAACTTTGCCGTGCTTACAACCCCTCCAATCTATATTCCCGTAAGTTTAACTTAAAAAATATAACCTTGTCAATCCATTAACAGCCAGGGGCTGTTCTAATGCGTAGAAAACTTTAGAGCTGATTTAATGCCGCCAGG
>CBDUXY010000235.1:0-3069 GCA_965371305.1 uncultured bacterium
CCGTAAGCGAGCTTTCCAGAGCTTTTTCATTTTTATTTTGCTTAACGGCAATGATTGATTTTAAGGCAAGGGCAGGGGCTGAATCTGGATCGATCTCAAGCGCCTTTTCTATGTCAGAGTTTGCTTCTTCGTACCCTCCAACAAAAAGCATGAGCGAGGCTCGAAAGACAAACGCGCGCGAATCACGTATCTCAGGCTCTACGCGCTCATATCTTTCAACGGCGCGACGGGGGTCGCCTTCTTTATAAAACTTTATTGAATCTTCAACAATCTGAGCCGCAATGGACTCTACGCTGCCAGGCGGATACAGCTCGTTAAGGCTTAAAACAGGCGGGTAATAAAGGGCCCACTGAATTGCATCATCAGGGCGTATCTTTGTAATGATTTGCGGCGGCGCGTCTTTAGACGCGCTTGCCGACTGTCCGCCCCCAACCCTGAGCTCTCCTGCCTCACCGCTTAAAAGCATACTGCCTTCTATCACGGTTAAAGTGGTTTGTCCGCTTTGCTCCCGATTTTGTTCAACAACTGTTATAAGAAACTCCGTACCCTCGCTAAGGGCGTTTACAAACGGGGTTTCTATTGAAAGGCGCCTTGGGTAGCGGCTGAAAAACAAGGCCTTGCCTTTTAAAAATTCAATGAGGGTTGGTTCTTCAGGTTTCGGAGCCGGGAACTTCATGCTTGAGTACTGGTCTAATCTAATGACGCCGCCGCTTTCAAGCAAAATTGCAGCGCGGCTGCTTGCAAGGACGCGCACGGTTTCTTCAGGGCAAAACTTGTCACCCTGCTGTACTGCTTTCCACTCGCTGCTATTACTGCCACGCGCCTCGACACCCCCCTGCACCGAAACAACCGTTGCTACGGTGGTGTTACAGGCATTGGCGCGCACAACCGTTTCAACAAACAACATAAAAAACACTGACATAAACACAGCAACTAACAACATTGTCAGAGTATGAAGAGGTCTGCTTTTTACATTCATAGTTTTAATTCCCCGGGCTTTCCCGGTTATTGAGAATCAAGTTGAAGCTACTCCTTGCCATTTTCCAATCGACAACAAACAACAATTAACTGCCTCGCACAGGTATACATTACTTAAAGCAGTAGTACATAAATTTTATACTGACTTTTATACCTTTAACGGCATGTTATTGTCAATACTATTATAAATTGTGAGGGTATTAGATAATACTGATAATTGCAGATAACACAGACAAAAAGAGCAGTACATGGCGAGGAGATTAAAAAGGCTGGCAAGCGTTGGAAACGCGCAGCACCTGCGGTGAGCAAATTCAGCAATTAGCTGTTGAGCTTACGGAACTAAAAACATATAAAAAAATATTGCAGCATTTGACGTGCGCAGCACCTGCGAAGGATTTCAAGTCGCGTGGAGGGTTAAAAAAAGGAGGTTAATACGAAATTTTCATGTAATGGTGCGGGCCGGAGATCATTGTTGGAGTGCCGTCTTTTTTGATATAAAGTATCTCAGGCAACAGCGATACTTCGTATTTGCCGGGTGCCAGGTTAGACACCAGCAACACATCTTTCCAGGAGTTTTTTCCGACCTTCTTTGCAGGCAATGTTTTAGAGACTGCATTTTTAAGGTTTCCGCCTTTTACGCTAAGCACGTATCTTGAATACGTGCCATGCTTCCTCTCGCCGGTCTGCTTTCTCGTAAGTCCTTCGAGCAATCCCTCTCCTACATAAACCGCACCGGTTGAGTATATGGCGTTTTTAGAAATTGTTACCGACCATCCAATTATATCATTGTCGTTTATCCCTGTTTTAAGATTGGGGTTTTTATAACTCTCGATTTTACCTTCAATAGCCGGGCCTGTCACGTCCTTTTCAGCGCCTGGTTTCTTCGCGCCGGGCCCGGGCGCAGGTTTTTCCCCTCTTATGGCCTGCGTAGCGCTTGACTTGCTTCTTGCAGGTTTATTTTTTTCCTGCCTGAATTTTTCAGGAACACTATAAAATTTGTCGGTATAATGCAGCTTACCGTCATCGTCCGTCCATTTATATATCTCGGCAAAAGAGATGGACGCACAGGCAAAAACCATTAAAAAAACGAATATAAGAACTCTGGTTGTTTTAAACATTCTTCACGTCCATAACAATTGTGGCAAGAATTATAAATATACCTCTAACAACAAGTACTTATTTGAGTTTAACACAAGAAATGACGGTTGAAAAGGTAAAAACCCCCGAAAAATACCCGGCAGTTATAGATATAGTACGCGACAAAAAAATTTGACTACGCTATTAACACGGCGCGGGACTCAGACCATGCGATACACAGAGACGGTTATAAAATACAGGTGGGTTGTCATATTCCTTTGCCTTGTGGCGGTCGTTGCGTCCGGGTACGGGATGACGCGCCTTGGTTTTGAAAACGACGGAATGTACATGGAGAATAAAGAACAGGCAAAACAACGACGCTCATGTGGACAAACTACCGCTTCAAAACCGGACTTTCAGACAAGGACTTTAACAAAAATGCGCTAAAAAGAATACGCTGAGGATTTTTTGGATTGCGCTTGCATGTGCACTGTTAGCCTGATTTAGTTTGACTTTCCGGGCCTTGTCTGCTAATTTTTTTAATTGAACCGCCCCGTAACATTTGAGATGAGCAAATTTATGATTGGCAAAAAAAATCTTTTGATCATATGTGTTGCTGTTATCATCGCCATTACGGCATTTGCCGTGTTTGGCGACAACGGCCTGCTTGACGTCTACAGGCTTGAAAAGGAACGAGACCGGCTTGCCAACAAAATCGATTCTGTGACCATGGAGAACAAACAAATCTCACGCGAAATAACGCTGCTTAAGACCGATAAGCGATACGTGGTAAAAGTCGCACGAAAAGAACTCGGCATGATTGGAAAAAACGAGGTCATATATAAACTTGAAAAACAAGAACCCGAAAAAGCAACAATAAAAGAATGATCATCCGGATAGTACATTATTAGCCGCTTGTCGGGTCCCTGCAAAAAAATTACCATGTAAAAAAAATCACCCAACAAACCGCCGCAAGCTGCGGGGTATAAAAAGGTGGTATGTTGATAAAGACAT
>CBDUXY010000236.1:0-3002 GCA_965371305.1 uncultured bacterium
ACATAGAGTCGTTCAAGGTCAAGGCCAGGGAGTTGAATAGAGAGGGGGAGGGAGACGTGGCGTCTTTTTTCCTGTATAAGCCGGCAAATGAAAAGGCGTCCCATAGTTAAAGGAGTCTCGGGTTGTGAGGTGTGTGGGTGGCGAGCGGCTGCGACGCAGGCAAAGGGGCATTGGGGTATTGATGAAGACGGGTATAATGATGAAAGCCGCGCCGTAATTGCCGTAATACCAGGAGAATTAAACCCGCCCCGCGCGGTTAAAACAGCCGAGGTTGAGTCCGTATGAAGATAGCTCTTGTAGGTAAGAGGTTCTCCCGTTCCTGGGGTGGGGCCGAGAGGGTCGGGGTTGAGCTTGCAAAAGCACTTCGGGCGGCCGGGCACGAGGTAAGGGTTTTTGCCGAGACCATAGAAAAGGGCGAGCAGAGCGTTTGCGGGGTCGAGGTTACGCGTATTCCAACAACAAAGTCCGCCTCAGCACTCAGGGTCCTTAGTTTCCACAGAAGCGTTGCAAAGGTAGTGCGGCCCGGCGACTTTGACGTGGTGTTCGGGCTGACGCAATTTTTTCCTCTCTCCGTGTTCAGGGCGGGCGGAGGTGTGCATGCCCACTGGATGAGGCTTCGTTATGAAAACGCCCTTGTACGCACGTTTAAGTATATCTTCTCACCCGTGCATCTTGTAATGGCGTGGCTTGAAAAGAACATAACAAAACCGGAAAACCACAGGCTCGTAATTGCTAACTCACGGCTTGTCAGGGAGCATTTGAAGAAGTATTTCGATCTTGACGACGACAGAATTAAGGTCGTGTATAACGGCGTTGATCACGACGTATTTAGCCCCGGTGTTAAAAGCCACAGGGCAAAGGTCAGAAAAGAACTTGGAATAAGCAGTGACCGATTGGTCGGCCTTTTCGTGTCGAATAACTGGGAGCGCAAAGGTTTAAGGACTATTGTAAGGGCGCTTTCGGGTGACAAGGATATAACAATAGTCGTCGTAGGCAGGGGAAGGAAAGATAAGTTTGCCGCTCTTATAAAAGAGTGCGGCCTTGCCCCTGAAGCAGTAGTTTTTGCCGGGGTAACAGAGGACGTTCATATGTTTTACGGGGCGGCTGATTTTTACCTGCTTCCAACGCAGTACGACCCTGCGAGTAATACGTGTTTTGAGGCAATGGCATGTGAACTGCCCGTTATAACCACGGCGACCAACGGCGCGTGCGAGCTGATCGAAGACAGTGTTAGCGGTTATATTCTTAAAGACTGGAAAGACCACGCCGGGCTTAAGAGGTACCTTGATTTACTTAAAGACGACGACTTAAGATTAGCTATGGGCAGGAGTGCTGCCGAGGGTGCGTCAGCGCTTACGTGGGAGCGCATGGCTGCCGAGACAGTAAGTGCGTGTGAGGTGGCTTCCGTGGAGAGTGGATGAGAGTAGCTTTTTTAACAACACGTCTTGAAAAGCCAAGTGCGAGGTATCGTTTCCTGCACTACTTGCCGTATCTCGCCGAGAACGGAGTGGATGTAGATACTTTTGTTTTGCCGGCCAATAAAAGTGAGCGCTCAAGGCTTTTCAGGTCTTTCTCTGAGTATGACGTTGTGTTCCTGCAAAAAAGAACGTTTGGCATTCTTGACTGGAGGGTATTAAGGAAACACGCCAGAGCAATCATTTATGATTTTGACGACGCCGTTATGTTTGAGGACCCGGCAAAGGCAAAGAAGTCAGGGCGCAGCGCAGAAGAAAAACCAACGCGGCTGTCGAGATTCAAGAGAGTGGTTGGTGGCTCTGACGCGGTGATTGCCGGTAATAAATATCTTTATGACTGGGCCCTGAAATATAATAAAAGCTCTTTTCTCGTGCCAACGCCGGTGGACGTAAAAAAATACGGGCTAAAGGAATTTCCAGGAGAGCGGGAGTTTATTACGATTGGCTGGATAGGCAGTGCGTCAACCCTTCACTACCTCGAAGCGTTGAGGCCGCTCCTGGATGAATTGCACGACCATCATCCGGGCACAAGATTAAAGATAGTGGCGGACAAGTTTTTTGATTGCGAGCGGATGCCGGTTATAAAAAAGATGTGGAATAGCGAAGAGGAAATCTCTGATTTACATTCAATAGACATTGGCATAATGCCGCTTACCGACGACGCCTGGTCGTGCGGCAAGTGCGGGTTTAAGCTGCTTCAGTATATGGCGGTCGGGACGTGTGCCGTAGCGTCGCCGGTTGGGGTTAACCAGGAAATTATAAGAGATGGGAAAAACGGTTTTCTTGCCGGTTATAACGTACAGTGGTTTGAAATTTTTTCTAAGCTTATTAACAACATGGGGCTGAGGAAACAGATAGGGCTTAAGGCGCGGGAGACGGTGTTAGACAAATATTCGCTTGAGGTTAACGCGCCAAAGTTGCTTAACGTCTTAAAGTCGGTTGCCGGAAAAGAATGATGCATGTTTCGGTTATCATAGTCAACTGGAATACAAAGGATATTTTGCTTGATTGTCTCGGCTCTGTGTTTTTGGAGATAACTGGTGATTTTGAAGTTTTTGTCGTTGACAATAACTCAACAGACGGATCGGCCCTGGCGGTAAAGGAGCGTTTCCCTCGTGTCGATATAATCCAGAACATGCAAAACAGGGGTTTTGCAAAGGCGGTTAATCAGGGTGTCAGTAAAGCACGGGGGCGCTACATCGTACTTTTGAATAGTGATACCGTGCTGACGCCTGACGCACTTGAGACCATGACAAGGTTTATGGACAAGCTGCCTGCCTCTGCCGTGTGCGGCCCGCAGCTGCTTAATACGGACGGAACCAGGCAGAACTCAATTGCCAACATACCGACGCTTTCGACCGAGCTGCTTAATAAATCGCTCTTAAGGAGGCTTCGCCCGAAGAAATACCCCGGCAAAGAGCGGGTCGTAAAAGGCCCGATGAGGGTTGAGTCCATAATCGGGGCCTGCATGGTGGTTCGGAAAAAGGCCATAGAGAGGGTCGGGCCGCTGGACGAAGGTTTTTTCTT
>CBDUXY010000237.1:0-2917 GCA_965371305.1 uncultured bacterium
TGCTTCGTTTATGATGGTGTCGTCGTGGGTCGCTATGGCAACGTGGTTGCCGCGCAAGAGCAATTCTTTCATTAATTTTGAAAACTCGGTATCAACGTCGGCCTTTCTCTCAAAGGCAATTGCGGGCGGTTCTTTGTACGCGCCTTTTACAAGGCGCACACTTACGCCGCACTTTATTAACCTCTCAACGTCGTCTTCGCTCCTCTTAAGTGCGCTCTGGATGGCAACACCGACGTTGTCGTGGTTTTCACTGAGTTTCAGTACCATCTCTACCGTGCGCTCGGTATAATCGCTCCCTTCCATGTCTATACGGACGAAGTTCCCTGCCTCTGCCGCGCGCTTGACGATGGTCTCTGTGTTTTCAAAAGCCGCGTCCTCTGATTGGTCAAGCCCCATGTGGGTGAGTTTCATTGAAATCGACGCGTCAACGCCTGTGTTTTTTATGTCTTCGATCAGCTTTATATATTCTTCTACCGAACGTTCGGCCTCACGCAGGGTTTCGATGTTTTCGCCAAGGTTGTCGATTATTCCGGAAAGTCCAAGCGTGTTTAACTCGCGGCAAACACCGATGGCATCGCTCCTGGTGTCTCCGGCGATGTATCTTTTCGAAAATTTCTCTATGAAATAGTTCATAGTTTTCCCTGTTAACCCCGGATGGCGTGTTTAATGACCACGGTATGGCGCGAGGTTCACTCCGTCATAATTGCTTTTGTTGCCAGGTTGTTCGCAGTCGTGTTGTTTGTTTTTCCGCTATTTGCGGCGCAGTTGTTACCAGGATATCAGTTTTTTTGTTTTTTGCATTGCTGTTTACGGTGGGGTTCTTCATTATATTTTTGAGAGAAAGTCGTTAACAAGCGTGACGATGCCTGGTTCTTTGGTGTCCACAATCGAGTAGGTAACGCGTGTAACGGGTTTGTTTATGGAGATTTTACCGGCAAGGTCTATCGGGGTTGCGATAAGAACGACGTCGCAGGGGGTCAAGTTTATGCTTGTTTCAAGATCTGAGAGCTGCTCGGCGCTGTAGCCCATGGCAGGTATAAGCTCCTTAAGGGCAGGGTAGTTCATGAGGGTTTCTCTGATACTTCCGACTGAGTAGTGGCGCGGGTCTACAGGCGTTGCATTCAACCGGTACGCAGCAACCACACCTGCACCGATCATCATACCGCCGTGGGTCAGCGTTG
This sequence comes from uncultured bacterium, assembly GCA_965371305.1. GTDB lineage: Bacteria > Desulfobacterota > GWC2-55-46 > GWC2-55-46 > DRQE01 > CBDUXY01. The sequence goes on from CBDUXY010000237.1 coordinate 1,182, forward strand.
GACCATCCTCAATTACAAGAACCCTTTTGCCCCGCACAAGGTCTTCGTCCTCAACTTTCACCTGAGACTCTGTCTCAATTATTACTGCAGAAGGGTTTGTATGTGTTATGTTTTTAGCCACAAGAGTTGTGTCGTCAGGGTCGGCAGAGTCAACTTTATTTATTATCACGCAGTCGGCTCTGCGGATGTTTGTCTCGCCCGGATAATAAGTAATTTCGTGCCCCGGCCTCATCGGGTCTGCTATGACAATCTCAAGGTCGGGCACGTAAAAAGGAGTGTCGTTATTGCCGCCGTCCCAGATGATTATGTCGGCCTCTTCTTCTGCTTTTTTTAAAATTGCGCCGTAGTCTACTCCGGCGTAAACAACAATGCCACTGTCGATTAGGTGCTCGTACTCTTCCATCTCTTCAATGGTGCACTCGGCGTCCTGCATGTCTTTGATACTTGCAAAGCGCTGGACTTTTTGTTTTGCAAGGTCGCCGTATGGCATGGGGTGGCGCACGGCAACAGCGCGTTTGCCCGATTTTGTAATTAACTCACTTACGAGTCTTGTAACGGCACTTTTGCCGCAACCGGTCCTGACGGCGCATACGGAAATTACGGGCTTTGACGATTTCAGCATCGTACTTTCCGAGCCTGCCAACACAAAGTCAGCGCCGGAAGCCGTAACAAGCGAGGCCTTATGCATTACATCTTCGTGCGCCACGTCACTGTAGGAGAATTCAACTATGTCAATTGAATGCTCCTCTATGAGTTCAGAGAGTTCATTTTCAAGGTATATGGGTATGCCGTCAGGGTACAGGGGGCCTGAGAGTTCGGGCGGGTAAATTCTGTCGTCGATAAAAGGTATCTGCGCTGCTGTGAAGGCAATAACCTCGGCGTCAGGGTTATCTCTGTAGCGCGTATTGAAGTTATGAAAATCCCTGCCAGCCGCGCCCATGATGATTACCTTTTTTTTATTCATATGATGCTGCTCCAGTTTGTTGTAATAGTATAGCGAAAGTTTTATTGAGACTAAGTAGTCGCCTCGATAGCTTAGTCGAATTTTTCAAGTTGGTTCCGGTTGTTTGTGCCGTAATCTATTCTCTATACCTATTCTGTCGCTACGATAGCTTCCTCAAAGATTTTTAACGCCTTATCCATGTCCTCGCGCGTGGCAATGAGCGGAGGCATGAACCGGGCCGTGTTTTTGTATTTGCCGCATTCGACGATTATAAGCCCGAGTTCTTCGCACTTTTTAATTATGCGCGCGAGCCTTTCGCCTTCGGGTTTTTTGGTGCCCGGTGTTACGAACTCTGCCCCAATCATATAACCAACCCCACGCACGTCTCCGATTATCGGGTGCCTTCCCTGTATCTCGGTTAGTTTTTCAAGGGCGTATTTCCCATTTTCCTTGATGACTGGAAGCAGGTTTTCGTTGTTTACCGTATCTATTACCGCGCAGGCAGCGGCGCTTGATACAGGGTTGCCGCCAAAGGTCGTACCGTGCGCCCCGGGACTCCACTTGTTCATAATCTCTGTTGTTGCTCCAACCGCGCTCAGAGGCATACCCGAGGCAATACCCTTGGCCAGGCACATGATGTCGGGCTTGACTCCGAAGTGTTCTTCGGTAATAAACCAATGGCCTGTCCTGCCCATGCCGGTCTGCACTTCGTCCGAGATGAACATAATGCCGTGTTTAGTGGCAAGCTCGCGCAGCTTAACGACATATTCTTTAGGAGGAACGATGTAGCCGC
>CBDUXY010000238.1:0-2902 GCA_965371305.1 uncultured bacterium
GAGTCTGGCTGCGGGGCATCAAAAAGGAAATACGCCGGTAAAAGCATCTAGGCCAGGTTGTGGGGCATTAAACCCGCTATGCGGGTGGCCTGGAAAAACAAAATGACGGAGCGTGTAATTCATGTATGAAATAATAGAGAAAAAAGAACTTGCACACAGGGTCATGCAGTTTAAGATAAAGGCCCCACGCATTGCCGCCAAGAGAAAGGCCGGACAATTTGTCGTGCTTCGCATGAACGAGCATGGCGAGAGGATTCCGCTTACGATTGCTGACTCAAACGCTGAAGAAGGGACCATTACCGTAGTAGTGCAGGAGGTCGGTAAGACAACGACCATACTTGCCGGCAGGAAAGAGGGAGACGAAATACTCGACGTCGTAGGTCCCCTTGGTCTGCCAACGCACATTGAGAACTACGGCACGGCCGTATGTGTGGGCGGCGGCATTGGCGCTGCGGTTACCTACCCCATAGGTAAAGCGCTTAAAGAGGCCGGGTGTGAGGTCATCTCTATTATAGGCGCGAGGAATAAGGATTTATTGATACTTGAAGAAGAGATGCGAAGCGTAAGCGACAGGCTCTACGTAACGACAGATGACGGCAGTTACGGACACCACGGCTTTGTCACAAACGTGCTTGAGACGTTAATCGCAGAGGGACAGAAAATCGACATAGTGCTTGCCGTCGGCCCGATACCCATGATGAGGGCTGTGAGCGAAGTGACGCGTCCGCACAAACTGCATACAATGGTCAGTCTTAACCCTGTAATGGTTGACGGCACAGGGATGTGCGGGGCATGCCGCGTTACCATAGGCGGAGAGATGAAGTTCGTGTGTGTGGACGGACCTGAGTTTGACGGGCACCAGGTGGACTTTCAGGAACTCATACGCCGCAACAGGGCGTATCTCAAGGAAGAGAAGATGGCGATAGAGGAGTACACCTATCACGAAGGAGGGAAGTGTTACGAATAACACTTTCATTGCGTAAGCATTATGTTTTTTTATATTTTTATTTGGCAGTGGACGAAAGTTAAGTAATAGAAAAAAACAACAAACGATAAATAGATTTTTATTTAAATAGAGGAGACCGATGGATCCCAAAGAGATGAGAGAGCGGATGAAACTTCCGCGCCAGTCAATGGGCGAACAGGAGCCGGCCGAAAGGGTAAAGAATTTTTACGAGGTCCCTTACGGGTATACGCCGGAGCAGGCGATAGCAGAGGCAAAACGCTGCATACAGTGCAAGAAACCCCTGTGTGTCGGAGGCTGTCCGGTCAATATCGATATCCCCTGGTTTATAAGGCTCATAGAAGAGGGTAAGTTCGTTGAGGCGGCAAGAAAGCTTAAAGAAACAAACGGTCTTCCGGCTGTTTGCGGAAGGGTGTGTCCTCAGGAAGACCAGTGCGAGAGGGTCTGTATTATCGGCAAGAAGGGCGAGCCTGTCTCTATAGGCAGGCTTGAGAAGTTTGCAGCCGACTTCGAGCGCGAGCACGGGGAGATCTCCATTCCCGAGATACCGCCTGGCACCGGCAAGAAAGTCGCAGTAGTCGGGGGCGGCCCGGCGGGGCTTACCGTTGCAGGAGACATGGTCAAGAAAGGCCATAAGGTAACGGTATTCGAGGCCTTGCATACCCCCGGAGGGGTGCTCATGTACGGCATACCCGAGTTCCGCTTGCCCAAGAAGATAGTCGCCTCAGAGGTGGATTATCTTAGACGAATGGGAGTGCATATAGAGTGTAATTCCGTCGTTGGTAAGCTCGATACAATTGACGAACTTTTCGAGCAGGGTTTTGACGGAGTGTTTATCGGTACAGGCGCGGGGCTGCCTTATTTTATGAATATACCCGGAGAAAACCTTATCGGGGTTTATTCCGCAAACGAGTATCTGACAAGGGTCAATTTAATGAGAGCGTATCAGTTCCCGGAGTACGACACGCCGGTGCTGAGGGGCAGGAAAGTAGTCGTGATCGGGGCCGGAAATACGGCGATGGACGCGGCTCGTACAGCGCTTCGCCTGAAGCCGGAAGAGGTGAGTGTCGTGTACCGCCGCTCCAGAGAGGAGATGCCCGCGCGTGTTGAGGAGATCCACCACGGCGAGGAGGAGGGCATTAAGTTCAACCTGCTCACTAATCCGCTTCGTTTCCTTGGAGACGAAGAGGGCAGGCTCAAGGGGGCCGAGTGTATCAGGATGGAACTTGGTGAGCCGGACGAGTCGGGAAGGCGCAGGCCGGTGCCGATTGAAGGCAGCGAGTTTATACTCGACTGCGACGTTGCGATAATGTCCATTGGTAACGGGGCAAATCCATTAATACCCCAGACCACTGAAGACTTGAAGACAAACAAGTGGGGCAACATCTTGACCGACCCGGACACGGGGAAGACCAACAAGAAGGGTGTTTGCGCGGGAGGAGATATTGTGCGCGGCGGAGCGACGGTTATACTTGCGATGGGAGACGCCCGGAGGGCCGCCGACTCACTCCACGAATATCTTATGACCGGCAAGTGGTAATTGTTCGTAACGTTCTAACTTCACATACCTGCGTTGCTCCTTGCTTTGTCGTTAGGCAGTACCTAAAAGTACGGCTTAACTCCGCGCCTGTGTTGCGCCTTGGTCTGTTTTGTTCTGACGCTACTAATATTCAATAATTTAAGAAATTGCGCTATAATTGCATCTAAATAAATATTAGTGTAAATAAAATTGATTCAGGCCGCCCCTTTAAAAAAAAGAGCGGCCTTTTTTTGTTTCTTGAAAATAGTTTTAGCTGGAAAAAAATCCCTTTGCCACGGCAATGCCTTTTGTGGTAAAAAAGGATAATAAAGATAATTAATCAAACAAGGAGACTCATCCCGAGTTGGAACACGCGAGAGAAAAAAAGAAGATTTTGTTTGTATGTACCGGCAACACCT
>CBDUXY010000239.1:0-2824 GCA_965371305.1 uncultured bacterium
GTATGTTGCTCAGCTTCTGGATGGTATAGGGTTTCGAGATAACGCCACTGAAGCCGTATTTTTTGTGGTCGGCCATTACCGGGTCGTTAGAGTAGACGCTTGAAACTATCCCCTTTATGTCCGGGTCTATCTCAAGGAGCCACCCCATCGTCTCTTTGCCCCCCATTCCACCCTTTATGGTAAGGTCCAGCATTACCACCCTGAAATCCCTCCCGGTCTCCTTTTCCTTTGTAAATATAGCAAGCACTTCCTCGCCGTTTTCCGTAAGCTCAGGCTCGTAGCCGAGCTCATTAAGGATCGTCCCTATAAGCTCCTTCATTATCGGCTCGTCGTCCATTACCAGCACCCGGCCCGTGCCGGTAAAAGTAGCAACCACGGTGCCCGCACCGTCAAGCTCGGCAATCGGGTTTAACTGATCGCCATAAATGAACCCTTGCACCAGCACGCCGTTAACCTTCTTGCCTATACGACGATTACGACCATCTATAATATAGTCTATTTGCGTAGAGTCCGCAAGCGTGGCCGACCTCAAGTTACCGGAAACGTCGTAGCTGTAAGTAGAAACCCCCGAAGTATCGGTCTTTGAGCTAAGCTCACCGTTTTGGGTGTAGGTGTACGAGTTCACCCCGTAAGTAAGCAGCCTGTCCTGCGCGTCATAGGTAGCCCCGAACATACCAAGAGCACCAGCGTAACTTGTCCTGTTACTGTTCTGGTCGTACTCGTAATAGCAAATAAAAAATCCGTTCTGAACAGAGCGGATTACGGAAGGATTATATTACTTTGGTTAGATTATTATACCAAAAGAGTTACCTAATTATTGAGCATGAATATATGTCACCTTTTTCCTTATTTTGGTAATTTATGTATTTTGAACCATTTAACTACCCACTCTGAACGCCCAGTGTCCTGATAGAGCATAACCAATTCGCCTCCACATAGCTTTTCACCCTTTTGTAGAGAAGTTCCCTTAAGTAGCCCCTTACTAATAATTATATCTTCAACAGCTATTACATCAAACTTAATATACTCATATACATTTTGCGAATCACCTTCACCAGAAACAATTGAAATTATTATCGGATCTACTTCATTCCCAACTTCCTTAGAAAACCATACTTTAAAGTCCCCCACAATTAACTGCTCATTAGGTATATTACATCCACCTAACAATAAAAGTGCCAAGAATAAAGTGCTCAAATAACTAATAAATCGTATTTTCATTAGCTTGATTCACCTTGGCAACGTTGAATACAGTGTTGCAGAAGTTCACTCTCGTCAATATTCTCATTAGCAAAACTAAACCCTCGCTCGTTACTAATTAAATCATTAATTTGAAATGCCCAAGGACTCTTTCCACACAATCTTCCAGGAAGGTTAGGTATATCGTGTAGAATTAAACCCTGAAATTCATTTGCAGTTCCAGCCACACGTCCACCCCAAGTGCCATAATTAGTTGAAACCATACAACTAATAACACAATGTCTCATAGGCGAATTCACCTCACCTGGGAACATGTTATGACCGGAGATGCGGCTTGCACGCGCATAGTTATAAAGAGATATCCAATAAGGTAAAACCTGATTATATATTTCATCTGCACTTAGTCCTTCGGTTAATCCATCTCCCCAAACATTAGAAGAATCTAACCCAGTCGGATCCACAAAGTTAACAGGGTCGTTCAGGACATAGCCGTACAGATTAGTATCACCACCTGCAAAACCTATGGGGTCTTTTGCAGTCCAGCGGCCTGTGGTGGGGTCGTAATCCCTTGCGCCGAATCTTGTCAGTCCTGTGTGTTGATCAAAGACGCCGCCTGCAAAACCAAAGGGTTGAAATCCAGGATTTGAATCATTTAAAACATTACCGAACTCGTCGTAGGTTATTTCTTGAACCACAGCCCCTGTAGCAACATCCACCACCAGACGCGGACTGCCAAGGTGATCAGAGATAACGCGGTAAGTATTGCCACCTTTCTCCATGTAATTGCCAATAAAAGTTGCAACCACGGTGCCCGCACCGTCCAATTCAGCAACAGGATTTAATTTTCCTGAGTAAACAAAGCCCTGTGTAAGCACTCCATTTACTTTCTTACCAATCCTGCGATTCCTGCCATCTATAATATAGTCTATCTGAGTGCCGTCCGCAAGGGTGGCTGAACGCAAATTGCCGGCAACGTCGTAGCTATAGGTTGTCGTGCCGGACGCATCGGTCTTTGAACTAAGCTCACCATTCTGCGTGTAAGTATAAGAGTTAGTGCCGTAAGTCAAAAGCCTGTCCTGAGCGTCGTAAGTAGCCCCGAACATGCCAAGGTCGCCAGCGTAGCTTGTACGGTTACTGTTCTGGTCATACTCGTAGTGCCCTATATTTACACTATTTTTCTCTACGTCGGTCAACCTGCCAGCAATGTCGTATGTATAGTCGTACGTATCGGTAACACCGCCAACTGTTTCGATTTTTCCAGTTACACGCCCCAGCTTGTCCCGTGTGTAGGTCGCAGCTAATACGTCCCCACCAGAGTACTGTGCCGTGTAACCCATCATCTCGCCAAACGTGTTGTAGCCGAGCGTGTCCGTAACACCCCCGACCGTAGTGCCGGTAAGAAGTCCGTTTTGAGCGTTGTACGTAATACCGAACGCGCCTGCGGTTAAGAGCAACCCGTCGTTGTCGTATGTAAAGGTGGCGGTGTTAGCTCCGTTAACACTTCTGCTCGTAACCTGTAAGTTATTATTATACGTATATTCAACAGATCCGGAGACAGGCCCTGTGACGACCTCAGACGTCATGAGAGAGCCGTCGTAGCCAAACTGTGTCAACACCCCGCCCG
>CBDUXY010000240.1:0-2824 GCA_965371305.1 uncultured bacterium
GCTCGTTGGCATGGAACAATTTGCAACACCTTATGGTTTCAGTTGGATTTGGGGTGTCGAGCGTCTTGACATAGGCATTGGATTTGATATATTTAGAGCGATGAAAGTTACTGCCTTTATTCCAGCAAGATACGGCTCTACCCGGCTTCCGGGTAAGCCGCTCAGTGACATTGAAGGCAAGCCAATGATAGAGTGGGTCTACTCGCGCGTTAGTCAGGCAAAAAGCGTGACTAAGGTTACCGTTGCGACGGACGACGAGAGGGTGAAAAAGGCAGTACTCGATTTTGGCGGCAATGTTGTGATGACCTCCACCGACTGCCGCACGGGTACGGAGCGTGTGGCCGAGGCGCTAAGGCTTGTCGCAGGTGACACTGATATAGTCGTAAACATGCAGGGTGACGAGCCGCAGATCGAGCCGCAGCTCATAGACGACTGTATAGCCCCGCTCTTGAACGATGAATCCATAGGCCTCTCCACCCCGGTCGTGAAGATTACCGACCCCGGCGAGATCAAAGACCCGCACGTTGTAAAGGCGGTTGCCGACTTAAACGGTTTTGCCCTTTATTTTTCAAGAAGCCCTGTTCCGAATTATGTGGACCCGGGCGCAGTACCCCCGGTTCTTTACAAACATGTCGGGCTTTACGTGTACAGGAAAGAAGTTTTATTAAAACTCGCAGGGCTTGCCCCGACCCCGCTTGAGCAGGCAGAGAAATTAGAACAGTTGCGCGCCCTTGAAAACGGTATAAAGATAAAACTTGTTGAGACGGAGTATAATCCGGTTGCCGTGGATACGCCTGAAGACCTTGAAAAGGTAAGGGCGATCTTTAAGGCGGGTGATTTTTAGAAGTCAGGTGCGGGGGTATTAATCAGGGACGGCGGTAATTCGGGTGGACAACAGGTGTAGAATTTTTTTTACAATATTCGACCTTTAAAATCAGGAGAGTGGACTAACAGATGCCGGAAGCTAAAAAACATGTAAAAACAAAGTTCATCTTTATAACCGGCGGAGTCGTGTCGGCTCTTGGCAAGGGGCTTGCAAGCGCCTCAATCGGAGCCCTTCTTGAGTCCCGTGGACTCACTATAACCCTGCAGAAGCTTGACCCCTACATAAATGTTGACCCCGGCACTATGAGCCCTATACAGCACGGGGAGGTCTTTGTAACGGACGACGGCTCGGAGACAGACCTTGACCTCGGTCATTACGAGCGTTTCACAACTGCCAAACTCACCACCCTTAACAACTTCACGACCGGACAGATCTACGACACCATAATAAAGCGCGAAAGGCGCGGCGACTATCTTGGCGGAACCGTGCAGGTCGTTCCCCACGTAACGGATGAGATAAAGAAAAACATACTTGCCCTTTCGGGTGACGTTGACGTTGTGCTTGTTGAGATTGGCGGCACGGTCGGTGATATAGAGAGCCTGCCGTTCCTTGAGGCCATAAGGCAGCTGCGGTTCGACCTTGGCAAGGAAAATCTCATGTACATACACCTGACCCTTGTGCCGTTTATTCCTACCGCAGGGGAGCTTAAGACCAAGCCGACGCAGCACAGCGTGAACAAGCTGCGTGAGATAGGTATTCAGCCCGACGTGCTTATATGCAGAAGCGACAGGCCGCTTGAGACTAAACTGAAAGAGAAGATAGCGCTTTTCTGTAACGTGGATAGAGACGCTGTCATCTCGGCCCCTGACCTTGACTGTATCTACGAGGTGCCGCTTGTGCTGCATGCCGAAGGGCTTGACGATAAGATCACAAAGCTCCTTAACATATGGACCAGGTCTCCTGTGCTTGATCAGTGGGAGAAGATAGTCAAGAGAAGTCGCAGCTTGAAGTATGAGGTTAATATCGGCATTATCGGCAAATACGTTAACCTGAAAGATTCCTACAAGAGTCTGCACGAGGCCCTTATGCACGGCGGACTTTCCAATAACTGTAAAGTTATTCTTTCGTATATAGATTCCGAAGACATAGAGAAGGGTGGCGCCGCTGCCATGCTTGACGGGCTTGACGGCGTGCTCGTGCCGGGCGGGTTCGGTACGCGCGGTATAGAAGGTAAGATAAGTGCAATAGGTTTTGCAAGGGAGCGGAAAAAGCCGTTTTTCGGGATATGCCTTGGCATGCAGATGGCAGTGGTTGAGATTGCAAGAAGCCTTGCAGGGTTAAAAGGGGCAAATAGCGCGGAGTTCGACCAGGACGCGGAGCACCAGGTGATTCACCTTATGGAGACGCAAAAAGGAGTGTCGAATAAAGGCGGCACCATGAGGCTTGGTGCGTACCCTTGCATGCTTAAGAAAGGATCAAAGGCCCACAAGGCCTACAAGACAACTGAAATAAGCGAGCGCCACCGGCACCGCTTTGAGGTCAACAACGCTGTCCGGGAAAAACTTGAAAAGGTCGGGGTCGTGTTCAGCGGCCTTAGCCCCGACGGAGAGCTTGTAGAGATAATGGAGTATTCCGACCATCCATGGTTCGTTGCGTGCCAGTTCCATCCTGAGTTCAAGAGCAGACCGGTTGCCACCCATCCGCTTTTCAGGGACTTTGTAAAGGCCGTGCTGAAAGAAAAACTTGGCAAGGCCGTTAAAAAACCGGTAAAGAAAAAATCATCAGCCAGGAAGAAGTAGTTGATCAACCTCTCGATTGCCGGTTTTGCCGCGCCGCGTCTGTGTGTGTCACAGGGGAAAAACTCGACATTCCTTTTTTGATACCATACAACTTGGCCCAGGGGTAGTTTGCCCGTAACGGTTAATCGTATAAAACAGAAAACCGGTGACTTAACTTATGAAGCAAGTTCGTATAAAAGATATTAATGTAGGTGGCGGC
>CBDUXY010000241.1:0-2809 GCA_965371305.1 uncultured bacterium
TTGAATCGAGCTCACCACCGCCAAGGTCCCCTGTAAACTTACCGTCACCATACAAAACAAGATATATATTGAGCCAACCGTTATTCGAAACGGTATTGTCCTGCATAAAAAGTTCGGCAGATACTCCGGAACTATAAAGTCCATAAGATATATACATGTTCTCTGCGTTGTCACTGAACGTATTGTTCAAAAATCTGTCCTTTACCGAAGTCTTTTTGAATTTCACGGCGCTTGAACCGGCCGTGGACCTCAAAATACTAATAAATGGTTGACCAAACGAGCTTGAAAGCTTAAGACCGTTCATGGCGTTCATCTCTATGTTGTTATTAAGGAAAGTATTGTTGATTTTTGCCTTTTCGGTCTCAACCAATATATTCCCCACTGTCGAGTTCATAACATTAACGCTGCTCCCAACATTGGTGTTAAGAATAAGACCGTAGCCTGTGTTGTGGCTTATCAGGTTGTCCGTGAAGGTGTTGTTGACACTTAATCTACTGATAGCTACCTCTACGTCTCCGTCAACAGTTGAGTTCCATGTGAACACGGACGGATCGACGTTGTTCGATATATACACCCCGCCCTCTTCATACTGGACGTCCGGGCCATTTCCATTAATCGTATTACCTGTAAAGGTATTGACTATAGAGGACTTTGTTATACTCAGATCTACGTCGCCTGCCACCGCCGTATTACTCAAGTGAAGACGAGGACTCAGGTAATTGTTTATATTAACGCCGTATACCTCAACGTATTCGTATTCGTCATATTCTTCGTATCCGCCAAACCCGTAGTAGTCCTCGTAGTAATAATCCTCGTATTCATCGTAGTAATCTTCCTCGACGTAGTCGGTAAAGCCGTTGCCGCTTATGACGTTATCCAAAAACGTATTGGATATGGTTGATTCGTCAATACTCGCAGACAGATTCGCAAAGGTCGAGCGATAGGCACTCTCAGTGGCCATAATATAGTTCCAGAGATTAACCCCTTCATATGTATTACCGGTTATTGTATTACCGATAAATACGTTATCTATTGCCGAGTCAGTAACTTCGGCAATGAGGCCTGATTTCCCATTTGTTGCCATAAGCCTCTGCCAGAGGCTCACACCTTCTATCCAATTGTCTGTAATACGGTTGTCAGTAAAGATATTACTGAGATTGACGTCGTTTATCACCGGGGCCTGGAGATCACTATTTATGCTGATGGCCGTATCGGTACCGCTTATGGTATTACCGCTGAATATGGTGGTTAGATTTAAGTCTGAGATCTCAGTCGATGCATTCACGTTGGTAGAAATAGACACACCCTGACCCTGACCCGTGATTATGTTATCCGTAAACGAGTAATAGATATCGGTTTTCTTAATAACGTTAGACTTCTTACCGTAGTGTGAGTCCATATCGTTATGTATATATATCCCATTGCTCTGCCCTGTGATTATGTTGTTAGCGAATGAATAGTTGATATCGGTACCCTTGATCCTTTCAGAATTGACGCTGTAGGTAAGATACACTCCTGATCTGGAATTGTTACTGATTATATTGTCATGCACATTCAGTCTGGTTATATTTTCTCCGTATATTCCGTAGTTACCGCCCTGAATGTTAAGGCCCATCACCTCGTTGTTGTCTCCGACAGTAATCCCTCCGTCAAGTATCGGTGCAGGACCATCCCCGCCAAGACCTTTGAACTCATATCCCTGCCCCCAGAGTACTGCATTATCAGGCATGGAAAGGTCTGCGCTCGAATGTGTATCAGCGTTGTCGTCTGAACTAAAGACGTATACCACTACTTTTTCGCCAAAACGCTTGTTTTCCGTAATAGAACTCAATTCGGTATACGGGTCTTTGTACGACCCCGAACCGCCGCCCGAGTTATCTGCGTTAACGAATATAACGTCACGCGTGGAGGGTTTTTTCCTGTTTGATCTGCGTCTTTTTATGTGACGGTCGCGCAGAACCTTTTCAGTCATCCTGTCCCGAAGTGGTCTTGTGCCGCGAGTGAATATTTTCTCAGGTCCCTTAAAGGGGTTTTTAAAAGCAAGGAGACTTCCCAGGTCAAACGGTATCTCAACGTACCCGCCCATGAAGGTGTCGGTACCGCTAAAATCATCGTTCCTCACTTCCACGTTTAAATCGATAAACCGAAGCGGCCTTATCTCCACCCTGTACTTCTCGCCCGAGATGTCGGCGTCATTGACTATATCGGAATCATGCCAGTACCCTCCGCCGTACACCCTTGTCTCGACATAGTCCGATATAAAGGGAACAAGCACGCCCACCTCTGCGTCAAACCCCTCGGGCGCCTCTTCGTACCCGGCATAACGAAGTAATGAGGTTTGTCCAAACTGAAAGGTGTCTTTATCCGCCTCTCGAAATTTAGTATCTCCAAACGGTTTATAATAATTTGCTCTGAGGTCGAAATGCTTGCTCAAGGCCTCAAGGCCCACTCCCCACTGATGAAACCTGTTATTTCCGGCACTCCTCATGCTATCGTAAAAAACATTTGCACCGAGAATCAGTCTTGGGTTTACAAGAAAGCGTCCTCCAAAACCTATGTTCTGCTCATTCGTGCTTTTATCGTCCAGGCGAAGGTGGGGGTTGAAAAATAATACACTCTTGTCTGTTCCGGTTATTGGAAGAAACAGGTCCACGAACATATCTGTTTCGTTATCGCTGTCACCTGCCATAAAACCGGGCCTCACCACACCCTGCCACTTGTTACCAGCTCCTGCCGCCTTAACCGAGAACGGCGCAAGCAATAAAATCAGCAGCGTAATCAAACACGCGATCCTGAAATGTTTTATTTT
>CBDUXY010000242.1:0-2787 GCA_965371305.1 uncultured bacterium
CGAATTTTTACCAACCACCTTAAGCCAACCTGCAATCAAACACCTGCTGTCTTTAACTCCTAAAAGACTTTTTTATTATTAATAAAATATTAATTCGTGCTATTACTACGAATGTCTTCATCATTAACAGTCAACTCACCACCCTTACGCAGGTAACCGGAAGCCGTTATGAATGAGACTGATAGCCTATTTAAAGGTATTGCGCACTTCCACTGTATCGAGCCTGACTGACGGCCCCATTGTAGTTGAAAGAAAAACACTCTTGAGGTAAGTCCCCTTGCTTGCCGGCGGTTTTGCCTTGATAATGGATTCAAGAAGTACCATGAGGTTCTCTTTGATCTTATCAACGCCGAACGAAGCCTTCCCGAGTGAGGTATGTACGTTGCCAGCCTTGTCCACCCTGTAATCTATCTTCCCTGACTTTAAATCTTCAACAGCCTTTTTAACGTCGAAAGTTACCGTACCGAGCTTTGGATTCGGCATAAGCCCCCTGGGGCCGAGTATCTTACCGATCTTTCCGACCTCGCCCATGATGTCGGGTGTTGCCACGGCCTTATCGAAATCAAGCCATCCGCCCTTTATCTTTTCAACCAGGTCCTCTGCTCCGACCTCGTCGGCTCCTGCGTCCCTGCCCTCTGCTTGTTTCTCGCCTTTGGCGAACACTACAATTCGAATTTTTTTGCCTGTTCCGTGAGGAAGCACGACCAGGCCCCTTACCATCTGGTCCGCATGACGCGGGTCAACGCCAAGCCTTGCCGAAAGATCTATGCTTTCGTCAAACTTTGCCGTTGCAGTACTAACAAGCGTTTCTACGGCCTCGTTAATTCCGTAAGCCTTGTCCTCTATCTTTTCACTTGCCTGAGTGTATTTTTTACCTGCCATTTCCCTTAAACCTCCACCTGGATACCCATGCTTCTTGCGGTACCGCCAATTATCTTAACTGCCGCATCAAGATTGCCTGCCGTAATGTCAGGGGTCTTAACGCGCGCTATCTCTTCGAGCTGCGCTCGTGTTATCTTACCTACAATAGTTCTTTTCGGCTCATTTGAGCCCTTTTCCATACCAAGGGTCTTAAGTATAAGGGCCGAGGCCGGCGGTGTTTTCGTAATAAATGAAAAAGACCTGTCCGCGTATACTGTTATTACGACCGGTATGATCATGTCGCCTTCTTTCTGGGTCTTTGCGTTAAAAGCCTTGCAAAAATCCATAATGGCGACACCGTGCTGACCAAGGGCCGGACCTACGGGAGGCGACGGGTTGGCCTTTCCGGCCGGTATCTGAAGTTTAATCTGTCCTATAATTTTCTTTGCCATGTTTCTCTCCTTTAAAAAACGTTACGCGTCTTGCGTGATGCGTTATACGTAAAACACCTTGTAATATTTTTTCCCGCATCACGTATAACGTACACGTGTTACGTCTTTAATATTCCTACGCCTTTTCCACCTGCATAAACTCAAGCTCGACCGGCGTCTGTCGTCCAAATATACTGACAAGTACGCGAAGTTTACCCTTCTCAGGCTTTACCTCTTCCACGATACCGTTAAAGTTCGTAAAGGGTCCGTCAACCACTCTGACGTTCTCACCGGTTTCAAAAAGCACCTTTGGCACGGGCCTTTCAGCGCCCTCTTCCATCTGCCGAACAATTTTCTGTAACTCAGCTTCGGATATAGCTGGCGGGTTCTCAGAACCTCCAACAAATCCTGTTACCTTTGGTACATCCTTCACCAGATGCCAGGTCTCGTCGGTAAGCTCCATGTTCACAAGTATATAGCCGGGGAAAAACCTTCTTGAAGAAGTCTTCTTCTCACCCTTAACCATATCTACAACTTGCTCTGAAGGCACCAGTACTTCACCAAAAAGGTCTTCCTTGCCAAGCAGCTTCACCTGGTCCTCAATAACCGTCTTTACCTTCTCTTCGAAACCTGAATATGTATGAACCACATACCACTTCTTAGCCATAATGCCCACTTAAACCTTATTTTTCCCGCAAAGCGGGTTTAATTAACTACCCGGATTAACTGCCCAGGATAGACTTTATTATGCTTGAAAATATTAAATCCACGCCACCCAGAAAGATAGAGATGATGATTACCATTACGATAACCACCCAGGTCGCCTGAATTGTTTGTTTCTTGGGCGGCCAGGTTACCTTTTTAAGCTCTACCCTGGCCTCTGAAAAAAACTCTTTTGCTTTATCTACTTTTTCCATTTTGCCGTTCTCTCTCTTGCCTTGCTTCGGCGCTTTTATCGCTATGAACCGCCCCGCCGCAAGCACCGGTGAATCAAAAAAATATGCCGGTAAAAACCCCGCGGCATGTGCAGGGATTTTAACCCGCCATGCGGGTTAAAAAAATTAAAATGGCAGGCCAGGAGGGACTCGAACCCCCAACACGCGGTGTTGGAGACCGCTGCTCTGCCAATTGGAGCTACTGGCCTATACTTGATCGCCGTAATGCACGTTAAGAATCGTTATGCGTATGTATTAAAAAACAAAAAAACTTTGTTTATATATCTTTTCCGCATCACGTATAACGTACACATATGCATGTATTTACGCAGCCCTACTTGGTCTCTTTATGCATGGTGTGGCTCCTGCACCACTTGCAGTACTTCTTGAGTTCGAGCCTCTCTGTCGTATTCTTTTTATTCTTGGTACTCGAATAATTTCTACGTTTACAGTCCGTACACTCAAATGTGATTATATCCGCCATGTTCCCTCTTAAATTCTCTTATTATGTTTATGTTTTAAAAGCCGTTATGCGTATGCGTGTTAAAACCAGTGTTGCG
>CBDUXY010000243.1:0-2755 GCA_965371305.1 uncultured bacterium
GCAAGGATGAAGGTTCGACTTAAACAGAGTAAAAAAACAAAACAAAAAAAACTATTTATGGCCGAACCTGTGCTCAACCCTGCCATCAAGCTCTTTTTCCCAATCTGCTATAAAAAGAGCGTAAGCAAACATACCTACGAAGAAAGCTATCGCTATAAGCATTTTTCTTACCTCCTGTTTGGCGTATTTAGAGTATAGCACAATTCTTTTTATTTGGGTGGAGAAACGTCAAAAGTGTAACTCTTTTTTTGCAAATATCTGCTATCTTGCAAAACTTGCCAGACACAGTTCCCTCTGCTATACTTTTAAACAAGATAAAACACACAAGCTCCCTCACCTCTTCAACAAGGAGAATCTCATGTCTAACTCTTGCGACACTTACAAAAATCTGATCAATGGTCTTTGGCAGGACTCAAGTTCCGGCAAGACCATAGAGAGCATAAACCCGGCAAATACAGCCGACATTGTCGGCACTGTTCCGGCCTCCACCCACGAGGACGTGGACAGCGCGGTAAAAGCGGCGCGCGAGGCTTACAGTTCGTGGCGTCTCATGCCTGCGCCCAAACGGGGCGAGATACTTTTCCGTCTGGCCGAGCTGATAGGGAAAAACAAAATAGCCCTTGGCACCCTTGTCACGCGCGAGATGGGTAAAGTCATTAACGAGGGCCTCGGAGACGTGCAGGAGGCAATAGACATGGCCTACTTCATGGCCGGTGAAGGCAGGCGTTTATCCGGGCAGACCGTGCCAAGCGAGCTTGCGGCCAAAGACTGCAAATCAATGCGCGAACCAATCGGCGTTTTTGCCCTGATCACCCCCTGGAACTTCCCGACTGCCATCCCCTCTTGGAAGCTCCTGCCCGCCCTGATTGGCGGAAACACGGTAATATTCAAGCCTTCAAGCTACACCCCTGTTTCCGCTACAAGGCTTGTAGAGCTATTCGTTGAGGCAGGCGTACCTCCTGGGGTGATAAACCTTGTGCACGGCTCAGGAAGCGAGGTCGGCGAATACCTGGCCTCACACCCAGGTATTGACGGAGTTTCGTTTACAGGGTCGAGCGCTGTGGGAGAGAAACTGACGAAAATATGCGCCGGACTTGATAAAGAGCTTTCATGCGAGATGGGCGGAAAAAACCCGATAATAGTAATGGACGACGCAAACCTTGCCCTCGCGGTCGAAGGCGCGCTCTGGGCTGCCTTCGGCACTACCGGACAACGCTGCACCGCGGCAAGCCGTGTCATCGTACACGAAAAGGTCTACGACGAATTCCTCGACATGTTCACAAAGGCGACAGAGGGGCTGACGCTTGGCGACGGGCTTGACGAGGCAACCGACGTCGGGCCGCTTATAAACTCTTCACAGATGGAAAAAGTCCTTAACTACATCGAGATCGGCAAGGAAGAAGGGGCGAGGCTTGTTACAGGCGGCGCGCGGGCGACTACGGATGAAAACAATCTCGACAAGGGCTACTTCATAGAACCGACCATATTCGCTGACGTTACGCCCGGCATGCGCATAGAAAAAGAAGAGATATTCGGCCCTGTGGTGGCGGTAATAAAAGCGACTGACCTTTGTGATGCAATATCGATCGCAAACGACTCGGAGTACGGGCTGTCGTCCTCCATATACACGCAGGACGTCAATAGTTCGGCCCACGCCGAAAGCGCGCTTGAAACCGGCATAGTCTATATAAACGCCCCTACAATAGGCGCTGAGATACAGCTTCCGTTTGGCGGCATAAAACGCACTGGCGTTGGACACCGGGAGGCCGGAGGACGCGGAGGCGCACTCGACATGTTCACCCGGTGGAAGATAGTTTACCGGGACTTTTCCGGCAAGCTCCAGAAGGCACAGATAGACGAGTAGGTTTTTTATATTGTCATGCCGGACTTGATCCGGCATCTCGCTTTTACTTGAACTTGAAATGGTGGGCACAGCCCACCATACAAAACTGAATCAAGTACAGGATAACAGATTAAAGTATCTTGTCATTCTCGAGAAAGCGGAAATCCAGATAAAAGGGGGAATTAATTTATGCCAGCTAGTGAATTAAGATTAATAAAAAGATGTGCTGAATACTTGCCACAAGAAGATTGTAATATTGTGCCTAGGCAAACTCGCGGCATTTATATCCTACTTCATTATAAATCGAAACATAAACGCTATGATGTTGTTTATGTGGGAATGACAGATAGGAGTATACGTGGGAGACTCGGAGCTCACTTGAGAAAAAAAAGGAATGAATGGACTCATTTTTCTATTTTTGAGGTATGGGATAATATCAGGGAAGAGGAAATCAAAGAGCTCGAAGGTATCTTTAGACATATTTATAAAGATGACACACGTGCCAATCGCTTGAACCGGCAACGTGGATTTAAAAAACTTAAAAAAATTAAAAATAATATGGTTGAGGAATGGTGACCTCTCCCCCCTAAATTAACCCCAAGCACGTAGGTTGGGGTGAGCGCAGCGATACCCAACAATTACATCTTAAAATAATGCTGGGTTTCGTTCCTCAACCCAGCCTACAAAAGCCATAT
Source organism: uncultured bacterium (assembly GCA_965371305.1). Classification (GTDB taxonomy): domain Bacteria; phylum Desulfobacterota; class GWC2-55-46; order GWC2-55-46; family DRQE01; genus CBDUXY01. The sequence continues at coordinate 2,539 of CBDUXY010000243.1, forward strand.
AACTTTAAAAAGGAGTAGATTTATTTTAATGATTTCATGCAAATAAGCATGATTTTCTTTAATGATGAACGGAGTTTTATATGAGAAACTGGTACCTTTTGACGATTGTAATAATATTTAGTTTTAGTTTAAGCGTTGGTTTAGCTAACGCTTATTCTGACAGAGAATATAAAATATATAAAGAAATGATGGATGCACCTATGTCAGAGCCAGAAGC
>CBDUXY010000244.1:0-2698 GCA_965371305.1 uncultured bacterium
AAGGCTTGAATTGCTCACCCTGCACCCGGCAATGCTGAGCCGGGTGTTTGTACTGGCGGCAGAGGAGCTTGGAGCTGGGACTAATATATATACTGCCCGGATAGCCGAGTTCCTCTCTGTTATAAAAGGGAGGAGGCCGAATCAGACGGGGGAACTTTGTGAGGGGCTGACCGTTGTGCGTGAATACGACCGGATCGTCATTACAGGGGGACGTGAAAATATCGACAAAACGCAAAAGAAAAATCACGGCAATCTTGAATATATGCTTTCTGTTCCGGGCTTAACAAGGGCGCCGGGGCTTGGAGTGACGTTTAAGGTTTCTTTTTTAGCACGCAAGCCACGGTCACTAAAGGCGAGTGAAAACAATATTTATCTTGATTACGACTCGTTTGTTTCGACTAATGCGCCTGTTATTATCAGGACTTTCCGTCCCGGCGACAGGATCAGGCCTTTTGGCATGCAAGGGAGAAAGAAGTTAAAAGATATTTTCATAGACGAAAAAATTCATCTAAAACAAAGGGGAAAAATCCCTTTACTTAGCACAGGCGTTGAGCTTTTATGGGCCGTTGGAGTGAAACAAACAGAGTTATTCAGGATTTCTTCGGAAACAAAGCGGGTTTTGAAAATTCAGTGCGTTAAGGGCATTGCATAAGAGACCTGTTTTTGATAGTTTATTTCTTTTACGTTCTGTTGCCGGAAGTTTTGTAAATTATCTATGCATGACTGGAACAGAAAAAGCGAAAACGAGTTGGGGATTTTAAATGACCGATAACAGGTTTATGCCGTATAAAGGGGTGGCGCCCAAGCTCGGTAAAAACGTCTTTGTCGAGCAAAGTGCGCGTGTTATCGGGGACGTTATAATAGGCGAGGACTCAAGCATCTGGTTTAATGCGGTCGTGAGGGGGGACGTCAATTATATACGTATCGGGCAGAGGACGAACGTGCAGGACAACTCGGTGCTGCATGTGACAAAAGACACGTGTCCGCTTTATGTGGGCAGCGATGTGACGGTCGGGCATAACGTTGTGCTGCATGGGTGTCGGGTGAGGGACAGGTGTCTTATCGGCATGGGGGCTGTGATACTTGATAACGCAGAGATTGGCGAGGACTCGCTCGTTGGCGCCGGCGCGCTTGTTACCGAGCGTACGGTGATACCACAGAGGAGCCTTGTTATTGGCTCACCGGCAAAGGTGGTGCGTGAGCTTACCGACGCGGAAGTAGCGCGTATTGCAAGGTCTGCCGTTAACTATATAGATTACGCGAGTAATTACCGGTAGAGGGCGGTGGTTGGATGAAAGCCCTTTTTTTTAGCGGTGTGTTTTTAAAATCAAGTTGACTGTCACACGAAAGTGCGGCTAATGTTTTGCCGAGCTGCAATTGTTGGGTTTCGTTCCTCAACCCAACCTACGCGTTATGACCGTTTCGGCGCGGCCCTTCGACAAAGCTCAGGACAGGGTTGCACTGAAACATCGAAAAAACAAATAAGTGGTCTAAGTAATTCAAGGGCGTTTTGCAAGATGATGATTAAACAAACGGATATAAATTATAGAAATAGGATAATTAGAGACACTCAAGTGATATGAATTACTGTTCAATCGACATTGGCACCAACACCTTTCGCCTCCTCATAGCCGAGCTCACGGACGAGGGCGCCATAGAGCCTCTTGTTTACGAAAGGCGCATTACAAGGCTTGGCGGCGGCTACACAGAGGGCCGCGGCCTGCACCCCGAAGCGGCTAAAAGAGGGCTTCAGGCTCTTAGCGAATTCGCCCGTCTCATTGCCGAATACAACGTCACCGACGTAACGACAGTTGCAACAAGCGTCGTCAGGCGGGCAAAAAACAGCAAGACCTGGATTAAGCAGGTCCTTAAGCAGACCGGTATTAAGGTCCGGGTTATTGATGGCTTTGAGGAAGCCCGTCTCTCGCTTCTTGGCGCCCTGAGTGTTGTTGAGCCCGGCTGTGTTGCAGGGGGCGACGCGTCTGCCGCTACAGGGAAACGAAGAATCATAATGGACATAGGCGGGGGCAGTACCGAGTTTGTCGCGGCAAACGGAGCAGTGATAGAAAGTTGCCAGAGCATGGAGATGGGGGTGGTGCATCTTTGTGAAGAGCACCTTTTAAATGATCCGCCTTTAGAGTCGGAACTCGACGCCATGGAAAAAGAGATAGACGGTGTTTTAAAAGACGTGTTAGGGCGGATGAAAGCAGCAGGTGTTGACTGTGAAAAATATACGTCAGGGCAGGGCGCTGAGCTTGTCGGCACGGCAGGCACTGTGACCACCCTCGCAGCACTTGAACTTGGCCTTGAGCGTTATGACAGAGACTACGTAAATAATTACATACTCACGGAAGGCAAGGTTGACGCTGTTTACAGGACCTTGTCGGCAAATACGCTTCAAGAGCGCGGCGCACTTCTTCCGCTTGAAAAAGGCAGGGAAGATCTGATAATACCAGGGGCCGCCATAGTGCTTTGTGCTATGAGTTCTTTAGGTTTTAATTCCTTGACGGTTAGTGATGCAGGCTTGCTTGAAGGGGTAATTGTGGATAAATTTAAAGGTGCATGTAACAAGCAATAATTTTACTAATAACTTAATTACTTAAAAATAACCGAGATTAACTATAGAGATTTTTTGTTATTATCTTACGGAGGGATTAAAAAAAATGAATCCTAAACTTATAAAAGAAGGCCTTACCTT
>CBDUXY010000245.1:0-2683 GCA_965371305.1 uncultured bacterium
GATCGAGGGGCTGTCTCCCTTACGCGATATCTTATCTATCTCGTCTATATAGACTATTCCCCTCTGACACTTTTCAACGTCGTACTCCGCGTTCTGCAGGAGTCCGAGTATGATATTCTCTACGTCTTCGCCAACGTAACCGGCCTCGGTAAGGGTGGTTGCATCGGCTATGGTAAAGGGCACGTTCAACACCTTTGCAAGCGTTTGGGCAAGCAGGGTCTTTCCGCACCCTGTTGGGCCGAGCAGGAGTATGTTGCTTTTTTGCAGCTCAACACCGCCAAGAGCGCCTTTGTTATCTATCCTTTTATAATGGTTGTACACGGCAACCGAGAGTACCTTTTTGGCGTAATCCTGCCCTATCACATACTCATCAAGCGTCGATTTTATCTCAGCCGGTTTAGGCACCGATTGAGTCTTTTTCTTAAAATCCTCTTTTTCGTACTCTTCGGCAATAATGTCGTTACACAGGCCTATACATTCGTCGCATATGTAGACCATGGGGCCTGCGACGAGCTTTCTTACCTCGTCCTGCTTCTTGCTGCAAAACGAACATGACAGATACCCGTCTCCTGACTTCTTGTCTCCGGCCATTTTATTCCTCCAGATACTTAAGAGATTCTTTTCTCAATCACTTTATCAATCATACCATAATCAACGGCTTGCTCACCAGTCATATAAAAATCCCGCTCCGTATCGATGTGAATCCTGTCAAGCGACTGACCCGTATGTTTTGCAAGTATCTTCCCGAGTTCTTCCCTGAGGCGCAGGATCTCGCGCGCCTGTATGTCTATGTCCGTTGCCTGACCCTGCGCTCCGCCAAGGGGCTGGTGTATGAGTATTCTCGAATTCGGCAGGGCAAAACGCTTGTTCTTGGCACCTCCGGAGAGCAAGAGCGCACCCATGCTCGCAGCCTGCCCCATGCATATGGTCGAAATATCTGGCCTTACATACTGCATTGTATCATAGATGGCAAGCCCCGAACTCACTACCCCTCCGGGAGAATTTATATAGATGTGTATTTCTTTCTCCGGGTCTTCGCTTTCAAGGAAAAGCAACTGGGCTATTATTAAATTGGCCACGTTGTCGTCTATCGAAGTGCCAAGGAATATAATCCTGTCCTTTAAGAGCCTTGAATAGATGTCATATGCCCTCTCACCTCTGCCTGTCTGCTCCACTACCATTGGTACAAGCGTCATAACACACCTCTCTCAGGTACTCGTTTTATTATTAAGAGTGTCCGATATTTACACAGTGAACATTATTACCCATACAAACCTATTGGCAAGAAAGCATGGAAATCATATTTGCCCGCCTTGAGGCGTTTTACTCTGCAGCGGCCTGCTCTTCGAGCTTGCCGCCAAGTATTACATCAAAAACTTTTTCTTTTCTAATGCTGTCAGCGAGCATTTCCATAGTACCCTGATCTTCAAGTCTTTTCTGTATTTCCTCAGGCGTTGTGTTCTTGGAAGCCGCAATATCGGTTATGGCCTTTTCAACGTCCTCTCGCGTGACCTCAACTTTTACTCTCTCGCATATAGCATCGAAGATAATATCACCCTTTGCCTGCTTGACCGCCTGTTCGCGGTACTTCTCCTTGGCCTCTTTTGTGTTCAAGCTCCATCCGTCAGGGTTTACCTTGCCCATGCGAACACCCTCGAACATCTTGCCCATAATCCTGGTGAAGTAGTTCTCCACAAGCGAATCCGGCACTTTAAACGGGTTAAGTTCTACCATCTTCTCCATGTATTCCTTGCGCTGACGGTCGCGTTCCGAGTATATTTTCACCCTTCCAAGTTCCTGGCGTATCATAACCTTTAAATCATCGACCGTGTTGCACTGCATGCTTTTGGCAAAGTCGTTGTTCAAAGGCGGCAGCTCCTTTCCCCTTACATTTTTTAAACTGCAAACAAAAGCTACTTCTTTGCCTGCAACTTTCTTATCGTGATACTGGTCCGGAAAAGACTTTAAAAAAGAAGGTGTATCGTAGACCCTGTGTCCAAGCACGCATTCTTCGAACTCGGGAAAGTTTGTGCCCTCTCCGACCTTAAAGCTATAATCATGCTGGCTGCCCTCCTTAAAAAGCTCTCCGTCAATCTTTGCCTGGACGTCTATTGTTACCATCGTGCCTTCAACAACCGGCTGGTCAGTGTCCTTATAGCGGCAATTACGTTCACGCAGCATGGTGAGGTTTTTCTCTACCTCCTCATCGGTAACTTCTTCGGTCTGTGTGGCTATCTCCATGTCCATGAAGTTATCGATATTAAGTCCCGGCCTTACATCAACGGTAGCGCTGTAGCGAAACGGCGAGCCCTGCACTATCTTGCTTGCATCAATGTCGGGACTTGCAATAAGCTTCAGGCCCGAGTCCTCGACCGCCTTCAGGAAAGTCCGGTCAACAAGTGTTTTGGATATCTTAACTTCAATCCCATCACCAAAACGTTGTTTTAAAACACTATCAGGGGCCTTACCTTTTCTAAAGCCCTCAACTTCCGTCTCAGACCTTAACTTATCATAGGCAGTTTTAAACTCCGCATCGACCTCGTCCACCTCTATCTCAATCAAAAACCTCTTCTTTACTTCACTCAAATCCTCTATTTCACAATTCATCCTCTTCTTCCTCTCCTGTATGCCCGCTCAGCTCGTTACGACGTTATGCGCCAAGCGGACTTTTTTTGTTTTTTTT
>CBDUXY010000246.1:0-2642 GCA_965371305.1 uncultured bacterium
AATACAACCACACTTAAGATCTCTTTAGCGCCTTTATCCGGTTTATCGGGTTTAGTCTCGCCTATAGTTGCAGGGTACCTTTCAACAAGATTAAGCCTGTCGTAGGTATATTCACCAAAAAATTCTTCCTCACGCGGTTTGGCTTCCGTTGTTGTGTCGTAATTAATCAACTTGGGCGGTTTGACAGTTTTTCTTGTCTCTGTTTTTTTTGACGGCTCTGGTGATTCGGTTTCGCTCCCTTTTGTCTCGACCCGCCTGGCCCATCTGCTGAACATCCTGAGCAGCATAAAACCAACGGCCGCAGCCAAAACCAGCACAACCCCGCCCAGACGGCCCTGCAAGGCAAGGGGCCTCAGGTAAAAAACAAGGACTATCAAAAGCAGCAGTATTACCGCTATCCATTTTTCTTCGTGAGATTTCATTTTTTTGATATTTTGATATAAGGTAAATGAGACTCTTTACTTAAATCTAACATTCTATTTCACATACACAAAGCGAAGCGAGACAGTTTTTTTCGCACGGAACCATAAAACAAAAATACCTACGGAGCGCCAAAATAAATCTATCAAAAGCAGACCAAGGCGCGACGAAGATGAAGAGCGAGGCGTACTATAAGTACGCTGCAGCGATGAATCGAGGAGCAACACGGGTCTGCGAAGTTATGACGCTCTGACTACACGGTAGCTCTATCTAAAGTCCTGTATTGTATTGCCTCTGCAATGTGAGTGGGCTGGATGTCACTGACTCCGTCAAGGTCCGCTATGGTGCGCGCGACTTTAAGTATGCGAGTATAGGCCCGGGCCGAGAACCCAAGCCGCTCAATTGCAGATTCAAGAAGTTTCAAAGACTCACCGCCAACAGCGCAGTAACTCCTGACCTGCTTCGTGCTCATTCGCGAATTTGAAAAAATCCCCGTGTTGGAGAACCTCTCATGCTGCAACGCGCGCGCCCGGTCAACACGTTCCTTTACATTCGCCGAACTCTCTCCTTTCCTTTTGTCAGAAAGCTCGGCGAACCTGACCCTCGGTACGTCGCAGTGTATGTCAATCCTGTCCAAGAGCGGGCCTGAGAGCTTAGCCCTGTACCGCTCCACCATTGGCGGCGTACAGTGGCATTGCTTTTGCGCGTCCCCCAGAAACCCGCACGGGCACGGGTTCATTGCGCACACAAGCATAAAACTTGCAGGATAGTCGAGTGAAATTATTGCCCTTGAAATGGTGACCACCCCGTCTTCAAGCGGTTGGCGGAGCACCTCAAGCACGTTTTTCTTGAACTCAGGTATTTCGTCGAGAAACAACACGCCGTTATGGGCAAGGCTCACCTCTCCCGGTCTTGGCACCTGTCCGCCTCCGATAAGTCCTGCGTCCGAGATCGTATGATGTGGCGCGCGGTAGGGGCGCCTGGTGACAAGTGCAACTCCGCTTGACAACACACCCGCAACACTGTGGACTTTAGTCGTCTCTATAGCTTCTCCGAGTGTCATGTCGGGCAACACGGTCGGGAGCCTTTTTGCAAGCATGGTTTTGCCGGACCCGGGAGGGCCTATCATCAGCATGTTGTGGCCGCCTGCGGCTGAAATTTCAACCGCTCTCTTCACGTGTTCCTGCCCGCGCACGTCACTCATGTCTACACAATCAGGGTCTGTGTCAGCTTTATTAGTCAAGGACGCGCTGAAAAACTCCGCCACATCAACCACGGTAGGTTCCAACTCGACATCCCTGTTCAGGAATTCCACAAGCTCGGACAGGCAAGTAACGCCGTACACACCACCTGCCGCTTCCACAAGGGCTGCTTCGCGGCTGTTTGCTACGGGCAGTATAACGCCTTTACCAAGCTCCTTTGCGGCAACCGCAATCGGTAGAGCGCCCCGGACAGGTTTTACCGCCCCGTCAAGGGAAAGCTCGCCAAGCACGATGAAGTCCAGGTGCCTGTCTGTTTTTATAATACCTTCTGTTTTTAAAATACCAACGGCCAGGGCAAGATCGAATATGGTGCCTTCTTTTTTTATATTTGCAGGGGCGAGGTTTACGGTGATGCGTCCTGTGGGGAAACTGTAGCCTGAATTTTTAATGGCAGAGCGTACGCGGTCCTTACTCTCCTTAACAGCGTTGTCAGGCAGACCGACGGTAGAGAAATAGGGAAGGCCGCGCGCCGAATCTACTTCAACGTCGATTGGAAATGCGTCTATACCGAGTACCGCGCAGCTTAAGACCTTGGCAAGCATAATAAAATCAAATCCATAATGAGGTTCGTGGTTTATGGAAAAAGCATAAAACAAGACTTGAACGATCCAACAGAAACAGCGAAGAACGAAACCGTTTCAGGTGAAGTAACCCGTCCGGCATTTCACTCATATTAACAGGAAAAACAAGGCGTTACAAGGGCAAAACTTTCTATTGCGACTTTCGTAAAACCATGCCATGAAGGAGTTAAAACCGCCAGCAATATTAATGTAAACGCTTTTTTTTCATGATACAAAAAAAGGGGGTAACGATTCGCTCTGTATGTTCAAGTAGAGACAGTAAAAATTACATTATGAGCCCCCCTCTCCCCAACCCCCCGCCCCCGCGTCACAGGGCGCCCAGAAAAACTAGGATGCGAGCGAAGGTGAAACAGAAGAATCTATCGTTACACAAGACCCC
>CBDUXY010000247.1:0-2630 GCA_965371305.1 uncultured bacterium
GGTCAAAAAATTTACACCTTCGACGTGCTGCTCAGCGTAAACGGTGAAAGTGTCACCGGCCTTACCGAGCTTTACAGGAGCCTTCAATTAGCCGGTAAATCAGGGGAGAAAACGTGGCTTAAGTTCGTTCGTTTTAACGACCAGAACCATAGCGACACAATGACGTTATACGTCAACAGGCCGATAAGCGACCTGTCTGATCTAAGGATTATAGGCGCTCAAACGCAGTAAAGCAGCACCCTTCTTAAGAGCGAAAAACTCCCCGGCTGTGTTTTCTCCTGGTTATCATCCATCTATTTATTGTTCAACTAACCACCGGGCGACTTCAGGGTGTTTATACTCGCGTGCGACTTGAAGCGCGTCAAATCCTCTCTTGCAGCGCGCCTGCCTTGCCTTTTTAAACTTCCAGAGCCACTTTACAGCACTAAGATGACCGGTAAACGCAGCGTAGAGAAGCGGGGTCATACCATACGTATCCGCCTGGTTTATGTCGGCCCCGGCCTTTTTAAGTAGTTTCCCGGCACACGAGCGCGCGATGTAGTGCAGGGCGTTCCTGCCCTCGGTGGTAACGCACGTTGCGTCCGCCCCTGCCCCGAGTAAAAGCTCGACGGCTTGCCTGTTATGGGCAGCAGCCATAAGCGGGGTAAAACCGTCCCGGCCCTTGTGGTTTACGTCGGCCCCGGCGTCTATAATTCTTTTTATATTGTATGGGTAAAGCATGCAGGCATAAATAAGAGGGGTGAAGCCTTCGTAACAACCGGGTGGGGTATGGTCGACTTTTGCACCTGCGCCGAGCAGGAGCTTCAAAAGTGCATCCACTTGCGGTTCTAACTTTTTTACAGGTCGCCGCCTGTCGTCATAGAGTTCACTGCAACCGGCAGCCACCATAAGGGGCGTGGTAGACTCCATCACAATATCCGGGTCGGTACCCTTTTTAAGAAGCCATGCGACATCATCCATGTACCTGAGCCTCAATGCCTCAAGCAACCTCCAGCCGTCGTCATTGACGGGAAGCCTGGATGTCTTTAATATGAAATCAAGGTCTGTTCCAGGTGGTTTTGACATGTGTTATCAGATAAACCTCCACATTAGCCCCTGATAAACATAGAGGAGACTCAGGCCCCGATCATTTTCTGCCCGTGAGGCGTGGCCGTGGAGATCATAGTGGCCGTCCTGCACTCAGGACATATCCTGACCGTCCTGAACACCCTTCTCCACAGAGAATACATAAGCCCCGGCACTCCGCCAAGCAGCCACAGCACAATCTCTATCTTAAGGCTGCCCGGTTTCCACATCTCGGGTTTTTTCTTATAACAGCATACCTGACATATATATTTCGGTACTCCATTTCTCATAACAACTCACCTCTTCTGGAACCTGTCATTTATAACGACTTCTTCTTTGGAAAGTTGCCCTCCCCTTGGCCAGGGCTCTTTTACGCCCTTTCCCACGGCAACGAACATGGCTATAACGTGGTCCTCCGGCAACTCTATGAGCTCGCCGACTTTGTCAAAATCAAAACCGTCCATCGGACACGACTCGTAACCCATGGCGGTTGCGGCAAGCATAATGGTCTGAGCGGCAATGCCGCAAGAGCGCATGGCTTCGTCTCGCTGCACTTGCTTGCGCCCCCTGTAATAACTGTCTATTGCCGGCAGCAAAAAATCCTGAACTTCTTTCGGAGCGTTTTTCCAATACCTTGCCGGATCTTTTTCCCAACTCTTCGTGTCGGCACATAGTATGATAAAAAGCGAAGCGTCAGTTACCTGGGCCTGCCCCCAGGCAGCCTCACGTATCTCTTCTCTCAGTTCTTTATCACGCACTATAACAAAACGCCAGTTCTGTATGTTAAAGGCGGTCGGAGAGAGCAGGGCAAGGTCTGTGAGTTTTTCTACTTCCTGCTCTGTCATCTCACAGTCCGGGTCGAATTGTTTGACCGCGCGCCGCAATTCAATCGCTTCAAACGTGTCGATGATAGAATTCATGGCCGTCTCCTTTGCAGTTTCAAGATAAACTACATTGCTCAACAAACGACTGCGCCTGGTTCAAAGACATACCAATAAAAAAAGAAAGTATTAAAATTTTAAAGAAATCTAAAAGGCTCTATACCTATAGTATGCCTTTATTTTTAATTATTCGCAAGTATGTTGAGATCGAAAGCCGATTTAATAAGTGAACAATAAGCTAACGCCTCTAATCTTCCCTTAATCTTCAATAGATTAATATGTATATAAAGCAAGGGCAAAAAAGCCAAATAAAAAAACAATAAAACCGCTACAAGCGGCAAAGAAGATAACAGGAGGTAGAGTCATGAACAGCAACGTAGTTGATATGATAGTTTACATGGGTTTTTTAGTTGCATTTCCGCTTACGCTGGCGCTTACCGTCATTAGCTGAGAAGGGTTAGCAAACAGGGAAAACAAATGAAAAAAGGCCGGATGATCAATTTAATTAATCCCGGCCTTTTTTGTGCGCTAATAAACAATCTACAAAAGTCTTTTCCTTTACAGAGTCTGTATAAATATCTATTGTTCTGCTTATGCCATTTTTTTTGTAACAAGTTTCTTGGATTTTGGGGTTAAAAATAAAATCAAAACCTAAAATATTATCATAACAATAGTATTTATGTT
>CBDUXY010000248.1:0-2584 GCA_965371305.1 uncultured bacterium
CGCTTATAGCAAGGTTCCTGGCTAACTTCAGCGAAGTTGCAACCTTTTTAGACGATGTCTTCAGCCAGACGCGACCCATACCGGACGTTACCTTAGGAAAAACAAGTGCAATTGTAATTGAGAAGATAATCAAGATCAAAAGAAGCTCTATTAAAGTAAACCCTTTTGAACGATTGCCTGAGTACTTGTGAAAGGCTAAAATATTACGCAAATAGAAAATAAAGTACGATGAACTTTTCACAAATCTAAAAAATTGCATTGCATCACCCTGAAAATCACTGAAGCCCTTTCCAGCTAACCACATCCTGGTTTTCCTTCTCTCCACCCTGCAGCCCGTCTGCCCCGAAAGATACGATGTCGTAATCACCGTGTTTACCCGGAGACACGTAATTATAAACACTGCCCCACGGATCTTTTGGAATGTCTTTCTTAAGATACGGCCCTTGCCAATTCTTGACTCCAGAAGGTTTTATCCTTAGTGCATTAAGACCTTCCAGGGTCGTTGGATAGCGGCCCGCATCAAGCCTGTAATGATCCAACGCCAGGCCAAAAAGTTCAGTCTGCGCATGGGCGGCCTTGAGCTTTGACTGCTCAACTTTACCAAAAAATCTTGGTACAACAAGGGCTGCCAGAAGACCGATAATGATCACCACAACCATCATCTCTATCAGGGTAAAACCCTTCTTATCTCGTATAAAACTCGGCCTGGAATTTGTTTTCATATTCATATCGGCATCTCATTAAGGCTAAATATAGCTAAAAGAAGTGAAACAACGATAAAACCTACAACCACCGCCATTACAAGTATAATTGCAGGTTCCATGAGTGACAACAATCTCTTTATCGCATTATTCAACTCCCTGTCATAAGTATCTGCGACTTTTATAAGCATCTCATCAAGCTTGCCCGACTCCTCACCCACGGTAAGCATATGTACCATCAGAGGGGGAAAATTCCTGCATCGTTTTAAAGGAAGCGCAATCCCCCTGCCTTTGCGTACGCCTTCTATAACAGCGTCCATCTCTACGGCAACAGCTGAGTTACCAACCGTCCCCTTTGTAATATTTAACGCTTCAATAATAGGCGTTCCGCCATGCAGTAGAGTTCCAAGCATTCTTGAAAACCTGGAGCTAACCGTCTTTTTAATTAACACACCAAAAACAGGAATTCTGAGTTTCAGACTATCAACCAAAAACCTTCCTGCCTTTGTATTGATATAATACCTTGCGGATAAAACGCCACCGATAATAATAGCCAATAAGAGCCACCAGTAATTCATAACCAGAGCACTTAATTTAAGAAGTATTTGTGTTGACAGCGGCAGTACACCTCCCATGTCCGAAAACATAAGGGAGAACTTAGGTATAACAAACAGGAGCATGAAGACAATGGCTCCGCCGCCTACAAACGTCAGCATCAAAGGATATATAAGAGCGGACAGAATATTCTCTTTAAGTCTCTGAGACTTTTCCATATATTCCGTAAGACGTACCAGAATGGGTTCAAGCGCCCCGCTTATCTCACCAGCTTTTATCATACTCACATAAGCACCTGAAAACAACCTTGGATACTTGGCAAAGCAGTCTGCAAGGCTGTCCCCTTTGCGTATGCCCTTGTATATATCATGAATAACTTCCTTGAATGCCACGTCCTGCTCAAGATCGGCCAGAATGGTAAGTGTCTTATCCAGGGAAAGACCCGCGTCAAGCATACTGTGAAGTTGATGGGTAAAGTCTAATGTCTTTCGACTGGAAATACGGCTATGAAAAAATCTATGTAACGATGAGGTTTTAGCGGCAGCTTCTACCGTGGACGTAGTCTCCCCCGGCTCTCCAACCTTGATAGGGAAATATCCCATCTCCTGGAGTTTGTCTACGAGTGAGCTTTTATCACTGGCCTCCATGGAACCGTTTATCAGCTCCCCGGAGTTATCCGTTGCCTGATAACTAAATAATGCCATAATCATTTAACCTTCGTCGATAGTTACCCGTGCCACTTCCTCAATGGTGGTTATCCCCTGCCTGACCTTATCCAGCCCGTCCTCTCTAAGAGAAGACATACCGAGTTTTATCGCTCTTTTTCTTAAAACATCCGTACCCTTTTTTGCTATTATCAACCGCTTAAGTTCATCATTAATTGCCATAAATTCAAAAACTCCGGTTCTGCCCTTATAACCGGTATTGTCGCATTCCTCGCACCCAGCACCCTTGTAAGTCTGAAACTTAAATCCGCGCCGTACTATTACCTTTTTTAATTCATCAGTCATACCCTTTATAATTTCATCAACTTTATCAGACGGCTCTTTACAATTTGAGCAGATCACACGCACAAGCCTCTGGGCCAAGACCCCGGTCAGGCAGGATGAAATAAGATAACTTTCTATCCCCATGTCTATCAACCTGGTAACGGCTCCTGGTGCGTCATTCGTATGCAGGGTAGAAAGGATAAGATGCCCTGTAAGAGCCGAATGCACGGCAATTTCCGCTGTCTCCACGTCTCTTATCTCTCCAACCATTATAACGTCAGGGTCTTGCCTTACTATAGAGCGCAGCCCGTTTGCAAAGGTTAAATTGATTTTAGGTTT
>CBDUXY010000249.1:0-2493 GCA_965371305.1 uncultured bacterium
TGTGATCTTCTAAAAAACAGACCAGCGTCTAAGCCCCATCGCAGTCTTTACCCGCATGGCGGGTTTAATACATGAACAGGCATGAGCATGTGTGATCTTCTAAAAAACAGACCAGCGTCTAAGCCCCATCGCAGTCTTTACCCGCGTGGTTGCTATGTCAAGGGCGGCCTGCCTCGGCGCTATTGCCCCGGATTTTGATCTGGCGAGTATTTGCGCGGTATTTGTGGTTATTTTCTCTTCTATTGTCCTGAGTACAGCTGTCTCGTTTGCGCCTTTATATTCCATGGCAGCGCTTATTACCCCGCCTGCGTTGGCAATAAGGTCTGGGATGCACAGCACGCCGTTTTTATGTAGTTGCTGCTCTGCGTCCGGGGTGATTGGGATGTTTGCCCCGCATACGACTAATTTAGTTTTAAGACGAGCGACATTATTTATATTGATTACGTCGGGTCTGGCAGCCGGTATCCATATGTCGCATTCCATGTCGATTACAGAGTCACGGTCCTGCGCCTGGGCATTTTTGAACTGAGCAACTTTTTTACCTGCTTTTTTGTCCTGAAACAATGCAGCGACGTCAAGTCCGTCCGGGTTATATACAGCACCTTTGCTGTCGCAGGCCCCGACAAGCACTGCCCCTTTTTCAGTCAGGAACCTTGCCGCGTGATACCCTACAGCGCCGAAACCCTGTACGACAACACGCGCGCCTTCAATAGAAAAACCAAGCTCCTCTGCCGCGACCCGGGCTGAGCAAGCAACTCCGAACCCGGTAGCGCCAATCTCGTCAAGCGGTATTCCGCCAAGCTCTCTGGGAAGACCAACCGCCTGCCCGGCCTCTTCCTTAAACCATGCCATGCACTCTTCGTTAGTGCCCATGTCTGGGCCCATTATGTGTTCTTTCATGTTCGAAAGGGCGCTTGCCATGCCCCTTATGAGCCTTTCCTTTTCCTTATCCGGCGTGGTGGGGTCTCCGATGATCACGGCCTTGCCCCCGCCGTGGGAAAGGCCGGCCAGGGCGTTTTTAAGCGTCATTGCCCGTGCCAGACGCACGCATTCCTCGGTCGTTACGTCCGTTGCCATCCTCAAGCCACCGATCGAAGGGCCTGCGGCAACGTTATCGACAACAAGCGTGCCGCGAAGTTCTATCTCAGGTATATAGACGTGTATTATTTTGGTTGGGCCAAGCTCGTCCGCGTATTGGAAGGGATTGTGAGAAAATTTTTCGCCTATCCTGTCAGAGCTGTCTATTTTATCAGGGCTTTTTTGTGCCACAGGTTCTCCTCGTTCTCCTTAGCTGAAGACGACTCTATCAAAGCAGCATAATACAAAAAAGCCCTGAAATCTTCATGAAAATACTTTGCGCAGGTAATGGTTTTTCAGATCAAGTTGAGGCAGGTTCCCTTGAGAATATGTTAAGTGGTTAATAATACAGCGTAATCCGGTGCGCGTCAGTCAACGTCGAGCCTTTCGACAAGCTCATCAAGCTCTTTTTCATGCTTAATGTAGGCCTTAATGTTGATGACGTAACCCTGGGAGCAATAAGGGCACTCAAACCTCTTGTTATGCGGGATGTCCAATACCTTTTCGGTAAAGTCTTTTTTGCATGCGTGGCAGTTGATATTGAGTATTGTATTCTTGTCGATATTTCTGTTTTTTTTCATGGTCTTTCGAGTCCCGCCGGGTCTTGAAAAACAGGGATTAGCTGTCCGGCCAATTGTAAGTTTTATTAATTCATCAAAATTATACCACACTTTCAAGGGTGATTTGTAATGCTTTTTTGTATGTTTTTGATCGAGTCGCCGGGTATATAAACTTCACTGTTGATACGTAACTTATGAACGGTTAACTACGCAATATTCATGAGAATTGACGGGCTTTGACTGCTTGCTTTAAATCGTTATTTTCGATATAGAAAATGTTGGTAAAATGTTTTATACCTGAATTTTTGTGCGGATTAACCTGACATGCAGATGCCTGACAAGAGTGTTTCAGATGATGTAAAAGGGGACAGGGAGTTTGTTTTGCTGGTACTTTCCGGCGACGAAAGGGCCTGCAGGGAGTTTGTGGAAAACCACACGGACCGGGTCTTGTTCAAGGTATGGGGTTTGATGAAGACCCATTGCAACTATACGGCCAGGGACTTCGTGTGTACGCTCGTGCTGTTGCAGCGCAAAAGAAAAGGCGCTGCCATTTCACTTGACGACGGTGCGCAATGCGACGAGTGCATGGATTCTTATATATGGTTTTTTGAGCATCTGAAGAAAAAACTTAAGTCATACAAGGGTATTAACGATTGCAGGCTCAATACTTATGTCTGGTCTATCATCAACTCCCACTCCATAGTACGTGGACTGGCTGAGGTGGAAGTATGGAAGGGCGTTTTAGCTCCAGCGCTTGACTATGGATAAGGTCCGGCACGTGCTTGCGCGTGCCGGGCAGATAAGCCTTATTCAGAACCCCTCTTTTGTCTCCATCCATGCGGATAACCCCGAAACC
>CBDUXY010000250.1:0-2432 GCA_965371305.1 uncultured bacterium
CATTGGTTCAAACGTTGGCGGCGCTGCGGGTGGCTCTGCCACTTCAACCGGCGGCGTTGCCTCAACAGGCGGCACCATAGGTTCAAAAGTCGGTGTTGGTTCAACCGGCGGTTCTACAACCGGAGGCGCTGCCTCAACAGGCGGCACCATAGGTTCAAAAGTTGGCGCTGGCTCTGCAGGCGGCTCTTCAACAGGAGGCGCTGCGGCGGGTGGTTCTGCCACCTCAACAGGAGGTTCAAAAGTCGGAGTCGGCTCTGCCGGCGGTTCTTCAACAGGAGGCGTTGGAGCGGGTGGCTCTGCCACCTCAACAGGAGGTTCAAAAGTCGGAGTCGGCTCTGCCGGCGGCTCATCAACAGGAGGCGTTGTTTCAGTCACACTGCTAAGGTCGAAGAATTCATCAGCGCCTCCTTCTTCCGGGGTTTCGTCAAGGCCAAGGTCCAGGTCGTTTGAGTCCATGTCCTCTATATCCGACGTGCTCGCTATCGGGCCGGCCATAAGATCGCTTGTCTGCCACAGTTCATCAGGCACAGGGGGTTTTTCTTCCGCGATTTCAGCTTCTGTTGCCTCCTCAACTGCCTCAACTATGGGTATTGCTTCTAATTCTTCTATAATCTCCGGAACTTCCGGCTCGGCTGCTTTTGCGGCTTCGAAAATTTCTTCTGCCGTCTTTTGAGGTTCTTCAGTAGCGGGTAAAAGAGTTTTAAGTTTATTAATAAGTTCTTCGGATTCAAATGGTTTTGAGATGTTGTCGTCTGCCCCTACTTGCGTGGCCTTGTCCTCGTCAAGAGGGTCGAAGGTTCCGGCAAGCAGAATTACCGGAATAGAGCCGAGTTCAGGGTCGTTTTTTATCGCTTCACAAACCTCGTAGCCGTTTTTGCCGGGCATGGCAACGTCAGCCAGAATAAGGTCGGGCTTTTCCTCTTTTGCCTTGGCAATGGCTGTGTCGCCGTCGTTAGCAACGATGATGTCATAATCTTCGGCTGCCAGGGTAAGGGAGATGACCTTTTGAATGGTTATACTGTCATCGGCAAGTAGTAGCTTTTTAGACATATTTCAAGTGTCTCCAATAGGTTAGGTTGATACGCACATATTGTATAAATTTAGCATTTAATTACTTAATAAGTCAAGGTTTTTTGTTTTTTCGGGGTTGCACCGTCCCTGTGCCGGACTTTTGTAGAGTAATCATAACTTTCCCGTACGCCCCGGCATAGTCGGGCACAACGAGTGTAGTAAAATTAACTGTGAAAATTGATGACAAAAAAAGTAACAGTTTCCTTGTGCCCGGCAGCGCTCCTTGCGCTCATATGACCGTGTGTTTGCCGGGCATAAGGGTGCTGTGACCGGTCCCCTTCGGGGATTGGGAGAAAAACTCTCGCCATCATGCGAAGATTTCAGAGTACGTCCTGCAGGGTCCGGTATTATAATCCCCCCCCCCTTTAACCGGCAGACTTCAAGCAGCCCCAAATAACACCTGAGTAGTCTACAAGCGGTTCATGACTGCCCTCAAGCAGCCTCATGGTTGTCCTCAAGCAGCCCATGACTGCCCTCAAGCAGCCCATGGTTGTGAGAATTGATTTGACGTTTGGAAAAGTTATTTGATAAACTAATTAATTATGCTTGATATAGATATAAGTCTGTTACTGATTAGAATACCACCTATCTTACTTGCCCTGACGTTTCATGAGTGCGCTCATGGGTGGATGGCAATGAAGTGCGGCGACGATACGGCCTACAGGCTCGGGCGCGTCACGCTCAACCCGTTAAAACATCTGGACCTTATGGGCTCTCTTGCGTTCCTCTTTAGCGGCATTATAGGCTGGGCAAAACCAGTGCCGGTAAACCCACTTAAGTTCAGGAATATAACAAGGGACGATATACTTGTGAGCATGGCAGGCCCGGCGGCCAACATCTTGCTTGCCATTGCTTTTGCTATATTTTTTAAGCTTATGATAGTGTCGGGACTTGCGAATTATCTCTATAATTCGCCGGCTCTGCATCCGTTATTGCAGATGGTGCGGATGAGTATCATCCTTAATGTTATACTTGCCGTATTTAACATGATACCCATACCGCCGCTTGACGGAAGTCATGTCTTGAGAAACTTGTTGCCACCGAGAATGGCAGAGCAATACAATGCTATCGAGCCGTTTGGTTTTGTGATACTTATACTTCTTATAATTACCGATGTGCTTGATCTTGTGCTTTACCCTGTGCTTGATCTTACTTATTTTCTTCTCAGCCTTGGAGGGATGTAAAAAAAATGGTTTCAATGAAAAAACCTGCGCGGGTGGTGAGCGGCATGAGGCCGACCGGCAAGCTGCATCTCGGGCACTACCACGGAGTGCTTGAAAACTGGCTCAGGCTTCAGCAGAAAAAAGAATGTATTTTCTTTGTTGCCGATTGGCACGCCCTTACGACCGATTACGCAGACC
>CBDUXY010000251.1:0-2382 GCA_965371305.1 uncultured bacterium
TCCTTTTCAATGTTTGGTAGCTCCCGTTTATCTCCTTGAATTTCTCATTGGCGAAGTCAACCAGTTCCTTGCCCAAGTGGGCGACCTCTGGAAGAAATTGTGAATTATCGCCCTCTCCTCTGGGCTGATATGGCCGTCGGCCATGCTGATCTTTGTCATTATTGCTACAAGGTTTGTGATTCTGGATTGGTTGAAACGTGAGAGTGTTCAATACGCTGTCTTGTAGCGTTTGACAGGGTGTTTTGAATAGCAGCGCCAACCACTGCCCCAAGCGGCCCACCTACAAACCAGCCAAGACTTGCACCAAAAAACCAGGCCATGATAAACAACCTCTGTTATAGTTGGTTACTCTGTGATGATAAAATAAGGCTAAACATTTTATGCAAATCGTTCATGCAAATATACGTCAGTCATTTTATCATGTCAAGCTAAGAGGGTTGGCGGGTAGTGTTTGTGTAAATCGGCGTTAAATCGGGGAACACCATACTTATTTCTTGATTTAAAGGGTGATGTAAAAATGCCCTAAAAGGGTTGCGTCCTCTTTATCTTTAGTTGGACGAGACGAGTATTCTCTCCTTGTCCTTAAAGATGAGGGTCATCTTCTTTTCAGAGACTATTAGCACAACTCCCCTGCCAAAGGTCTTATGTAAAACGATATCATCTATCTTGAATGCCCTTGACATGTCATAGGGAATTTCCGGCCTTTGCGTCTTTTCCAAGGCGGACTTCCATAGAGTTTCCGGATCCTTGGCTGAACTGCGTCTTTTGACGGGAGAAGTTGCCCTCTTTGCTGTGACCTTCTTTTTTGACCTGTCCCTGTAATTGTGCTCACCGTTGCAGGTCCTGCATATGACCCTGGTAATCTTATCTCCTGTCATCGCAACAATCGTATGCATCAGATCTAGCTTGCACTTGGTGCAGTATGAGACGGTGTCTCCCCCTGCAGCCGGTTTTTTTGCCATTATTCTGTCCCTTTCTTTCTATATTTGACTTGAAATGCGATTGCTTTTTTGTCCTGGAGAGCGCTTTTCAGCGGGCGTAGCGCAAAGCTTTGACGCGCGACGGCCGGGCCGTCTTCTCCTGTCTGCTTACCGTCTCAGCCCTGGCACTATTGCGTCGAGGGGTATACTGCCGTGGAGAGCGGGTAAACTCTTGGTTGCCCTTCGGTGCAGGAGCGTTGTAGTTAAAATTGTCCACGGTACAGCGCTCCAGTGGGAAACCTATGACCCGCTCGATGGTGCGCACCATCGCCTTATCTTCATCCGTCACTAAGGTGAAGGCGTCGCCGCTTCGGGCGGCACGGCCCGTTCGGCCTATGCGGTGGATGTATGCCTCCGGTGTGTCGGGTATGTCGTAGTTTATAACATGAGATATCTGGGAGACGTCGATACCGCGAGCGGCGATGTCCGTCGCCACGAGAATCTGAAAGGTACCGTCGCGAAAGCCGTTAAGCGCAGCCTGGCGTCTGTTCTGTGACAGGTTCCCCTGCAGCGAGACCGCTCTACAGCCGGACTTGGCTAACTGTTCACCGAGGCGTTTGGCCCGATGTTTGGTACGGGTGAATATCAGTACCGACTCAGTATTCGTATTATGCAACAGCTTTTGGAGCAAGCGTGTCTTGAGTTGCTGTGCTACCGGGTAGAGTGCATGTGTAACGGTGACTGCCGGTGCGGTGTTTCCCACCTGAATGGTGACAGGATCTATAAGGCTGTCTTTAGCCAGCTTTTTGATCTCACTTGGCATGGTGGCCGAGAAAAGCAGTGTCTGCCGCTTGTACGGAATGCACCGAAGTATTCGCCGTATATCTGGGAGAAAGCCCATGTCGAACATGTGGTCCGCCTCATCGAGGACTAAAACCTCCAGCCGGTTGAGGTCGATGGTGCCTTGTCTGATGTGATCCAGCAGCCGCCCGGGACAGGCTACAACGATATCGGCGCCCCGTTTCAGTTTTTGTATCTGCATGTTTATGTTTACACCGCCGTAGACGGTGACGCTCCGCAGGTTTGTCTGCCTTCCAAGGGTTTCTATAGACTGGTGGATCTGCTCCGCCAGTTCGCGGGTAGGAGCTATAATGAGGGCCCGGACTTGACCTCGTCTTCCTTCCATCAGCCGGTTAAGGATCGGTAGTCCGAAAGCGGCTGTTTTACCTGTGCCTGTCTGCGCCAGCCCCATGACGTCACGCCCATCCATAACGGTTGGGATTGCTTTTGCTTGAATGGGCGTCGGCGTGTTAAATCCAGCTGCCTCTATTCCCATGACAACTTTGGCATTTAGGTTAAATGGTCTAAAACTATTCATATATTTCCTTTCATATTCATGCGTTCCAAAATAAAAAAAGCCCCGACTTTTATAATCGGGGCTTCTTCAAATATTATTTAAGTG
>CBDUXY010000252.1:0-2322 GCA_965371305.1 uncultured bacterium
CCCCACGTGCCATTCCACATCAAGCTTTACCTTTTCTATTTCTTCCTCAACCTTTGCGGTTTCTTCTTCAACGGCCTTTATTTTCTCGACAAGCGACATTACCTCCGGCCTTGAAAGCGGATTTTCATAAGGCGGCCTTGCCATGTCGTAGACAATACCGCCTAAGTCCGTGAACAGGTTTTCGGCTTTTTTATGTCCGAGGTGTGCTTTATAACGAAGCTTGCTTGTTTTGACCGTTCCTTCGCTTTTTTCTGCAGCGATCTTTGCCCCGCCTTTTACGGCCTCCCAACTCTCATGCACAGCTTTTGACAGATCAGTTCTCACTTTGTCCCAGAATGACATGGCCGACTCCTTTTTTTAAATTCGTTAACCTATACTAAAATGATATATCTACATTGTAAGTCTGTCAAGCGCGGATATGGTATTTTTCTTTGTCTGTTTTATTTATGGTACGTCGTACGTCGATAAAAAATCTTCAACAGGGTCTTTTCATTCTCGGCCAGGGATTAAACACTTTACAAGAAATGCAGATTTGTCGTATAATCTTCCACTATGACTAACATAATTGACGGTAAAGAAACCGCACGCACAATCAGAGAAACACTTGAAAAAGAAGTAAGTGAATTAATGGAAGAGACAGGGCTCTCGCCGGGACTTTCGGTTATCCTGGTCGGCGAAGACCCGGCCTCAAAGGTCTACGTCAGGAACAAGGCAAAAGCCTGCGACGAAGCCGGAGTACGCTCGGACCAGCATCTGCTCCCGGCCGACACTACCGAGGAGGCGGTGCTGAACCTGATTGCAAAGCTCAACCACGACCCCTCGGTGCACGGCATACTGGTGCAGCTCCCGTTGCCTGACCACATAGACGAGCAAAAGGTGATTGAGGCCATAGAGCCTGAGAAGGACGTTGACGGCTTTCATCCTGTAAATGTCGGGAAACTCGTTACAGGCGAGCCGCTTTTTGAGCCATGCACGCCCAAGGGCATTCTCCGGTTGCTTTCCCTTACAGGCGTTGACCTGACCGGGAAAGAAGCAATCGTTGTAGGGCGCTCCAACATAGTGGGTAAGCCCGTCGCCCTGATGCTTCTCAAAAAACACGCAACCGTCACCATATGCCATTCAAGGACAAAAGACCTTGCCGACAAGGTACGCGCCGCCGACGTTGTTGTTGCCGCGGTCGGGCGTGCCGAGTTTATTAAAGGCGATTGGATAAAAGACGGCGCCATTGTGATAGACGTCGGCATTAACCGCACCGAAGACGGCAAGCTTGTCGGAGACGTCGAGTTTGAGGCGGCGAGCAAACACGCAGCCTACATAACACCCGTACCCGGCGGTGTCGGCCCCATGACCATAGCCATGTTGCTTGAAAACACGGTTGAGTCGGCAAAAAGGGTAACGCCGGTTTAACCAGTATGGCGGGTTTAATTGTTAGCAGGTGTTTGCGAGGCAGGTAATTTTTTCCTGGATAACAGCTTGTTTGGGGAGATTTATCAGGAGGGTTGATCAGGAAAATTAACAGGTGAGGGGGGGGGTGTATTAATGATAATAACAAAGAAAAAAGATTTGCAGGATATAGTCAAAAGCCTTGAGACCACAGGGGCAAAAAGCGTGCACCTGTTCGGGTGCGACAGTTGCGCCGAGCAGTGCAAGACCGGCGGCCCGGATGAGCTCAGGGAGATGACAGAAAACCTTACGGAAAAGGGTTACGAGGTAACCGGGACTTCACTTATCGACGAGACCTGTTACAACCAGGTTGTCAGGAAGGCATTTCGCCTGAAGCCTGAGATAAAAGAGTCCGACGCGGTGCTCGTTTTAAGCTGCGGCGCAGGAGTGAAGACCGTTGCCGACAACGCAGACGCCTCGCAGCCAGTGCTGCCCGCCCTTGATTCGACGTTCCTTGCCTCTGTTAAAAGCATTGGCAGGTTTTTCCAGGGCTGCTCGCTTTGCGGCGACTGCGTGCTCGATAAGACGGCCGGCGTATGTCCTCACACGGATTGCCCGAAAAGCCTTCTTAACGGCCCGTGCGGCGGAGTGGTAAACGGCAAGTGCGAGGTCTATATGGAAAACGATTGCGCTTGGGTGAAGATTTACCAGAGGCTCGAAAAACAGGGTCGTCTTAATATGATGATGCGCTTCCAGCCCCCGAAAGACCATTCGGCAAACGCGCACCCAAGCAGCGTACTGCTCAGATAAGTTTTATTTGTTATGCTGAGCTTGATTCAGCATCTCTCTTTTCTGTCACTCCTGCGAAGGCCGGAGTGGCAGAGTTTTTTTTAATCCTGTTTATTCCTCTTTTTCTTCTTTTCCTTTTAACCAAAAGGA
>CBDUXY010000253.1:0-2220 GCA_965371305.1 uncultured bacterium
CTGATAGCACACAACCGGCTGCGTCAAAAGAGGCAAGTGGGCCAAAGGGGGCAGGTGGGGTAGCTGATAGCACACAACCGGCTGCGACAGAAGAGACAAGTGGGGCCGCTGCCGAGACCAAAGTGTTTGAAGTAGACAAGGGGCTTACGTACCTCGGCAAGCTTGAAAACATTATCATAACAGGCAGCAACGATGTTTACGAAGTCAACGGGCCGCTTGGAGAGGTGCTTATACCGGCCATTATAGATGACGTTATTTTAGACGTTGACGTTCCTAATAAAAAACTCATCGTGCATTTGCTCGAAGGACTTTTGCCGGAATGATTTTTTTAGCTGCAAGAAGCGGATATTTTGCATCGTTGTTTTTTTCTTATAAAACTTTAGTATAATTTGAAAACGAAATGAAGTTCGATATACTTACGCTTTTTCCTGAATTTTTCGCTTCCCCGCTTTCCCAAACCATCATGGGCAGGGCGATCAAGAGGGGCCTTTTAAAGGTAGGCGTACATAACATAAGGGACTACGCAACGGATAAGCACAATACGGTAGACGACTCCCCTTACGGAGGCGGCGCTGGAATGGTTATGAAGGTTGAGCCTCTGGTAAGGGCTCTTGAGGCGGTTAAGGCAGGGGCTACCGGGACAGCCGGGGCAATCGGGGTAGAGGGCGCTGCCGGGGCAGTTAAAGAAACCGACGAAGAGGGTAGTGGTGAAGTTAGTGACAAAACTTGTGTTATCCTTACCACCCCTCAGGGAGAGCCGTTTAATCAGCAAACCTCTGCCGAGCTTGTTGCCTTTGACAGGCTTATAATTATCTGCGGCAGGTATGAGGGCATGGACGAGCGGGTTCTGAATTTTGTAGACCGTGAAGTTTCAGTCGGCGACTACATACTTACAGGTGGAGAACTCCCGGCCCTGACCATAATGGACTCTGTTGCAAGGCATGTTCCGGGTGTGCTTGGAAGTGAACAGTCGGTTGTTGACGAGAGTTTTTCAAACGGTCTGCTTGAATATCCACAGTACACGCGTCCGAATAATTTTAGAGGTATGGCGGTGCCAGAGGTGCTTTTGTCGGGCAATCACGCAGAGATAGAGCGCTGGAGACGCGAGGAGAGCATTAAGAGGACCGCAAAGAGGCGTCCAGACCTTACCAAAAAATGAAAAATGATTTGTTGACTACTGAGCGAAAAAATATTATAAAAAATAAACATACACACTACATAGAGGCGCACGTAAAAGTTCGTCGCTGTAACTAAGAGGAGAGTAAGAAAAATGGGAGTACTGTCTGACATAGAAAGAGATTATTTAAGGACCGACATACCTGAGTTCCGTGCGGGTGATACGGTCGTGGTTAAAGTAAAGATAAAGGAAGGCGCCAGAGAACGCGTCCAGGCCTTTGAGGGAGTTGTGCTCAGGCGAAGGGGCGGCGGTACTCGCTCTACTTTCACTGTGAGGAAGGTTTCCTACGGCATAGGGGTTGAGAGGATCTTTCCGCTTCATTCCCCGATTATCGAGTCCATTACGGTCAAGACCAGGGGCAAGGTAAGGCAGGCAAGACTTTATTACCTTAGAGAGCTTCGCGGCAAGGCTGCAAGGATTAAGCCAAGGGCGTAGTTTATCAACCCTTGTAAGCACCTTTTTCCATATTGTAAAGCCATATTTCGTTTAGCCGCGCTGAGTTTACTCAGGGCGGCTAAACTTTATTTCTCTTTGTTGAAGTATTTGATAGAGTCTGGTACAGAATTCATCTAAGATGTTTTATCTTTTTTAATGAAAGGTCTTTCTATCTTGATGCTCAAATATGAACGAGAGGCTGCTGCGGGTGGCCGTACACTTGTTGCGGGTGTGGATGAGGTCGGCAGGGGCCCTCTGGCAGGCCCTGTTGTTGCGGCGGCTGTTATATTAGATTCTGTTTTTTTAAATCCCGAAACATTAAAGTCCGGTAAAAGTCCACATCTCTGGCTTACCCTGATAAAAGATTCCAAAAAACTAACTCCAAAAAAACGACAGGCCCTTTTGCCTTTAATATACAAAGGCGCAAGGGGTGTTGGTGTCGGCATTGTGTGGCCCGGACAGATAGACGAGCTGAACATTTTACGTGCGTCCCTGCTTGCTATGGAGCGGGCCGTGTTGGCTCTTTTTAAAGGGAAAAAAAGTCTTGAAGAAAAAAGTCCGGTGACTCTCTTATCAGGGAAAAAAAGTCCGGTGATTCTCTTACCAGG
>CBDUXY010000254.1:0-2205 GCA_965371305.1 uncultured bacterium
ACTTCTTTTTCGTGTTGCAACTCCGATACTTCTTTTCCCTGTTCCGATTCCGGTGCTTTTTCGTCCGCGTCTATTTTCAGTTCTGCTTGTGCTTCTATTTCTGTGTCTGACTCGGCTTGCCCCGGTTCAGTGGCAACGGGGTTAACATCAGACGACCAGAGAACAGGCACGGTAAGCTCCGCACGCTCCGGTGGTGACATACGCTTGCCGCAACCTGATAAAACCGCGACAAATAAAAAAATCAGGCAACCAATTAACGCCCTTTTATATACCCTGCCCGAATATGCCGAAACCATGTTAACAGGGCTGTCCCTACCTATAATAGATTTAAAATTCATAAGCTGATATGACTGCCTTTATACGTGTTTTGATAGATAATAAAAGGCCGTAAAATTACCCTGCATTGTACTCTGCTCTTTATTATCCTGTCAACATGCTTACTTAAGGCCAGGGGTCGATGGAACTATTTAAAAATGCAGTATTATTACAGGGAAGATATCGGACATATTATATTAGAACGAAAGCAGAATTTTTTTGAAATTTTCAAACAGATTATATATTTGCTTGCAGCGACTGCGCAGGTCACACCTTCACGCCCGTCCTAAAAGTCTATATCACTTTTTGAGGCAATAAGCGTTACTTCGGATACTCCGGCAACCTTTGCAACGTCGGTGGAGAAGGTCTCGGACGTTACCTTGTCTTTCAAGATTATGTCGTAGGTAACTGTGATGTAGCGGCCGTCGCCCGAGGGTTCTACGTGCAAAAGGGTTGAGCGTTTGGCATGTTCGTTTATTTTATCCAGGTACCCTGCCTCCTGGCCCCCTGAATCCCTGTCGAACATGAAGCGCAGTATGAACTCGCTCTTATAAAGGGCGCCGAAGTTAAGGTGGTGAAGGGTTATGGCAAGAATAGAGATGGTGGCGGTTGCCACGGCGGCAATAAAATAATTACCCGTGCCGGCCGCCATACCGACGGCCAGGGCGAAAAACACAAAAGCAGTGTCTTTGGTGTCCTTAACAACCGTTCTGAAACGTATGATGGAAAGTGCTCCTACCAGGGCAAAGGCCCTTGCAAGAGAGTTCCCTATTACCATCATCACCGTGCCTACGATAACACTTACGAATACAAGCGTAAGCACGAACGACTGTGAATACGAAAGCCCCTTGTGCGTGTAGCGGTACACCCACGCGACAATAAGGCCGAGTGCGATGGCAAGCGCTATGTTCGCCACTATATCGAGTGGCGCGTAGGTGAACTGCTCTGCAAAAGATATTAGTTGATCATTACCCAATTCATTTCCTCACGGCTTTTCAATGTCGAAAACTGATAAACTATACACAAATTACTCTAAATTGTCCACAAGTTCTATCCTCTCGGCACCCTGGCAGTACTTGGAAACCGAGATACGGCGCAGCTCGTAAGACTGTATCAGCCTGTGAAACCACGCCGGTATCTGGCGCGAGAACTTGACTTCAATTATACTACTACCCGGCAGAAAAACCCTCTCCCTGTCGGTCGGGGCCGGGAACAAGGTGCTGGAAAGAGAAGCGCTCAGAGTGTCGTCAAAAGTAATGCGGAAGTCCGGGGCATACTTGCTTATATAAGGACGCCTGTCGTAGTCTATAAGTACAATCGGTTTCAGGCGCATCCTGAGCGAATCAAAAATAAAACTCTCCACCACCGGTTCTCTGGCAAAGTCAGCGCCTATGAGCCTGCTCAAAAACTCTTCGCGCCCCTGCTCAAGGCTGTTCTTGAAACTTTGGGGAAGCTCCACCCTGTGTTTATATACAAGGGCATTGTACCTGCCTTTTACTTCGAGGAACAAGGCGCAATCACCAGTCCTGTCGTCGGTATAGGTGCGTACCCTGTACTTGCGCCGGGACATGACGCCGTCGATCTTCTCATAATAATTAGTAAGAGAGTCGTCGTCAAAATAAAGGCTTCTGACAAAGTACTTCTGCCGCCTCAGTGGGCTTACGAACGGGTCGAGTTCCATGAAATAACCAAGCTCGCTCTCAAGCTCGGTGCGCGAAGCCTCGGAGAGCACGTACTTGAACTCAAACCGGGAAAAATGAAGTATGGCTTTATTAGTTTTCATGAGTTAAAAAAAACGCCCCTTACGGTGGCCCCTTTACAGTTGGCCCCTTACAGTTGGATCAACATGCTTTAACGAAGGTACCAGGAATTCATGCACCTCCAACCCTT
>CBDUXY010000255.1:0-2165 GCA_965371305.1 uncultured bacterium
AAGGGTTGGAGGTGCATGAATTCCTGGTACCTTCGTTAAAGCATGTTGATCCAACCGTAAGGGGCGCTTTTTTTTAATTGACCCGCCGGGGGTTCCGGGAGGCAAGGCAACCGTAATGAATGAACTCGACAATTAATTGATTGATTGTCGAGTGTTAAATCCATTTTGCTGCTTGTGAAGGGGGGAGGGTAATTTAACCCTTGTTTTTCATAGACCGTGTGTGTTAGTATAAAAAATTAACAGGCGCCATTCGGTCGGCGCCCACCAGGGCAAATCAACAAAGAAGCAACGTCAAGTAAAGTTTTTTTATATCTGCCCCATTTAGTGCCAAGTAACGATTGAACCCATCCACTTCAATTTTACCCACACTCTATATTATTATTAACTATATGCCTTTGACCGACTTCGCAGGTGCGGGGTAAGGTTTATTTCAATTTTTTAAGGAGAACTATCAGATGGATTTCAAAGAACTTGGGTTGATGCCCGAGCTACTCGACGCAGTACGCAAAGAAGGATATACTGTGCCGACGCCTATTCAGGCAAGTGCAATACCAGTGATACTAGAAGGACGCGACGTGCTTGGCGGCGCTCAGACAGGTACGGGAAAAACAGCGGCGTTCACTCTTCCCATGCTTCAGATCCTGTCGCAAACGAGTGAGAGAAGAAGGCCGCCCAGAGCACTTGTGCTCACGCCGACAAGGGAGCTTGCAGCGCAGGTGGCGGAGAGTGTTGATACTTACGGCATGAATTTGAGACTTCGTTCCAAGGTGATTTACGGCGGTGTGGGTATAAATCCCCAAATTGACGCTCTAAGGCGAGGTGTAGATATACTCATTGCGACACCCGGAAGGTTGCTTGACCATGCGGGCAGACCAACGGTGGACCTCTCGAAGGTAGAGATACTGGTGCTGGACGAGGCGGACCGCATGCTTGATATGGGTTTCATTCATGACATAAAGCGCGTACTTAAGCTGCTTCCGCAAAAAAGACAGAACCTGCTTTTCTCGGCAACCTATACGGACGAGATAAAGAAGTTTGCAGACGGGCTGTTGAGCCGCCCGGAGTTGATAGAGGTGGCACGCAGAAATACCGCAGCCGAACTCGTAAGCCAGGTCGTACACCCGGTCGGGCGAACCAGGAAGAGAGAACTCCTGAGCCACATAATGAGGGAAGGCGACTGGACCCAGGCGCTTGTGTTCACCCGTACGAAACACGGTGCAAACCGCCTTGCAAAGCAACTCATAACGGACGGCGTGAGTGCTACGGCCATACACGGTAACAAGAGCCAGGCAGCAAGGACAAAGGCGCTTGCGGACTTCAAACAGGGCAAGGTCAGGGTGCTTGTCGCAACAGACATAGCGGCCCGCGGGCTTGATATAGACAGGCTCCCGCACGTGGTGAATTACGATCTGCCGCATGTTGCTGAGGACTACGTGCACCGTATTGGCAGGACAGGACGCGCCGGTGAATCCGGCCGGGCAGTGAGCCTTGTCAGCACGGACGAGTGGTCACAGTTAAAGAATATTGAACGCCTGCTTGGAAGAAAGATCGAGGTGGAGGAAATACCGGGGTTTAAAAAGGAAAATATTCGACCCGGTGGGGCAGTGGACGATAACGCCTCGCAGGGTCGGACTTCAAGGTTTGGTCGTCAGGGGGAGCGGGCAAAAAAATCTTCAAGGCCAAGGGCCCCCGGTCGCTCTGAAACTTCTTCAGGAACTTCCGGTTCCGGTCGTTTGTCGCGTGGCGGCGCTCAGGAAGGCCCGGCAAGTAAAGAAAGAGAAGAGGGTGTGGCTGGGCGTAAAAAGTTTTTTAGAGGTAAACGCGTTAACTCTCAGACCCCAAGCAACACGCGCAGGGGCAGGAGGGGGTAAAGCGCTAACTGCTTTTCGCAGCTTTTTTTTAATGCCCTGAAACCATGACTATTAGCTGTCCGTGAACAGTTTGTCTTTATAAACACGTCTGGAAAACAATAGGATAATATCATGTTGTTTGTAACAGCACCGCGTTGGCCGCCCCAGTTATGGGGGGCGCCCCCGGGGGTACCACATTGGTGGGGGCCCCGTGTTTGCGGGGGGGGGGGGGGGGGGGGGGGCCCCGCCCCTTCCAGGGGTGGGGGACTGATCGGCGTGTCCGTCCCCCACCCTTAAAGGGTGGGGGACCCTTGT
>CBDUXY010000256.1:0-2090 GCA_965371305.1 uncultured bacterium
ACCTGCGCTGCCTTATTATGGGTGTTTTCTTCATGGATATGTACAACCACCCGGGCAAGGGTCTTCCCTGTGTCCCCTGCAATTACTTTTCCGGATATGGACGCACCGCCCCAGGCTACGGCGTTGGTTGCGTTAAATACAACAGGAAATGCCAGAAAACCAAGCAGCGCCAGAACTACGTATGTTTTTCTTAGGATCATGTACTACCTTTTTTTTTGAGTTAGCAGGTATAATAACACTATCCGGTGTTTTTTCAAATACATTATGCTATAATTTTTTTAAACAGTCATCGGAATATTAATAAGCAGGCTGTTGGAAAGTCCTGCCTTATACAACTTAAAAAAGGAAGGGGGTGAAAAAATGGCTGAAAAGCGTCAGGAACGTAACGGCAAGTCCAGCAAACGTGTCCCGTTCAGGTTTACGGTAAAATACGGCCCACACGAGCCGCCGGAACATCTTTCTTTTACCGACAACGTCTCTGAGTCGGGCATACATATCAAGACGAACAAAGTTTTTAGGCCCGGGACGAAGATATATATGATTATCACCGCCAATGAAGGCACGGTGAAGGCCGAGGGCATTGTGAAGTGGGCAAAAAAAGCCCCGCCGAGTTTTGCTCGCCACGTAAAGATTGGCATGGGTATAGAGTTTACAAAGGTGGATAAAGACCTGCTTGAGATATATTTTAAGAAAAAAGACAGAACTTAGGATACCGTGATGACCGGTTTAGACAAACAAAGCAAAACGCACAGTAGATATGGCAGGTGGCAGGTCGCACTTCACGAGGTGATCTTCGAGGCCGACACCGCCCCTGGCAAGCTCTTCGACGTACTCCTGATTGTCTTTATAATAGTGAGCGTACTCGTTGTCATGCTCGATAGCGTTGCCTCCGTGAACGCGGCTTACGGCGACGTGCTCTACAAGGTGGAGTGGGGCTTTACCATTATATTTACCGTTGAATACGTGTTAAGGCTTTTTTGCGTCGGACGGCCGAGTAAATACGCAACGAGTTTTTTTGGCGTAATAGACCTGCTCGCAATCATCCCTACTTACCTGAGTGTTGTACTTCCGGGCAGCCAGTACCTCCTGGTTATAAGAATCCTGAGGGTGCTCAGAATCTTCCGTGTACTTAAGATAGTGCAGTACGTGGGGGATGCAAAGTTGCTGAACCAGGCCCTGAGGGCCAGTAGAAGGAAGATTACGATTTTCCTGTTTGCAGTGATGTCAATCGTTATTATCCTTGGTTCAATGATGTACCTTATAGAAGGGCCGGAGAACGGGTTTACCTCCATACCAAAGGCTATTTACTGGGCCATAGTAACTCTGACTACTGTTGGATACGGTGATGTTTCACCAAAAACACCTTTTGGCATGATGCTCGCCTCCGTCATTATGATACTCGGCTACAGCATTATTGCCGTGCCCACCGGCATAGTAACGGCAGAGATGACGTCAGCAAAGTCAGGGGAACAGATTAGCACCCAGTGCTGTCACGAGTGCAGCGAATGCGGTCATGACTCGGACGCGGTGTGTTGCAAGTACTGCGGTTCAAGGCTATAGTTATAGTGGGAGGTAGGTGTGTTTGAAGTTTTTTTTCTAACACAATGGAGTGTTTTATTCTTTAATACGACTGCACGGATTAAAGTATGTGTTATTGGTAATATCCGGTTATTGTTTCCTCTGCAGGATTACACACACTGCAGGGCGATTAATTAATAACGGAGGTACGCTCATGTTCAAAAGAAGCGCTCTGATTCGTATTCATGTTATTATTGCTGCGTTTTTCCTTTCAGTAGGCGTTATGTATCTTGTTACAGGGGGTTTTTATACCTGGGGCGTAAAAGGCGCTTACGCAACCGAGACGGTTGAAGTCACACTTGCCAGTGAGATGAAACCAGATCTTCCGGCACTCAAGGCTATTGTAGTAACAGAGCTTGGACAAAGGGGGCTTGAGTTGCCCACCGGGCATGCAAAAATAAAGAAAGGCGGCACTTCTTTTTATCTTGAATGGACGGGCTCGAACCTGGACGTTACGTTTGAACCGACCGGCACTGCGCAAGTAGGCAAACTCAAGATAAAAGACACGAGCT
>CBDUXY010000257.1:0-2066 GCA_965371305.1 uncultured bacterium
AAGACAACGTCTAAAAAGGTTGCAACTTCGCTGAAGTTAGCCAGGAACCTTGCTATAAGCGAAAGACGTACATATTATGCAAGAATTCTTGAAGGCAAATTAGTAATAGCTGCTGTTAAGGTTAACGGTGAAAAGAAAGAAGTGAAGATGCCGGAGCAACTGGAAGTTAGTGCTCCCCGGGAAACTATCATATTATTTTATCCACGCGGTAACTCTAACGGTGGTGTTTTAAAAGTTAGAGATAAAAATTCTAACAATTTTTATCTCGTAAAGGTTAATCCGTCCACAGGCAAAATTAGAGCGGAGTTCATGTGAGATTAGTTCGAAATGCAGTTAATGGTTTTACCCTTCTTGAGGTAATGGTTGCTCTTGCAATTTTCGGGATAAGTATTTTGCTGTTGATTCAGATTTTTTCCGGTGGGCTGAATATGGCAAGGGCTACCGATTCCTATACGAGCGCGGTAATTTACGCCAGAGCAAAAATGAACGAGACTTTGTTAGATAAGAATATAGATGTGGGTCGTCAAAGTGGATTGACTAATGACGGTTTCAAGTGGGGCGTGGAAGTAACGCAGGCAGATAACAGTAGTGATGACGATGCAAACTCAAGAGTCAGGTTGTTAAAGGTCGTCGTAAAAGTTCATAATTCCGGCAGACGAGGAGACGTTTCTCTTGCAACTTTAAAGACAGTTATGAGAAATGATTAAAGTTAAGAAACTCCATTTCAGGAATAATATAATTTCGGCAACGAGTGAGCGTGGGTTTACACTTATAGAAACTATTCTTACGCTCTCTATTCTTGGGGTGGTGCTTGTTATTTTACTGTCATCGTTAAGGCTTGGAATAAGGTCATGGGAAAAGGGTGAATCGGTTGTTGAGACATCGAGTTCCGAAAGGTTTCTGGCTTCACGCTTTTTAATGGATATAGGTTCCATGTACCGGTATACCCAAAATGAAAACGGCATTAAGAGCAAGCCTTTTATTGGTAACAGTAGCAGTCTTGGATTTGTGACGACTTTGGGTAATGGAGTTGCTGGCATGCCAAATGGAGTTACAAGGTGGGTATATTATGCAGTAAGTGATAAGGGCTTAACACTAAGAGAAAAATTAATTCCATCTCCCGGTATAACTGAAGATAGTGGTGGGAGTTTTACAATCCTTACCCCTGATGTGTCTTCCATGCGTCTTGAGTATCTGGGCGCTGACGGGTGGGAGCCGAACTGGGACGTAGAGAATAAAAAAGGTTTACCCGAGGCTGTACGGGTCAGCCTCTCATTTAAGAACAAGAGAAGACAGCAAACCTATACGGTGCCGGTGGGTGTTTCTTTAGCAGGTAATGTAGGATGAAGCGGGGCGCATTAATTCTCAAAAATAATCGCGGCGTAGCGCTTATAATGGTGCTCTGGATCTTAACGCTTTTGTCTCTCTTGGCCGTTGAGTTCGGTTTTGCAATGCGTGTTGAAGCGAGCGCTACCCGTAATTTTAAAAATGAAGCCAGGGCTTATTATCTTGCGCTTGCCGGAGTAAATCTTGCTCTGAAGGAAATACAGGCTGATTATAACCGTGTTCAGTTAGATAAGGACGGAAGGGTTGTATTTGTTAAGATGGAAGATGGTTTGTTAAGGACAATGCAGGCAGAGAGGGAGCTAATATTTGAGGGCGGCAATATCGCCTATTCCATTTATGATGAGGCAGGCAAGATAAATATTAATACCGTCAAGAGAGACGTTATCAAGGGGCTTCTTAAAGCAAGCGGTGTCCCTATTGGAGAAAGGGATATTATAGCGGATTCGATCATTGACTGGAGGGACAGGAACCACGAGTTTCACTTAAACGGCGCAGAGGATGATTATTATCTCTCGCTTCCAAAACCATATGAAGCAAAAGACGATTTTTTGGATACAATAGAGGAGCTCTTGCTTGTGAAAGGCATAACCCCGTCTGTTTTTTATGGTGAGGGAAACATCCCACCGGAGCTTTTAGTGAATTTGGATGACTTTAATAATAGAAAAGAAAATGGTTACAGTGGTATATGGCAGCACATAACTGTAAGGGGCAGTGGCAGG
>CBDUXY010000258.1:0-1940 GCA_965371305.1 uncultured bacterium
GCCTTCGCCAAGCACTGGTTCAAATATAAAGCAGGCGACTTCTTCCGGCAGTATCTGGTCCTCAAGCATACCTTCGAGGTAATCGAAACACTCGACGTTGCAGTCGCCTTGTTTCTGTCCCATCGGACAGCGGTAACAATAAGGGTAGGGGGCGGTATAGACCGAAGGCATTAAGGGATGGTAGTTCTTTCTGTATTTTGCAGTGGATGTGGTTAGCGTCATTGCCATACCGGTGCGTCCGTGAAAGGCCCCTGAAAAACCAATGACACCTTGCCGGCCTGTTGCGTACTTGGCAAGTTTAACCGCGCCTTCGACGGCCTCGGCCCCGCTATTGGAGAAAAAGAACATGTCAATGCCGGAAGGGGTAATTTCTGTAAGTTTTTCAGCGAGTTCTACAACGGATGGGTAATAAAAGATGCAGCCTGAGTGTATGACCTGGTCGAGTTGTTTCTTGCAAGCCTCGACAACCGCCGGGTGGCAGTGACCAAGGCTTGAGGTGGCAAGACCCGCGGCAAAATCAAGGTAGGTCTTGCCGTCGGTTGCTTCTATGTATACGCCGGAGGCTTTTTTAACAACAACACCGGTGTGAAAGTAAAGTGCCGGACTAAGGTGTTTCCTGGCGCGTGAAATAAGGTCGTCGTTTCCCATTGGGCAGGTTCTCCTTATTAAGTGTGTGTGTGCAGTGGTTTTTTTTCTTTAGTCCATGGCAATAAGTTCCGGCTCGCAAAGCAGGGTGTCGTACGGCGCAAGCCGCCCGCATCTTTTGCAGACGTATTCAACCGAATCTATCATCTTCTTGCATGCGTGACGCGCATTGTCTGTTTCGTTTTTGCAGAACTCGCATGTAAAGGGCAGTTCCTCTTCGTTCGGGTGACACAGGTGTCCTCTACCGCTTGCCGGTATGTCGCATCTCGGACATTTATATGTTTCTACATATTCAGTCATTTGCTCTCCTCTATTCGTATCTATAAGGATTTAAAAGTCGTTTAACATATAAGCAGCTAATTTTCGGCGATTGTTTTAAAACGTTGACGCGCTGTCGCTTGTTTGAAATTCGGTGAGTTTCCTTAAATGCTCTTTTTCCTCTTTGATCAGTTTCTCTACTATTGCTTTGTCGCTTTCGCGCACGGTATTTGCAAGCTCGTGATAAAAAAGTATTGAGTCCTTTTCCATGCGTATGGCAAAATCAACGGCCTTTAGCTCGTCACTGAGTATCTCGTCAAGGTTGGCGACTTGATCCGCTGGTTTAAACACCTCTGAGTCAGAAAGGGCCTTTATATAGAGGACGGCTTCTTCAAGGTGGGGGTTGAATACGCCGGGTATCTCTTCGTCTGTGAGTTCTTTCTTTAAACTTTTGAAGTATCCCTTGTGTTTGATCTCTTCCCGTGCCAGATATTCGAAAAGAGCAACCAGGGTTTCGTTGGTGGTGCGGGCTGCTGCTTCGGCATAGAAGTTTTCACCGTTTTCTTCTATACGGATACCCATCTCAATGACCTCTTTGCCGGAAAAGTGTACTGGATCCATTGTTTCCTCCTTAGGAAAATTTAGCACTTGAAAGAGCCGCACTGTCCCTTTAATTTATACGAGATTTCGTGTTTTGTCAAATAGTGTGTTCCTGTTCGACCTCGGGCAGCAGCCGGAGGCCCGTCTTATGCGCAAACGACTTTTTGGCAAACCCAAACGCAGTGCTGACAATTTTAATAAAAAAAATTACAAAACCTACCGGAGTTGCAAAGACCCCTTGAGTGACGCGCAGTTTAAAATAACCGACCAGTTGTTATTTTTTTATAAATATTTCCCTGAACTATAAAACCGGACAATGGATAGGTTAAACAATAAACAATATCTACAGGTCTTGTATATTATTAGTTATGAAGTTGACCGTTTTGCCAAGTGTTACAGGTAAGCTTGTGTTATTATCACAAATATAACTATAGGGT
>CBDUXY010000259.1:0-1876 GCA_965371305.1 uncultured bacterium
TTATTAACCTGATTTATAATATCCGCTTCAATCGCTTAAACCTGCTCCTCGCTAACGCCTCTATCATCAATGATCCTTTGCCTTTGCGTTGTAATAGGGTCAATCTCATTCCACTTTTCAAACTCTTCTCTTGAGCGGTATCCACTGTCGAAGTCCTCGAACACCCCGACGTGTTCTCTGTACCTGTAATACTTAAGATGCATAAAACACGGTTTTCCGTTTTCTTTATAAAGCTCTACCGCCTTCAGGGTCAGATTATATATCTCCTCAACGTCGGTTGTTTCGGCATCAAGTACGTTGCACTCGAACTGCGACACAACATCGGTAATGGACTTGTAACCGTGTCTCATTGATTTAGTGGTATGTACGGCAAGGTCGTTATCCTCGCACACAAATATCATCGGAAGCTTCATCAGGCAGGCCGCGTTCATTGTCTCCCAGAACGCCCCCTCGTCAATCGCTCCATCACCGAAAAACACGGCGACTGTCTTTCCGTTACCCTGCATCTTGTTTGCGAAGGCAGCGCCGGAAGCAACCGGGATGATGCTGCCCACTATTGCCGAGGTGCCGAGAAACCCCTGGTCAGGGGCAGAGAGATGCATGGAGCCCGCCACCCCCTGCGCAACCCCTGTTGCCTTGCCGTAGAGTTCGGCAAAAAATTTATCGCTCTCGCCCGTGCGCGCCAGGTATATTCCATGGGAGCGGTAAGTGCCAAGCACCTGGCCGTCGTCATCTCCAAGAGCCGCGCAGACTCCTGCGCTTATGGCCTCCTGTCCGACAGAAAGATGCACCGGGGTCTTCATCTCATCTTCCATGTAGTGCTCGCAGATCTTCTCCTCCGCAGTCCTTATAAGGAAGACCTTTTTGTAAAGCTCAATACTGAGTTCTTTCATGTTTGCTTCTCCGTATGCATTATCTAATTGTCACTATATCGACCGCTTTACCTGGTCAGGAAAACGCCTTTTTTTGCTACCCGCTCGCGCCAGTAATCAAGTAGATCGGCCATTGTTTTTTCAAACGGTATCACCGGCTCCCACCCTGTGTGAGCCTTGAACTTCTCTGTGTTCGGCACCTGCAAGTCAGCGTCAAGTGGCCTTAGCCGCTTCCCCTCTGTCTCGACCTTTATG
Organism: uncultured bacterium; assembly: GCA_965371305.1. Taxonomy (GTDB): domain Bacteria; phylum Desulfobacterota; class GWC2-55-46; order GWC2-55-46; family DRQE01; genus CBDUXY01. Next base: position 1,128 of record CBDUXY010000259.1, read on the forward strand.
TCGTCCCTTGTCGAGATGCTTATAAGATGCTTTAACATGTCTCCCACACTGCAACTAAAAGACCCGCCAATGTTGTAATATTCGCCTGGCACCGGGTTAACGGTAAGCAGCATGTAATATGCACGCACAGCGTCGCGCACGTCAGACCAGGTACGAAGAGAGTCCAGGTTCCCTGTCTTTACAACGGGTGGGATAAGCCCTGCCTCTATCATAGCGATCTGCTTTGCAAAGGTTGACTCGGCAAACACGTCACCCCGCCTTGGCCCTGTGTGGGTGAACATCCTGGTGATAACGGTCTTTTGACCGTAGGCCTCGGCGTGAAACCGCCCGACATTATCCGTACCTATCTTTGAGATGGCGTAGGGGGAGGCCGGATGGAACGCGCACTGCTCGTCGATCGGTAAATTTTCCTTCGCTACCCGGCCAAACACCTCGGAAGAGGAACAAACGTGTATCACAGGATCGATATCAGAACATTTCCTGATGGCTTCAAGTAGACGCTCTGTACCAAGGATGTTCGTGTCAAACGTCTGTATGGGGGAGGTGAAACTCGTCTGTGGATAACTCTGCGCCGCAAGGTGGATTACATAGTCGGGGCGGCACTCTTCAACGGCATTTTGCAGAGATATGTAATCGCAAAGGTCTCCGTCTATAAAAAAAAGCCTGTCTTTTCTATTAGCCCTGTCAAGGAGATGTTGTACGTTATCGAGTGGACTTCTCCACCGGCACATGCCGTAGATGTCCCAGTC
>CBDUXY010000260.1:0-1856 GCA_965371305.1 uncultured bacterium
CGCTTACAAAATCAAACCACCGGATAATAGTAGCCACTCCCCCCCCCACACCCTCCCCACTCCCTGACAGCCAAACCACCACCCTGCACACCAAAAAAACTCTTAATTCAAACATAACGTGCAGTGGACTTCCCCCTACCCGACGGGCGAGAAGTCAAACGTATAGGTAATTACAAAGTCATCTACATCTTTAAGTACAGGGAACTTCCATTTGTAGATACGCTTTATCATCTTGTCAACAAGGGGCTTTGACTTTAGTGTTGTGCCTATGAGTTCTATCTTGCTTATAGAGCCTTCGGGCGTAATAACGAACTTAACCGTAACTGCGCCCTTTAACGTCATGTCCTTACGAAGGGCTCTGTTATACAAGTACTTAAGCGCACCGATGTTACGCATGATAATCTTATAGACCTCGGCCTCGTTACGCTGTCTGCGCGAGATCTTGGTAACGGTCCTGCCCTTGCCCCCGCCCCTGCCAAGCCCTCCGGTGCCTCCGCCTCCCGTGCCTGAACCAAGGAAAGAAGACCCTCCGCGCTCACGCAGGAGTTGCTCCGTGTCTTTGCCCGTCCTGCTGCCAACGGCCAGCTCGCTTGCATCAACCACCTTATCCGCCTTATCAACATCAATTTGTGAAACAATCTCCCCTGCCCGGTCCTTGCCACGGCTCTTTCTAACGTCCATGGTCTTTATCATCTTATCGGCCTTTGTAAAGACCTCGGTCTTAAACACGCTCGACACCCTTTTCCTTGACGATATAATACCGGCGAGACCGGATTTTCTCATACGCGCCCGTACCGACTTTCTTGTCTCCTTTGGCTTGATCTTTTTGTTTGTCCCCTGATCACCCTTTTTGCGTTTTTCCTTTTTAACTTTTTTCTTCTTTTTCTTTTTGTCCCCTGGTTTACCTGCTTCACCAAGCTCACCTGCTGTGGTAATACTCGGTGCACTTGGTTTTGGTTTCGGCTTTGGCGCCTTAAGGATTAATTTTGCAAAACGAGGGGCAACCTTCTTTATTGCCTCCACTCCCTCGGGTTTTTGAATCTCAATAGTCAAGAGGAACAGAAACAGGGCCGCATGTACAATAACAGAGACAATAAAAATCCCTGAAAATCTATAATCTTCTTTTGCTATAAGGGGTTTTTTAAAGGATTTATCAAGAACGAACTTGGGCTTCTCCGGTATGATTATCTCTGTATACCCGAAAACAAGAGAAAGTTCCTTTAATTGAAGCACGCACTCCTTCATCCACGGAAGCGGGAAGATATAGAGGTCGCCTCTTTTTTCAAGCAGCCCGAGGCTTGCAAGCCCCTTAATGGAGTGCTCCTGAGCGTCTATTGATAAGGTCGCGTCAGCAACAGAAAACGGGAGAAGCAGCCTGTATCCGTCTTTTGTTTTCTCCAGCAGACGATACATTTTTCCCACAGGAAATCCAGTGAGTTTGGCCATGATGTCGCTTTCACGAGACTCGCCAATGGTCATAAAGCGCTCGGGGAAAAATTCCTGGAGCTGTTTTCCGTCCTTCAAGACGGTTATGAATAATACTGTTTTTTTATTCACGGGAAATAACCGCCAGAGAAATGGTGTTGTATCCTGCCTGGCCGCTCGTGTACATAAGCTTCTCAAGCAGGAGGAACGGGATGCGCTTATCTCCCTGAATCAGCACCTCGCCGGTAAACTTTATATCAGGATTGTTTTTTGATATAAACTCTGTCTTCTTTGCATGTTCGTTTAGTTCGTTGTAAAGAAGGCCAATCATAAGGCCCTTTTTTCCCATTGCCTCACTCACGCTTAAAATAAACTTTCCGTCCACTATTATTTCCTCTTCCGTGGTCTGTATAAGCAGACGCAGCCTTGGG
>CBDUXY010000261.1:0-1836 GCA_965371305.1 uncultured bacterium
AATTTAACAACATCTCTTAGATTCTTCCGAATCTTGCGCAAAGTCGGATTTTTTTCTATTTTTATATTTTTCAATTTTTTAGATTCTCGTCAAGTAATTCATTTTTATTTTTCAACCGGTGATTTCCGTATTTCCGTGTTTTCGTAATATGAGTTTTCCGTCCACTTAAAACAAGTTGCATGTTATTTAGTATGGTGTTATATTTGACTATTATAATGCACTTGAGCTTTTCTTTGGAGATTATTCATTTATAGATTTTTCTTAGTTTGTCTTAATATCACTGAGTGAGTATGCCTAAAAAACCCAAAAAAACTGATAAATCAAGCAAATCAAGCAAATCAAGCTCTTTTATCACTCCGTCCGATGTAGAGATTCTTCGTTGGGTGCAGGAGGGAAAGACTAACGAAGAAATAGGGCATTTGATTGGCAAGACCAAGTGGACGGCCAAGTACCACATGAAAAGCATAATGCAGAAGTTATGTGTTACAAGCCGTGCCAAGGCTGTCGTCAAGGCAATCAGCATGGGTCTTTTGCCGCCTACAATACCCCATCATAATGAGGACGTAGGGCCGAGGATGAAGTTAGGTCTTGTCGGTTGCGGCCCCGGCGGTACTGCCGTACTTAACCTTTTCAGAGAAAACCCTTCGGTAACTGTAGAGTGGGTATCGGACATAAACACCTCTGCCGAGGGTATTATTATTGCAAGAAATCTGAATATACCGACTTCGACCGACTATAACATGTTTTTACACAAGAAAATCGACGTCGTGATAAACCTGACCGGTTCGGAAAAGCTTGGTGACGAGTTAAGGGCCGTGCTGCCTCCGAATACCGAACTCATGGGTGGCGTGTCTGCAAGGATTATGTGGCAACTCTTTGAGGAGAGAAGAAGGCGCGTTGAGGAGAGAGAGCGCATACTCAAGGAACATGAGGCCCTCTATCACCTGGGCCTTGTCATAGAGAGTATAGACAGCCTTAGCGACGCAAGCTCCGCCATACTCGATTACGCAACAAAACTTACAGGCACGCCTGCCGGATCTCTTGCCATGTTCGACGACAAGCGTGAGAACATGACGCTGGTTGCGGCAAAAGGGTTTAGTTCAAACTTCAAAGATGTAGACACCTGGGACATAAGAAAGGGCGGACTTACCGGAAACATCCTTAACCATAACGGCCCGCTTTATATAGAGGATATAAGGAAAGAAGGCACTCCAAATTCTCTGTTGCTTAAAGAAGGGGTTCGGTCGCTCTTAGCGGCCCCTTTAACTGTTGAGGGAAGGATAGTCGGCATACTCTATGTTAATGATTTCAAGGTCAGGAAGTTCAGGGTTGAGGATACTTCCCTGTTCTCCTTGCTTACCATTTACGCAGGTCTTACGCTTGAGCGGGTAAAATCGCTCGAAGAGGTCAGGCTTCTTAGCATAACGGACGGACTGACCGGGCTGCATAACCAGCGCTATTTAATGGAACAGTTACAGAAAGAGGTACAGAGGGCAGGGAGGCACAAGTCGGCTCTTTCCGTCATCATGTTCGACATTGATTATTTTAAGCAGTATAACGATACGTACGGTCATCTTGAGGGCAATAAAGTACTTAAGCAGCTCTCAAAAATTCTGAAAAAGCACTCAAGGATTACCGATACTGTCGGAAGGTTCGGAGGGGAAGAGTTCTGTATAATAATGCCTCAGATAAAAAAGAAGGGAGCAGTGGTGTTCGGCAGAAGACTGCTTAAGGAAATAGAGGCGGCTACAATGCCAAACAGGGTGATTACCCTTAGCGGCGGCGTCGCTTCTTTTACGGAAGACGGAAAGAACCATATCACGCTGCATAAAAAGG
>CBDUXY010000262.1:0-1741 GCA_965371305.1 uncultured bacterium
ATTGTTTCAAGCGGCGTGTGCAGCGTACCGCCTGGCTTAAGCTCGCTCTTAAAGAGTATAAATTCCGTTACCGTAAAGTTTTTATTTATACTGCTTGCTTCCGGCCCTGTAGTGTTTATTGCTGCCATAGCAGTCGAGAGGTTCTTTTGTCCCCGGCCGTCCCTTGCTCTACAGACCGTTAGGTGAGGGGTGAATTTTTTTCTGTCTCCGGTAAAACCTATGTCTTTAAGCCGCTCTTCGATCTTATTGACCAGCGTGTTAAGCGTATTGCTTTTGTTAAGCTCGTTAATCCCGTCAAGCCCGACCCAGACGACCCTTGGCCTTTTTGCGTCGGGGAAGGCCCCGGCCCGAGTAAGGTGCAAGTCGAATTCCTTGATTATTAGCGTACCGTTCTTGTTTTCGGTCCCCACTGCCGCATGCAGCGCGGCCTTAATTGCATCCACTTTAGCCGCGTCTATGTCGCCGAGGAACTTAAGCGTCAGGTGCATGGCTTCGGGCCTTACCCATGAGATCCTGCCGGAGGTTTTACCTTGGTTGCCGGATTTTTCCCGGCAATGCTCCTTTAGTTCTTCCTGAACCTCCCTTAGTCTATCCTTAATGTTTTCCGGCAGTTCTATTGCTATGAAGCTTCTTATGTGCAAATTTTTTCACCCTGCCGCGCGTGTGACTTGCAACGCAAAACTTAAGTGATAAACTTCAAAAGTTCTTTCAAAGCCGCCCGAGCTGCCTGCTCTTTTATCTCCGCTCTGGCGCCCTTTAGATCAAGCCTTTTTGTTATAAGCCCTCGACCGTCGGTAACGGCAACGAACACCGTGCCTACTGGTTTTTCTTCGGTCCCGCCTCCAGGGCCTGCAATGCCGGTTATGGCGACTGCAATGTCTGAGCCAAGTTTTCCTCTTGCCCCGCAGGCCAACTCCATTGCTGTCTCTTTTGAGACAGCTCCGTGTTTTTTAATGGTTCCCGGACTTACTCCTAATATGTTTTCTTTAACGCTATTGTTGTATGCAATGACCCCGCCCTGAAACCACGCGGTGCTTCCGGCAATGTTCGTTAGTATATGGCCGACGAGCCCGCCTGTGCAGGACTCGGCAAGCGAGACGGTGAGCTTCTTTTCGGTAAGTTTCCCGGCTACCGTTATTGCTGTTTTCTCCGCGTTGTTGCTTGTTTTAGTCTTTAAATTCATATCACGTAGTAGATAAAAATTTGCATTAATATGTTTGCGTAAATCCCTGCTGCAACGTCGTCAAGCACTATTCCCCACCCGCCGCTTAACTTTCTGTCAAGCCACCCGACGGGCATGGGCTTTAGGATATCAAAAATTCTAAAAAGAATAAAGGCCAATATCATGTTTAAAGGGGTAAAAGGTATCAGGTAGGCTGCCACCATAAACCCGACGACCTCGTCAATAACTATGGAAGAAGGATCTTTCCCTTTTCCCATGGCTTTTTCCGCGCCTCCGGCAAAAAAGACCGCCACAATGATTGAGGCCAGTATAACGACCCCGCCGATTCCTGGATTGAGCCGTGAAACGGCGTAGGCCGCAGGCACTCCCCATAGTGTGCCGAAGGTGCCCGGAGCAAACCGCACAAGACCGGTATATGTGCCTGTGCCTATGAATATAAAAAACCATTTTTTCATTGGACCAAACCAACCAACAAGGGAGGACACCCCTTTCTCAGATAAGCCCAAAGACTTGACCCAGGAATCTCTTCAGCAGGGCCTTTATAAAATTCGCTTTGAT
>CBDUXY010000263.1:0-1696 GCA_965371305.1 uncultured bacterium
AATAAGGTCGGTGAAATAACACACAGGGCAATTCAAAAAAAAAAGGCCCTGTTTGGTTTCTTTTTTTATTAAATCTTTTCCAGGTGATTCTACTTGGCCTTGGAAAAAAGCTTTTTGATGTTGGTTTTATACGGGGCCTTGACAACACCTTTTTCAGTGATTATTGCGGTGACAAGCCGCGAAGGGGTAACGTCAAAGGCCGGGTTTCTCGTCTCTATGCCGCGCGGGGCGATCTGAATGCCGTTGAGTGTCGTTACTTCGCTGCCCTCTCTCTCTTCTATTGGAATGTCTGCGCCCGATTTGATTGCCATGTCTATGGTGGACTTGGGGGCTGCCACGTAAAAAGGGATGGCGTGGGCCTTTGCAAGTATGGCGACCGTATATGTACCAATCTTGTTGGCAACGTCTCCGTTCGAGGCAATCCTGTCCGCCCCGACCACCACGCTGTTGATAAGGCCCTTTTGCATCATGTGTCCTGCCATGTTGTCCGTAATAAGGGTGACAGGGATGTTGTCTTGTTTAAGCTCCCACGCGGTAAGTCTTGCCCCCTGGAGTATTGGTCTTGTTTCGTCGGCAAAAACATGCAGTGTTTTCCCAGCGTCAACGGCTCCCCTTATGACGCCAAGGGCCGTGCCGTACCCGGCCGTTGCAAGAGCGCCTGCGTTACAGTGGGTAAGTACGGTGGATTTGTTTTTTAAAAGTTTGCCGCCGTGTTTGCCGATTTTTTTGCAAATCTCTACGTCGTCCCTGCCGATCTCAACTGCCTCGTCCACAAGGTTTTTCTTGATTTCAGCGAGTGAAAGCTCTTTCGTTGCAAGGCTATCAAAAAGCCGTGTCATTCTATCTATTGCCCAGAAAAGATTTACAGCAGTCGGCCTTGTTGCCCCAAGCACTTTAGTGACTTTTTTGAAATCGCGCTTAAGGCCTTTAATATCTTTTGCCTTTGAGTTAAGCGCTCCGAGGGCAACCCCCATGGCTGCGCTCACGCCTATTGCAGGCGCCCCCCGCACCACAAGCCTTTTTATGGCGTCCGCCACTTGTTTGTAATCTTTGTAGGTCCTGTAAACGACCTTCCCCGGTAAAAGAGTCTGGTCGATCATTACAACTTTATTGTTTTTCCATTCAACGGTTTTAAACATAAAATAATCCTATCCTTTTTGTTTTTTTAGACCTGTTAACCTGTCAGTTAGAAAGAGTTGGCCGGATATTTTTTTCAAGCATGACTTTTTTCAGCACTATCGTCTGCCCCGGTTTAATGCGTCCGGGGCTGTCAAGGTCGTTTAGTTTCAGGATGCTTTTTACGTCAATGCCGTGTTTCACGGCTATGTCCCAGAGTGTGTCGCCGCGCCTGATCGTATATGTCCCTGTTGAATTCAGCGTCAGGCGTCTAACGGGTTTTGCAGACGCGACTTTTTTGTATCCGCCTTTTCTTGCCCGTACAGGAACTACCACAAGTTGTCCCGGCCTCAGGTGGCGCGGGTTTTTGATGTTGTTCAAGTGCATGATGGGCCTTATGGACGTGCCGTATCTTCTGGCAATCTTCCACAGGGTGTCGCCTTTTCTAAGGCGGTGTTTATGGAAGTTAAGTCTCTCAGGCGTTGGTATTTTACTTATGTTCTCATAAAATGTCTTAGCAGTACCCGCCGGAATTTTGACTTCGTAGTCTTCAGAGCCGGGCGGGGTGAACCAGCGCCGG
>CBDUXY010000264.1:0-1601 GCA_965371305.1 uncultured bacterium
TCGCTACTTCCATATCTTTGTTTGAGATTTTACCCCCCACGGCAAAAAAACAAAAAACACGTTTCACGCCCGACACCCCAGTTTTTGAACGTCTCCTATTCTTTCCTCGCTTGTCCCTTTCGCCGCAGGTTTCCTTTTTCTCGCCTCAACATCTTTTCGCGGCGGCTCGGTGCGGCTGAGTGTTTCCGCAGCTTCCCTTCGTCGCTGCGGGCGGTTCGTCTCCCCTCACAAAACGGCACGGCGTTTTGCTCGGGTTCGCCACTGTTGCCGAGACAAATATGGCAACAGTCCGCAACGCGCCTGCTACGCTCCCTCGCTTCGCTGCAAGACCCCTGCCACTTTGTCGGCAAGCCGTCTAAAAGTGGCACGGCTCTTGCAGTCTCGGTCGCGCTTGCGCGTCGTTCGCCCGGCTGCTCTCGGGCTCTCGCCGCCTTTTGTTTGGGCGCGCGGGAAAAAATACAAAAAAACACGGCAACAGAACAGGACAACCCTATCTTTAAAGAATCGAAACCGGAACTTATAAGACAGAAAAACTGCAGTTGAAAACTACAACTACTTTTTTTACAACTCCAGATAAAAACAACGGAAAGGAACAAAGACCCTTGTAAGTAAAAACATTTTTTCGCCGTATATCCTCTAATCTCTTTACCTTATTAATAATCCTTTCAGTAGAGTACTGCACAAATATTGTGCAACTATTACTCTAACCCTATAACTCTAAAGACAAAACGACCACTTTTTCAAAGTCAATACTTAAAGTAAATTCTACCTTTGTTTTCACGGACTTACGGGGTAGTGTGTCGAAAAATGACACCATTTTTTCACTTTATATTCAGGGCATTTGATCGGTTATCCACCGATTTATCCACATTTTATCAACAATCGTGTTTTCCTTTCTTCTTTTCCTTTACCCTTTTCTCCGCTGCCCTATTATCTTTATGTCTCATGCGGAATACCCCTTGACTTTATAGATGTTCTGTGATATACTATTTTTGTGGCGGCTCCCTCGAGCAAAGCCTCGGGCACCGCTCAACGGGTTATGGCCGCCACAACAAAAAAAGAAAGGAGGGTATATGCCGGAACAGAACGCAATAAAGCGAGACGCATGGACTATGCGCCTGCAATATATCGGCGGGTCGTATTTAGTTTGCCTGCCAAAAAATTGGGTCAGGCAGCACGTACTCCGAAAGACGTCAATAATGCTACTGCAAGACGTCGACAACAAAACCCTAACAATCAAACCATTGGAGGCGCCACCCTATGATGCAAATAAAAAGTATTAAACTGAAAGACATCTACGAGCCCGAGCTTCCCTCTCGGGACTCAATCGACGCTGCCGGGATAGAAGAACTCGCCGACTCCATGCGGAACGTCGGACTAATAAACCCCCTCACAGTAAAACTTCTCGGGGAAAAATACGAAATAGAGGCGGGACACCGCCGCTACCTCGCAGCAAAATTACTTCATTGGAACGTAATAGATTGCGTCGTTAAAGGCGCAACCGACGCCGAAGACCCACACCTCGAACGCGCACACGAAAACCTCATGCGAGAAAACCTTAACCCACTCGAAGAAGCAAAAATGGTGCATCTACTCGTTTA